>CAYZBB010000238.1:0-6902 GCA_964476495.1 uncultured Actinomycetes bacterium | reverse complement strand
TTCCCGGGTTTCAACGGAGCGATGTGTGCCCATGATTCGCTCGCAAGCTCGCTCATTGCACCCCTTCCCGGGTTTCAACGGAGCGATGTGTGCCCATGATTCGCTCGCAAGCTCGCTCAACGGTCCTCCTGTCCGCAGGCGTCCCACGGTGCGGGCGCCCCATCAAGACTGCCATTGTCCGGACCGCCTCCGGGTGAGTTGATCGATCGTGCCCCCCGGCCGGGGCCAGCTCACAGGTGTTGCTCAGGCGTTGCCCGTCGCGGTCCCATGGCCGGCGGCAGCGCACGCCAATCGTCCGGCGTGTCGACGTCCACCGTCGCGTACTCGCATCCGGGAACCTCGACTGCGGCGATCGGAAGCAGGAGTTCGCGCACCGACCGGCCGTGCCAGTCCGCTCGCCGCGCCACCGCGGACGCCAGGTCGGCGTGCCGCCAGGCCCCGGCCAGGAACTGGCGCCTGCCGTGTACGTCCAGCAGCACCGCACCGGCCATCGCACCGGCCACCGTGGCGGCATCGTGGACGGCGGCGCACAACCGGTGAACGGCGGCCCCGTCCATCGCAGGCAGATCGGCGGCGAGGATCACCACCAGCGCGTCGGCCGGGACCTCATCGGGTAGCGCGGTCAGCCCGGCGGCGATCGCGGCGGCCGGGCCTCCGCCCGCCGGTTGCTCGCGGATCACGGTCACGCCGGACGGCACATCCCGGTCGGGCCCGACCACCACGACCGGCACGCCGGCGACGGCGTCGAGCGCGACCTGCAGCATCGACCTGCCGCCGACGACCAGGGCGGGCTTGTCGATGCCGCCCAACCGGCGACTGGAGCCGCCGGCCACGACGATCGCCGCACCGTGCGCGGGAGTGTGCATGAATCCGATTGTCGTCCGTGCCGGTGAAGCCGACGGCTTCCCGGCCCTCGACCGACCGTGCTCCCGACTGCACCGGCCTCAGCCGGGCCGCACGGCCCCGATGTAGCCGCTCCAGTACATCGCGGAGACCTTCACGTAACTGCCGGAGTTCGGCGCCTCGATGATCTGGTCGTTGCCGATCCAGATCGCCACGTGGTGGATGGTGCTCGCGTTGGACGTGTTGTTCGCCCAGAACACCAGGTCGCCGGGCTGCAGGTTATCCCTGGAGATCTTGTTGGGCTGGCCGGTGTACTGGTAGACGGAGTAGTGCGGCAGGTAGACACCGACCTGCGCCCACGCGTACAGCGCCAACCCCGAGCAGTCGAAGCCGACCTTGTTGTAGTCGCCGTGCCGGTCGGCCACGCCGCCGTCCCGGATGCCAAGCGTCGGACCGTTGTAGTCCCCGCCGCCCCAGGCGTAGGGCGTCCCCAACCATGCCCTTGCCGCGTCGACCACCCGCTGGCCGCGCGAGGACGGGTCGCCGGAATACGAGGCGTTCTGCGCGGCCGCGACCGTGCCCTCGCAGGCGATGCCGTTGCCGTTCGGGTCCAGCGCCGCCCGGTAGCCCGGATCTCCCCGGTTGATCGGTGCGACGCCGGCCGCGCGTGCGTCGTCACAGTTGGCGTAGTACGGCTCCGACCCGGCCGATGCGCCAGGCGACGAGGTCGCCGCGCCGCCGTCGCAGGCGATGCCGTTGTTGTTGGGGTCGAGCTCGGACCGATAGGACGGATCGTCCCGCGGAATCGGCCCGCGGCCCGCGGCCCTGGCGTCGTCGCAGGTCGCGTACTGCGGTGCACCGGGGTTGTTCTGCGCCTCCTGCGCCTCTTGTGCCGCGCGGGCCGCCTGGTTGGCGGCCTCCTGCGCCGCCGACTGGCGCTCGGCCTCGGCCTCGGCGGCCGCCTGTGCCGCCGCTGCTGCCTCCGCCGCCGCGTGCGCGGCCGCCTGCGCGGCCGCAGCCTGTCTGGCCGCCTCCTGCTCGGCGGCCCGGCGTGCAGCCTCCGCCGCGGCCTGACGGGCGGCCTCCTCGGCCGCCTTGCGCGCGGCCTCCTCCTCGGCCTGCTTCTGGGCGAGCCATTGGTTGTACTGGTCGCGCTGGTTCTGCAGCCCGGCCACGTTCGCCAGTGCGGCCTGGTAGTCGGCCTGTTGTTGCCGGTGCTGCGCCTCCAACGCATCGAGCTGGTCCTCGCCGGCCTGCAGCGAGTCCGCCGCCTCCTGTTGGGCTTGGTCGGCGGCGACCTTCGCCTCGTCGGCCCGGGCCCGGGCCGCGTTGGCAGCGTCCAGCGCCGCCCGGGCGGTCGAATCCAGGTTCGCCTTGTGCGTCCGGGTGGCCTCGAGGTTGTTCATCGCGTTGAGCTGCGACCCGGACATCTGTCCGAGCAGCTCCTGGCGCTGCAGGACGTCGCCGGCACTGCCGGCGTCCCAGTAGGCGCTCATCGAGCCGAGAAGCGAACCCTGGCGGAAGGAGGCCGCCGCGAACGCGGACGCCTTGACCTTGGCGTCGGTGACGGCCTGAGCTGCGGCGGCGGCCTCGTCCTGCGCGTGCTGTGCCGCAGACGCCGCGGCGGCCGCGTCCGACACGGCGACATCGAGGTCGACCCTGGCCTTGTTGGCCAGCTCCGCCTTCGTCTCCAGGTCGACCTGCAGCCGCTGGATGTCACCCTCGGTCTTGGCGACGAGCCCTGCGAGGCGGCCGACCTCCGCCGCGGAGGTGGCGGCCTGATTCTGACCGGACTGGATCTGCTCGTCCGAAGGGTTGTCCGGGGGTGGTGGCACCGCGTCCGTCGGGATCGCGCTGCCCAGTAGCAATCCACCGATCAGGAAGGCTCCGATGGCGACGCGCAGCACGCCGGCTCGTTGCCTCCAGCGCGCGTCCACCGGACGGCCATGGGGCCGCCACGCGGCTTGCGGCCGAGCTCTCACGGGCACGGCGCGACACCTCCTCACGATGGGCCGTGATTCACGGCTGCGTCTGCTGGTGATCAACAAGTCACGGCGAGTCGAATCGCACGACAACTGTCAAGACGACACGCCAGGGAGAACCATGCCACTTCAATCCCCCTATTGACCAGGGGTCACGGCAAACACATGAGTCACGAACTACGTGAATACGACATTCGACCCAAGAACGCTCTTCCGGCTGGACCGCTCGCACCCGGCTACGGCCGGGGAGCCGGCGTGTCCGACACTGACCGGGTGACCCAGATCGTCGCAACGACACCCGCTTCGGCAGCGGTCGACCGCCGGCTGCGGCTTCGGGTCGCCTCGTGCTGGATGGCCGGCTGTGGGCTGGTTCTGGTCATCATCGGCTCGTTCCTGCCGTGGGTCGTGTCCGGGACGGTCAGGCGTTCCAGCTACGCGATCGTCGGCGTCATCGATCGACTGGGCATCGCCGGCGAGGGCGTGCTGCCCGTCCTGCTCGGGAGCTGGCCGTTCATCGGCGTGCTGTGCTTCGCCCCGGTCGTCGCCACCGCCCTGCGGTGGTGGCGGGTGGGCGGCATCCTGGCGATCCTGATCGGGCTCTTTGCTTCGATCCTGTCTCTCGGCATCCTGGCGTTCGGCCTCGGCACGTCGGGGACGGTCCGGCTCGATCCGCTGGGACCTGCGGTGATGGCGGCCGGGGGGCTGCTGCTGATCGGTGGCGGCCTGTGCCTGATGATCGGTAACAGTTCACCCATACGCCACAGGAATGGTCGATCCGCGCCGGTCGATCCGTCATGATGGTGGCTCGAGTGCAACCAAATGCCTGAGACCTACGTCACAGTACCCGGAAGCACAAAGACGTCCGAACGGGGGTGCGGGTTGCTCCTGAACCTGCGGAGCCGACCGGCCCCGACAGGTTCGAGGGGCCGGCATCACGTCGACCGATGATCCGATGCGCCAGATGCCACGGGGACCGTCGTCACCGAGGCATCGTGAACGTGGCAGAACGTCCGACCGACAGTCAGATCGACCGAGAACGAAGCAGCACAGAAGGGAAGCACGCGCGATGAGCGAGCACGGCGGACCATACGGGCCGAACCAGGGGGGTCCGGCCGGAGGGCCACCTCAGGGTCCTTGGCAGCCAGGTCCTCCTCAGGGTCCCCAGGGTTGGCCGCAGCAGGGTCCGGGTCAGCCGCCCCCGCCGAACTTCGGTGGCCAGCCCGGTCCGGGTCAGCCGCCCCCGCCGAACTTCGGTGGCCAGCCCGGTCCGGGTCAGCCGCCCCCGCCGAACTTCGGTGGCCAGCCGACCGGCCCGCAGCCGAGCGGCCCGCAGGGATGGCAGCCGCCGCAGAATCCGACTCAGGCGTTCCCGCCGTCGGGTCCGGGCGGCCCCGGGCAGCCCTGGAACGTGCAGCCCCCGACCACGCCGCAGCCGTCGCAGCCGCCGACGAACCGCAAGCCGATCATCATCACGGCGATCGCTGTCGTGGTCGCCCTGGTCGCCGCGGCCGCCGTCTGGTTCTTTGCGTTCCGGGACACCAACACCCCCGCTTCCACCGCCTCCGGCGAGTCGACGCCGCAGGAATCGGTTACCGCGCTGTTCACCACGTTGAGCAACTCGGACCCGATCGGTCTGGCCGATCAGCTGGATCCGGCCGAGGCCGCGCTCTTCACCGACCTGAACACCGACATCATCAGCGAACTCAAGCGCCTGAACGTGCTCACCTCCGACGCGTCGGCCGAGCAACTGACCGGGACCAAGATCACGGTGTCGGGTCTGACCTACGCGGGTGACAACGAAGTCATCAACGACCATCTGCAGATCGTCAAGCTGACCGGCGGCACGATCACGGTGCAGAGCAGCCCGGCCGAGCTGCCGTTGAGCGACAAGATCAAGGATGCGCTCGGGTCCGAGATCGACCAGGTGCAGCCTCAGTCGGAGACCGTCAACATCGCCGACCAGGTGGCCGAGAACGGTGGTGAACCGTTCCGCATCGCCACGGTTCAGCGGGACGGAAAGTGGTACGTCAGCCTCTTCTACTCCGTCGCCGACAACGCCACCCATGCCGCGGGCCTGCCCAACCCGACTGCCGCCGACGCGATCGCCGCCCAGGGCTCGGCGAGCCCCGAGGACGCGGTCAACACCCTGGTCGAGGCGGCCAGCAAGGGCGATCTGAAGACCGTCATCGCCGTCACGCCGCCGGACGAGATGGGCGCGCTGCACGACTACGGCAAGCTGCTGCTCGACCAGACCGACGCGGGCAGCCTCGAGGGCGACATGCAGGATCTGGGCTTCACCATCGACGATGTCACCTGGGACGTCACCGACGTGACCGGTGGCAAGAAGGTGTCGATCAAGACCCTGGACCTGACCGTCGACGGTCAGTCGATCTCCATCGAGCGCGATCCCGCCGCCGGCTCACTGACGGTGTCGGCGCCGGGGCAGCCGGCCTTCACCATCGATGACACCACGATCGACACCTATCTTGCCCAGATCGGCGACACTGCCGACCTGGACCCGCAGGCGGTTGACATCATCAAGCGCGAGTTCAAGCAGATCATCGGACTCGGCCTGGTGACCGTCGAGGTGGACGGCAAGTGGTTCGTCAGCCCCGTCCGCTCCTCCGGCGACGTGTTCGTCTCGCTGCTCAAGGGCCTGGAGCCCGGCGACGTGGAGTACCTGATCAGCCTCGCCGGCAACTGACCCTCGCCGGTCCCACCGGCACACCCTCGAAGGGCCCCGGGCGCCAGCCGCCCGGGGCCCTTCGGCTTCGGTGCGGGCGGGCCCTCACCTGTGGCTGGCTGCGTCCGCTGAACCTCCCTCGCAGGGCGCGGGTTCGCTGATCTTTCCGGCGTTCCGCGCGGCGATTTGTCCGTATCTGCGCGGTTTCACCAGCGAGTCATCGGGACGGCTCGGCCTTCGCGGGCGAAACCTGCGTTGGGCCATGGATTGCTATCTGTGGCGCGCCGCATTGATCAGCGGACCGCCGGGGCTCGCCGCGACGTCCGGTCAGCGGAGCTCAGCGCGCCAGGACGGCGCGAGCGCATGCCGCTGTTGCTGCCGCAACACGGGCGCAATGAAGCTGCGGCAGGCTGGCCCGGCCGGTTCCGACGCGCCGGTGTCGGGCCGTTTGCGATTCATAACAGGACAAGCGTACTGTTTGATTGCGAGGTCGTGAGTTCTCCAACGCCGAGGCCGGGGTGGTCGAGCCGATCCCGACGGCGTCGGGAAACAATGACCTCGGGCCGCCCCGCACCGCCGCCGGGGAGCCCGCCGCCGCGCCGCCTGAAGCAAGGAGACTTCCGTGCCTACCCCCAGTAAGGACAGCTTCGCCGCCAAGGACACCCTGACCGTCGGTGACCGGAGCTACGACATCTACCGGATCACCGACCTGGAGGGTCTCGGTAACGCCGCCAAGCTGCCGTTCTCGCTGAAGGTGCTGCTGGAGAACCTGATTCGCACCGAGGACGGGGCGAACATCACCGCCGACCACATCCGTGCGCTGGCGAACTGGGACCCGAACGCCGAACCCGACATCGAGATCCAGTTCACCCCGGCCCGGGTGATCATGCAGGACTTCACCGGCGTGCCTTGCGTCGTCGATCTGGCCACCATGCGGGAGGCGATGGCGTACCTGGGCGGCGACCCGGACAGGATCAACCCGCTGGCCCCCGCCGAGATGGTCATCGACCACTCGGTCATCGCCGACGTCTTCGGCCGTGCCGACGCCTTCGAGCGCAACGTCGAACTGGAGTACGAGCGCAACCGTGAGCGCTACCAGTTCCTGCGCTGGGGTCAGACAGCATTCGACGAGTTCAAGGTCGTCCCGCCGGGCACCGGAATCGTCCACCAGGTCAACATCGAGCACCTGGCCCGCGTCGTCATGTACCGCGGCGGGGTCGCCTACCCCGACTCGTGCGTCGGCACCGACTCGCACACCACCATGGTCAACGGCATCGGCGTGCTCGGCTGGGGTGTGGGCGGGATCGAGGCGGAGGCGGCCATGCTCGGCCAGCCGGTGTCGATGCTCATCCCCCGCGTCGTCGGCTTCAAGCTGACCGGGGAGATCCCGACCG
>CAYZBB010000237.1:0-6922 GCA_964476495.1 uncultured Actinomycetes bacterium | reverse complement strand
CAGCGCGGGGACTGCGTTGAGCACGGTTGCCATCGTCTCTCCTTCATATCTACCCGGAGTAAAACCATCCCCTCCTTCCGGCTCATCCCAGAACGCATCGGAGTCTACGTTCTTGTTCAGGTGACGAATGCCCCCGGCCATCCAAGATGGGCTCAGTGGCAATGAGAGCTTCTGCGCCGCCGCCTTCAGGCCGTGGATGTCGATGTCAGTCATGGTGCCTCCGGGATCTCGTCGGCAGTCGCAAGCCTGCCAGCGCTGACTGTGCTCCAACAGCCACATACCGGACAGTCTCGATTGCAAGCGCGGTCTCCCGCGCGATAAAGGATCAGGATATCCTTGCTGCCGCAGTTCGAGCACGAGCCGATCATCCGATAGATGTCTTTGGTTCGCTCTTTACACTTCTGGCACATGCAACGGGCGTCAATGGTAATCACGGTCTCACGCACTCCTCTCGCTTTGCTTGCCTACGCTCTCATGTGGCACCTTTCCAGCCAGCTTCTTGATCTCCCTCCATCTTCGGCCGCACTCCTTGAGGCTCAGCTTGTTCCACAGCGCCTCCCTGAGCATGACGAGTCCATCGGTCCCCCATGCAACGAAGTCGATCGGATTGATCGTTCCCTCGCGTAGGGCTTCGCGGACCTTTTGCTCGATCAATTTCTTACGCAGCGCGCACGCCTCCTGCTGCTTGAGAAGCTCCTGCGCCGTGGCGCGCTCCTCGTTCCATTCGCAGCGGATTGAGAACAGGTCAGTCACGAACGCACTCCTCTCGCTTCACCATGCCCCAGGAGATCAGCGCGGCCTGGGCATCCTCGTAGGTGGAGATGCAGCAGTGGTCATAGACGTATTCGCCGCTGCGCTTGTCGGTGCTTTGCTGGCATCCCTGCGCGAACAGGTCGAACACCAGCGCGCGGGCCTCGTCGCGCTCGGCCTTCAGCTTTTCGTCACCCACGGCGCACCTCCGGCAGCACGCCGAGGCGGCGCAGGCGGGCGACCTCGCGATCCACCTTGGCGTTGTGCACGTCCCAATCGCACTCATGGCCAAAGTGGGTCATCGCGAACGCAGTCAGCTTGGCAAGTCGCATCAGCGCGCGCAGTTCCTTGCGGGCCATGGTCTCCCGATGCGCGCTGCTCTCAGTGAACTCGATGCACTCCTCGATCGCGGTCTTGCGCTTCATAGCTTCACCCATCCTTTCCCGTCGCACCCGTGGCAGGGGTGCGCCTCACGCTGCTTCGGTTGCTTGTAGTTGCCGGTGCCGGCACACACTGGGCAGAGCACGGCTACGGAACCCTGCTCGATAGGTGCGGGCAGGATGGGCAGTGGCGGAATGGTGTTGGTTGCATTGATGGTGGTGTAGCTGGGTGGATAGCACCCGTTGCCCACCTCGTGGACTTGAAGGCTGCCGACCCATTGGCCGCAGCGTGAGCATTGAAATGTGGTCATGTCTTCACCGGCAGGGAGGCGAGGAGGGCGCGGATGCGCTTGCTCAGACAGTCGGCACTTGGGTAGTGGGGGACCATGCACTCAGCCTCTCGCAGCAGCGCCGCCGCGGCGGGGCCGAGGTCGGCAGCGTCGTGGATGGGGTTGGTGCACAAGGGAGTCACGACGCACTTCCGCGTGGTCTCACCGGCCAGCACGATGTCGGTGCGCTCGCTAGGACGCCGCCCGCACGTCGGGCACTTCTGGATCTGGGTCATGGGATCCTCACCGTGTCGATGACTTGTCCCTGGACGTTCCTTGCCTGAATCGTGAGCGCGTCCGGGGTCACCTGTATCAGCAGCCAGTGCCACTGCACTTGCGCGACCGTGATCTCCGGGAGGTCTTGGCAGTGGGTGGTGTCGAGCCAGCCGCCGCCGCCGCCGGAGATGATCCATGCCATTCCCAGCCACGACCCACGTTGATAAGCGTGGGCGTGACCGTTGAGGACCAAACTCCCTGCGCTGGCTGCCACAAGGTCCATCGCCCACGTCCGCTCCGCAAGAGCTGGATACCAACATCCCCCATCCCACTGTTCCGTGAGTGCAGGGTGATGGAAAGCGACGATGCGCCACCGAGCAGTCTGCCAAGCCGGCGAAAGCACTTCTGCAAGGAGCCACTGACGCTGAAGCCCTTGAGAAAGTGAAAGCCGCACAGTTGGATCTTCTCCTGTATCGAGGAAGACCCACCGGACTGGCCCCCAGGTGACCGCGCCCCAACAGCCGATGGCGTTGCCATAGACCGACGTGAGCGGGTGCTGCGGGATCTGCCAGACGTGCTGCGTGTAGCCGAGGATGTCATCGTGATTTCCCAGTGCGCCGAGGCGCGGCACTCCTGCGAGCGGAGCCATGGGGCCGTCGAAGAGGCGCTGCCACTCGCCGGGCAGGCCGTGGTCCTGGACGTGATCGCCGAGACCGACCCACAGGCCGATGCCCTGGGCGCGCATGTCCCGGCAGATAATGTCGTAGGTGTTGAAGGCGTTGAGCTGGTTGTCGCCAACGATGCCGACCGAGAACGAGTCCGGCATCAGCGGGAGCAGCGGCAGGGCGAGCTGGGCGAGGATCACGGCTTCCGCTCCCGCTCGGCCAGATCTGGCACCCGCCTCGCGGCGAGCAGTCGCGTTACCTGCACGTCGTCGGCGAACACCGCCGTGTTCATGGCGTCCAGGATCGTGGTCACGATGCCGTCCAGGTCACACGGGCGGCCCGGCTTGCCCGAACTTCGCCGCGGCCCGATGTCGAACACCTGGAGCAGCACGTAGTTGTCCTCGGGGCGCTTGCCCTCGTGGACGACGATCTCGACGGAGACGGCGGAGTCGCGCGGGATCGGGGCCAGCCCACGCCGCGACATCTCGGCGCACAGCAGCGCGCGCAATGCGCCCTCCTGCTTGCCCAGGGCCGAGTAGACCGGGCGGCCGTGGTACTTGCCGTTGCCGGCGCGGAACGGGACCTTGCGCTGGCGGTACGCGTTCTTCTTGCTGCCCGGAACGAACGGGATGCGGAACATCAGGGTCATGACTGCACCTCTTCCAGCGCGATGCCGTATTCCCACAAGCCGCGGTCTGGACGCGACCGCCGAGACACCACCGCATAGCCGCCGAACTTCTTCTTGCGCAGGTCGCGGATCCGCGCGGACGCCGACGCCTCGGGGATCTGGAGCCGGCGCGCGATCTCGGCCAGCGTGAAGAACCCGCCCGCCAATAGCAGCGAGCGCACGCGGTCGAGCTGCGTCGTCAGGCGGTCGTGGTCCTGCGCCGGGTCGTAGGTCTCGCCGTCGAAGTGCGGGGAGGGGATCACGACGCCGCCCCCTCCTGCTTGCTCAGCTTCTCCTTGAGCGCGCCAACGCCTCGCTGCTGCGGCGCCTCGGCGGCAGCACCGGCCGGCGGCGTCTTCGGCTTGAACGCCTCCTCGATCGTGGTGTCGCCATCCTTGATCGCCGTCAGCAGCCCCTTCAGCGTGGCCAAGTGTTCCAGGCCGATGTCCTCCACGCTCGGCACCCCTAGCGCGCCCAGCACCGCCTCCTTCTGAATCCCCATCTTGGCGCAGTAGCCCAGCGCCGCCGCTCGGTTGGCCGCCAGCGTCTTGATGTCGCCCACCGCGGCCTTGCGCGCCGCTTGGTAGATATCCTCCCAGAACGCTTTCGGGATGCCCTTGAAGACAGCGTTCCGCAGCGCGATCGAGCACGCCGCGTTGCCCGTCACGGCGATCATGTCCGCCGAGTAGCGTTGCCCGGTCTTCGTGGTGATCCGCCGCCGCACGTCCATGGTGATGGAGACGTTGCGCTCCAGGTCGTGAAACACGCCACGCGCGGTCACGAACTCCGGGCCTTCCTCCACCACCTGCGCGCCTGCGCGGCAGTTGCCCCACGCGCTGGCCACAATCTCCGCCATGCGCGCAGACGGGCCTTCGATCGGTTCGCCGCCACCGCCGCGCCGCGCCGGCAAGACGTAGAAGCACTGGCTGGCCACCCGCTCATTCAGCGTCGCCATGCTCATGCACTCATCCACGAACTGCTTGATGCTGCGCGGGAAGGCGCGCGCCGTCGTGATCTGCTGGTCCAGTTCAGCCCGGCTGATCGCCGTCAGTACGCCTGCGTCCGCCGCCTGGGGCTTCTCTTCGATCGGCTTCGCTTCGTGTGTCTCGGTGCTCATGGCTTGTTCCTCGGCTTCACCATCTTCAAGGCCCGGTAGCTTCCGGCAGCCACCGTATACTGCGGGCGTTCCACTGTCCGGAAGGTCGCCAACGGCCGGCCGTCAGGCCCCACCAGTGTCTCCGCGTCCTCCGCGAAGATCACCAACTTCTCGCGCGTGCGCTTCTTCGCCTCCTCGGCGTCCGTGAGCGCCTTGCCTTCCTCGGCGTACTGCGCCAAGAGCGCCGCGACTTCGGGCGTCACCACCTTCGTCTTGCCCTTCACGTGCCCGGGCCACCGCAGCGCCGCGTCTTCCGCGGTCACCGGGTCCGGCTCCACGCGGTCCACCACCTTGCGCCAGAACTCCCGGCACTTGGCGATGATGTCCGCCTCCATCTGGCGCACCTCGTCCGTCCGGATCACCCGGTAGACGTGGAACTGGCCGGCCTTCAGCACTTCGGGGGCGCTGAGCCCCAGCACTTCGTCCGGGTCATCCGGCACCACGCACACGGGCACGTCGGCCCCCTGGGCGTCGTCGGTCAGGGCCATGTACCAGAGCACTTGCAGGAGGTACTGGCGCGGCAGCTCATCGGTCCACGGGTCGCCCCATCCGCTGGACCGGAAGGCGTGCGCGGAGACGGTCTTTGCCTCCACGACGCGCTGGGCCACGGGGGAGTCATCGAAGGACGCCAGCCCATCCAGGTGCGCGCTGCGCCAGTCGTCGCGCCGCTCCACGGCCGCCTGGAACTCCTTCGGCTCCAGCCGGCGGCGGTAGGTTTCCAAGATGACTTCCTCCAGGAACTGGCCCCGGCGCGTGGCCGCGTTGCCCGAGAACTCAGGGTCCAGCCCCAGCTTGCGCCGCCAGAGCTGGTACGGCGTGCAGCGCGGGTCAAGGCCCAGCGCCGCCGCCACCTCAGAACCTCCCAGGGACTGCGTACGGTCGGCGGCCGTCATGCTGCACCCCGCAGCCACGCCAGCACCACCAGCACGCCCACCAGCACCACGCCCAGGCCCACGCGGAGGGCCACCCCGGCGTCCGCCTCGTTCGCCACCACCGGGGGCTCCGGCGGCGCGTAGTCAGGCGGCATCGTCACCAGCGCATGGGCCAGGTGCAGCGACTCCGCGCACTGCCAGCACACCACGCGCCCCCCATGGCGCACCTTCGGCCAGTCGCGCCCGATCGGCGCACGGCAGCGATCGCAAGGGATCATTGGGCCACCATCCGCGCGGCCATCTCGGCCTTCCGCTGTTCGTCTTCGGTCTTCACGTCCAGCGCGTAGCGGGCATCGCAGAGCGCCCGGAACTGCTCGGGCGTCAGACTTAATTCGCGGTCGAGGTAGCCGGGGTCCATGACCGTCAACGTAATGCTACGCCGGTCCAGTGTCTCGGACAATCTGACCCACGCTAGCTCGCCCTCCCTGCTGGCGGCGGCCACCTTCACTTCCTTGCAGAACTCCATGGCGTTTCTCCCGTGTCCGTTGGCCGGCACCATGCCGTTGCCCAGGGCGCACCACGCGGAGGTGGACACGCGCGCCCCACGCCCGCCCCACAAGGAAGGACGGGCGGAGCATCGCTCTAGGGGGAACCGCCCGGTCCCTCCTGCCCGGATGGACCGCCGCGCCCCGGTGAAGCGCCAGGGTCGGCGGTTGCGTAGCGTTTGTCTCGGAGCACGTCGGCTAGCGGCCGATCTTTCCGCGGCACCACGAAGGCGTCGCCAGAGCCGGAAAGGCACGGCAGACGCCGAGCCGCTTGCCAGATTCTCGCGCGCACGGTTTCCCGGTCACAGTTCGATACGCGCCAGCCTTGCGGGTCGCCTAGCTCGTAGCCGTCCGGTGCTTCATCCATCGCGGGCACTAGCCGCAACTCGCCGGGGCGGTAGTAGAGGTACCACGCCGGCAGAATGCCCATGGCGGACAACCCGGAGGCGTATTCAAACCAACGGTCCGCCGCGTCGGTTACCATCCGCTCGTATTCGTAACTCATGGCAGCACCCCGCGCGGGCCGATGGTCCAACGGGACGCCACCAGCCACGCGCCATTGCCGCGGATCCGGTCCCGTGCGGGAAGACCGCTCCGGTAGATGATCCGCAGGTAGGCGCGACGGCGCAGAGCGCGACGCAAGCGCGAGGAATGCCGGGCCGCTTCGGTGACCCGGGAAAGCACGAGCTGGGCAAGGGGGGCGTTCATTGGATCGGCACCTCCCCCCGCGGCCAGCACCTCGGCTCAGGCTTCACTTCGTGAGCCGTTGCGCCCTCGCGGTCCTCCATGTAGTAGACCGTGCGGCCAGTGCGTTCGGCTACCAAGGCGGCAACCGCCCGCGCTTCCTCTTCGCTGACCAAGCCGCAGCAGACCTCCGTGCCGTGCGCGTCGTCGATGCGCCAGCTCATGCTTCCGCCCCCTCGGCCTTCTCAACGTCCGCGATGTAGTGCGCCGCAATCTCGCGCCAGTCTACTTCGGACAACGCCGCGCCCATCAGGTCCGCCCACACGGTCGCGCCCAGGTCCGGCATTGCTTCCTCGTGTTCTTCCTTTAGCCCGGCCGCCAGAGCAGCCACGGCCGCATCCTCGCGCGTCTCCCCGCTGTAGTTCTCGCCCGGGGCCACGTTGTCCCATGCCTCCTGCGCCCGCTCGCGCCAGTAGAGGTAGCTGCCCTGTTCGTTGTCCAGCCAGAGCGCGACGGCCCACGTCTCGTAGTTCCGCCACCCGTTGTAGGTCTTGGTTTCCATTGCTTCACCTTGCCCTGCCGCGCCGCACCATCGCGCCGCGCCCCGGGCCGGGGTTGTGGGTGGCCGACCACTAGGGCAGGTCGGCCGAGTCCGCCT
>CAYZBB010000236.1:0-6946 GCA_964476495.1 uncultured Actinomycetes bacterium | reverse complement strand
CCAGACCGAGGGTCGGGAAGTCGCGCGGGTCGGGGATGGTGAAACGGATCCTCATCAGGGTTCCCCTCGAAGGTCGGCGGAGAAGTCGATGGTGAAGGTGCACAGACAGACCGCGCCGTCGTCGGTCTGGTCCTGCCCGTAGTCGAGGCCGGTGAAGGACGTCTTCAGCAGGCCGTCGATCCCAAGCCGGGTGTCGGCGCGGAGTTCGCGCTGCACCACGGCGAGGATGTCGAAGGCGTCATCGCGGGCGACCTTCATGTCGCCACCGCCGTCCCAGCACAGGACCGCGCACGTGACCGTGCCCTGCTCCCGCCGGCCGGCCGCCGTCGACATCGGCCACTCCTGGGTGGCGGTCGCTCCAGTCGTCTGGGAGGTGGAGAAGGGCGAGTCGGCGCCGACGTAGAGGTACCGGCCCGAGTTCTGACTGATGCCCCAGCCGTCCTCGACCGTGACGCCGTCCAGCCGGTCGGTGAGGAGTTCCACCAAGCGGGAGATCAGATCCGGGACGATCGACGTCGCGCGGCTCATGGCCTCGCCCCCCGCCGGTGCGCCGAGATCAGGCCCTCAGCCCGGGCGCCGTAGTCGACGTTGCCGGCGCCCGCCTTGGGGCCGAGTCGGGTCTGCCACAGCTGCTTGGCCTTCGCGCGAGCCGCGGCGACCGCCCAGGCCGGAGCGGTGACCGATCCGACCTCGTAGACGACGACGTGCCAGCCGGCGGCGACCGTCCCGAAGGCTCCACCCGGCACCAGCACCAGCCCATCGAGCGCCACGTCGTCGACGGTGGTGACCGAGACGGGCTCCTCCGCGAGGCGCAGATAGCTGCCACTCGACCATGCCCGCTCGGTGACGGTGCGGGCCATGACCGGGCCCGCCTGGTCCTCGACCCACTGGCAGGCGCCCTCGGCGTCCTCCGTCAGCCCGGCCATGTCACCCGCGGCGGTGACGCCGATGTAGCTCGCCAGCTCAGTGAGGTCGAGGAACACGGTTCACTCCTTGTTGCGCGGGGTCCGGGCCTTACCGGGCCTCGGCTCGGCGGCCTTCTCCTCGGCCGGCTCGATGACCGGGACGCCGTCATCTCCCGGCACGACCTCGGCCAGGATGACCTCGGGATCGGGACCCTCGGCCAGGATGGCCTCGACGACCGGGGCGGGCGTGGGCTCGACGTACAGGCCGCGCTCGCGGGCCGTCTCCTCGTCGAGCATCAGATGGGTTGCCATGCCGTTGATCACGGCGGCGTAGGGCTTCAGTTCGCCCATGATGGGTCCTCTCGGAGCGATCTCTGCGTGGAAGATGGAGTCGGGGTGAGACCCGGTGGTCGGTGCCCCGCAGGCGGAGTTGGGTGAGCCGCACACGGGGCACCGACGGGCCATCAGGTCAGAGCCCCGTGACGCTGACGAAAGCCGACGGGCGGGTGACCGCGAAGGCCACGCGCTCCTCGGCGAGGATCGCCACCAGGTTGCGGATGAAGAAGTCCGCGTGGCTGTCGGTCGCCGTGACCGTCGCCTGCTCCCGGTCCCACAGGACGGCCTTCGAGAAGTCGCCGACCAGCGCGGTGCCCGCGGTGATCGCCTCGGACTCGATGACCGGCACGCCCCACAGGGTGCGGATCTGGGGGCCGAAGGGGCCGGCGCCGTAGAAGCGGTTCTGGCTGTCCTTCGCCGTGTCGATCTTCTCCGCCTGGGCCGGGTTCACCACGATCCCGGTCGGGTTCACCCTGCCGCCGGTCCGCGCCATGCGCAGCGCGGTGCGGAAGCTGGCGAACCAGGTCGCGTCGTTGGTGGTGACCGCGGCGGTGGTCTGGATGCCCCACGCGTACCCGAGGATGCCGCGCAGGTTCTCACCCGTGCCAGCCCCGGTGAGGATCTGGGTCTCCTCGGTCTCCGCCAGGTCCGCGACCAGCTCGTCGTTGATCAGGCCCTCCAGGGCGGCCACGTCGGCCAGAGCCCGCTTGGTGGCAGGCACCCACTCGGCGATGGTCTTGACGGTGGCGGTGTCCTTCTGGAAGGTCCACGCGCCCTCCGGCTTGTAGCCGCCGTTGGCGTCGAGCACCAGCGCGCCGGCATTCTCCGGGGCGGTCGGCGCCGCGGAGCTGGTCGCCTCGGCGACCGGGGCGGCCGCGTTGGTGTGCGCCAGCTGCTTGACGTACTCGACCGTGTCGGAGGTCGTCCGGCGGACGCTGATCAGGTCGCGGATGGTGAGCGGCCGGCGGCCGAGCATCTCGACGATGTCGGACCGGTCGGGCACCACGAAGCCGCCGACGGAGGTGGACGAGCCACCCACGAACAGCGCCTTCTGGCGGATCAGCGACTTGAAGGCGACCGGGTCCGACTGGATCCGCATCTTCTCGTTGATCCGGGTCTCACCACTGGGGGTGGCGAATCCGGCCAGCATCGCCTTGAACTGCGGGCTCGACACGAAGGTCTCGCCCAGGCTCTTGCCGGGAGCGTCGCGGTGCGGCTCGGCCGCACCCTGCTCCTGCAGGTCGCCGGCCGCGTCCGGGCCGATCAGGTCGGCGAGCGCCTTGGCCTGGGCCAGGATCTCCTCGTCCTTCTTGGCGACGTCGGCCGCGGCCTTCTTGTCGGCGACGAGCTTGGCCTTGGCGTCGAACTCGGCGCGCTCGGCCTCGGTCATCTCCCGGTTCTCGGCGTCGGCCTTCTCGGCGATCGCCTTCGCGGCCTTGGTGGCCTCCAGCGCCTCGGTCAGGAGACGCTGGTACTTGGTGAGCGCCATGGCTCACTCCTTTCGTTCGAGATGAATTAGTTGGTGAGCCCGATCAACAGCTCGAGCTCGTGCTGGTCAAGCTCCAACGCGTCAGCGGCTCCGGCACGCATGGGGCTGGGGGCCGTCGCCCCGTCGCCCGGCTCGCCCGGCATGGCCTTGCCGTCGTTGCTGTCGAGGGCTGAGAGCACCGTCCCGATCGAGTCGTGGGCGGTGCGCAGCAGGTCCTCGTTCTTGGCCGAGAGCACTCGGCCGGACTTGATCTCGGCCGCGAGGTCCCGGAGGGCCTTGGCGGCGAGAAGCTCGGTCTCCTGGTTGGCGCCGATCAGGGTCGGGCCCACCTCGTAGAGCCGCAGCTTGCGCAGCTCGTAGTAGTTCCCCAGCTCGGTCGTGGAGGTGACGTAGGCACCCTCGACGACGTCGTAGCTGAAGCTGAACTGGGTGACGCGCTTGCCGCGCATCAGCTTGGCCACCTTCAGCGCGACCTTGTCGTCGGGGTCGACGTCCAGCTGACCCTTCACCCACAGGCCGGTCTTGCCGTCGATGGTGCGCTGCTCGGCCTCCAGCACGACGCCGATGTGGTTGTCGATGTCGCCGTAGCGGTGCGACCACACGACCGGGATCGGGTTGCCGGAGGCGGCCCACTCCGCGAGGGTGTCGTCGAAGGCGCCGGGCATGACGACGTCGCCGTAGCTGTCCTTGTTGCCCATCACCGACACGAAGGCCTCGAACTGGCCCTCGCTCAGCCCGTCACCCTCGGCCTTGACCAGGGCCTCCAGAGTCTTGGTCTTCACTGCTGTCCTCCGATCGCGGCGCGGATGGCCGCCTGAATCCGGGCGAGGTCATCGCCGGACTTGGGTGCGGAATCGGACGGCGACGCCTGGCCGCCGGTGATGACGTTGAGCGGCACGATCAGTTCGTCGCCGCCGTCGATGTGCGGCAGATTCACCCGGCCGCGCGCCTCGTTGCGGGTCATCCACGGCCCGCCGACCGAGGTCTGCAGGACCGCCGCCTGCTCCTCGAAGGTGCCTCGCATCTTCTCGGCGAGGTTGAACTCAAAGTAGAGGTCGCCGCTGCTGTCGAAGTCGGGCACCAGCTGGAGCGCAAGCTCCTCCTGGATCATCACCAGCCACGGACCGAGGCAGTCCTGGTAGAGCTGCTGGTGCTGCTCCTTGATGTTGCTGAACGTCGCGTGTTCCAGGATCCCGACCATCGGCAGCGGCACGTGGTAGGCGGCCGCCACCTCCTCGCGGCTGAGCTTGCGGGCGGCGACGTACTCGGCGTCCTTCGGGTTGATCCCCGAGGCGACGAACTTCATGCCGTCCTCGAGGATCGGCGTCCCGCCGGCGCCCGGGCCGTCGCCGGTGTAGAGCCCCTGCCAGTCGCTGCGGAAGGCCTCGCGCGCTCGGGGCGACCAGTCGCCCTTCGGTCGCTCGATCACCCCGCGGATCCGTGCCCCGTTCGCCCACAGCTGCTGGCGGTACTGGTTGGCGTTCCACTCCTCCAGCAGGGTCTGGCGCAGGGTCTCCGCCGGCGGAGTGCCCCACACCCCGTCGGGGGAGTAGCCGCGGAACAGCACGACCTCGTCCAGGCCGAAGTCCCTCGACCCGCGCGAGCCCTTCAGCTTCACCCCGTCGAGGTCCAGCCAGGAGTCGCCGATCGGCTCCAGCATCGCCGGCGGGAGCCGGATCAGCCCCTCCTTGGCCTTCCACCAGCAGGCCCGGTCGTAGATCCCGACGTCGTGCACCAGCGAGTCGATCAGCCGGTAGCGGGTCGTCCGGGGGTTGGGTCGGCGCATCAGCTTCGCCAGCGGGTGGTCGGTGAGCCGCTCACGGTCGGTGTCGGAGTCGCGCCGGAACAGGTGCAGCCCGATCTGCGCGATGTTCCGGGCGAGGAAGTCGACCACGGTCCGCATCTGCGGCTGGGCCCGCCACAGCGCGCCGTAGGTGAACGTCTGCGTGCCGAGCTGCATCCCGACCGACCGAGGCCGGTTGGGGCGGTCCAGGTTGGCGATCGCGCCTTCGGAGACGACGTAGGCCATCAGGACACCACCTGCACGAACGCGATCTCGTCCTGGTGGACGACGACCTCACCGTCGAGTGGGGCGTGCTGGCCGTTGGTGTGCAGCACCGCCGAGCGCAGCACGATGAGCGGCCGCTGCTCGTCCCACAGGACACCCTCGATCGCCGAGCCGCTGCGCAGGTTCACCATCACCTTGCGGCTGATGGCGATACGCCCGTAGGTGCGTGCCACTTCAGACCACCTCCAACCGATGCGTTTCGTAGGCCGAGCCGCTGACGTAGTCCTGCGACCGCCAGACCGCGAGCGTCGCGGCCACCGCCAGGCAGATGTCGGAGCCGGCGGCCGCCCGGATCCAGGTGAACGTGCCGCGGATCTCGGCGCCCCTCGCCCGCACCCCGGCCCAGGTCCGCGTGAGCTCCTCTTGCCCGGTGTGCCGCAGCAGCGGCTTGCCCTCGGTCGACCCGTCGACCTGCGTCTTCAGCCACACGCACGCCCGCGGGTACTCCGCGGCCGGCACCACCTCGACGTCGACCCCGGCGTTCCGGATCGCCGGCGCGAGGGCCTCGGCGGTCGAGCCGGCCAGGACGTGGACGACGAAGTTCGGGAACGCGGCGTCCATCTCGATCAGCCGCGGGATCACCCAGCCGATGCCGGCGCGGTAGTCCAGCCCGGCCGCCCGCGTGCCGGTGACCTCGATCACAGGCACGTCCTCGTCGTCCAGGCCGACCGCCACGATGCCGGCCGACGTCGCCTTCGGCGCCACGTCCAGCGCCCAGGTCAGCCGCTGCCCGAGGTCGGCGCCGAGGTCGACCAGGTCGGCCCACTCCTGTGCGCCGATCGGCAGGTCGTCCTCGTTCGGCGGGTCGTCCCACCAGACCAGGAACTGCGACGCGAAGTCGACCGGGTTGGCATCAAACGCCTTCCGCAGGCTCCGGAGGGTCTCGATGTCCTTCCGGCCGCGGACCAGCGCGACGTTCGCCTGCCGGTAGAGCTCCTCGTCGTCCATCGCGCAGCCCGGGGTCCCAGGCCGGTGCAGGCAGTACTCGCTGGCGCACGGCCGCCGCTCGGCCGCCCACTCGGCGTAACAGAGCCGGGCGTCGCCGGCCCGGCCGCGCCGGCGCAGCGCTCGCAGCGGGGCGGAGTGCTTCAGCCCGGCCGAGCTGCCCCACAGCACCTGCGGATCCGGCCGGGCAGCCAGGATCGACAGCAGCGCCAGGAGGTGCTCGGGGCTGACCATGTAGCCCTCGTCCAGGATCACCGTGTCGCCGGCGAGCGACTGGACGTTGTTGTTCGTCCGGACCTTGAAGATGATCCGGCGGTCGTTGGTGAACTCGAGCTCTTCCTTGCCGGGCTGGTCGTTGAAGCTGACCAGCTCGGCGGCCAGTTCCCAGCTTGACTGGACGAGCGCCTTCAGGTCGCGGTAGGCCTCGGCGATCGCCACCCCGCGGTGCGCGGTCCAGACGACCAGCCGCTGCTCGCAGATGTAGATCTTCCCGAGCGCCGCGGCCTTCAGGGCGCCGGTCTTCATGTCCTGCCGTGCCGCGATGACCGCGCCCTCGAAGTGCGCGAGCCGGTCGTGGTCGGCGTCGAGGTTCACCCGGTACGCGAACCAGTCATCGAGCAGCAGGCGCTGCTCCGGGTCCATGATGAACGGGCCCTTGTCGTCGCGGCACTTCGCGATCAGCTCGGCGACCTCGGGGCCGAGTGTGTAGTCGCTCGGGCACCTCGACTGCCAGCGGGGCTCAACCAGTGGCGCGGCGGCGAGCAGCGTGGCGCTTCCCATTTCGCCGCTCCTTCAGCTCATCGACCCCCGTCTTCGGGCGCGTGCCCTCCAGTGCGGCGACGAGCGTGGCCCGCAGCTCCTTCGCCAGGTTCCCGCGGGTGCCCGGCGGGAGGTCCGGCAGCGCCAGCTGCGACGCCAGGTCGAGGGCGATGAGTCCCAGCGAGGTGTTCTCCCGCCCGGCCTCCTTCAGCTCAGTGCGGACCCGGTCCCGGATCCGGTAGTCGGCGCGCTTGCGGGGCGCCTTGCGGACGGCCGGCGGCTTGCCCTCCGACCGCCGTGCCCGGCAGGTGGAGCCGCAGTATTTCGCCCGGCTGCCCTTGGCGACCTCGAACGGGGCGCCGCACTGCTCGCAGGTCCTGGTCTCCACGGCGGGGGGCCTCCTGTCGAGCGCTCGGCCGATTCGGTGCGCCACATAAGCGGCGG
>CAYZBB010000235.1:0-6958 GCA_964476495.1 uncultured Actinomycetes bacterium | reverse complement strand
ACCGGCTACCAATGGACCACCCCACTCGGCCGCACCCACACCCGACCAACCACCCAGCACTGGCAACCCCCACCCGACAACACCCCGGCACCACCAGCACCCGAAGACCCCGACCCACCACCCTTCTAGAACAACGACCGGACAGGGTGTTGACCGTTGCCGAAAATGGCAACGAAAGAGTGAGTCTCGTTGACGACGAACTTCGCAGCGTTCGTCGTCATCGTGACGTGGCCACCATCTACGGCGCGGTGTCGTCGGCAGGCTGTCGGACCCGGGCGTCGATAGGCGCGGTCGTGTCGTCATGGTGACGCGCAGGACGCGGGTAGCCGAGGATCGTTGACACCCTGGCAGTTGTCTGGATCGGACCCAGATCCGTGGACTGCGGAGGGTCGATAACTGGGTGTTGCCCTTGATCTCTGACGTCAATTCGACCGGCACCGGCGGTCCGACGGGCACGCTCGTGATTGCCATTTCGGTCTCGCGCTTCCCCCCACCAAAACACCAATGTCATCATTGACGTCATGGCCAATATCGGCAGTGATGCCTCGGGAAGGCCTGGCGGGATGTCGCTGCTCGGCGGGTTGGCGGCGTTGCTGGGTGGGGCGGCCTGGACGGCCAAGGGCCTCGCAATTCTGGTTTCCGGCGTCCAGCCGCCATTCTTGTTCGAGATCGGCCCGTTCCTGTTCGGAGTTGGCTTGCTCGGCGTTGCGTCCTCCACGATGCACCGGGGCCACCGTCGCACCGCAGCCATGTGCCTCGCATCGGTAGCAGTTCTCGCCGCCATTATGGCGCCGGTGATCGATCGCGCCCGGGAATTCAATCCCGCCTTGGTCGTCTGGTCACTTGCCCTGTTGGCCGGCCTGTGCACCATCCCGAGGCGCGCCGCATGGCCGGCACCGCTCGCATGGGCGATCGGCATCGCATTCGTCCCAGCAGTGCTGGTCGGAGGCCCCGCGTCGATGATCCACGGGCGACTGTTGGAGGTCCCGACCACCTGCCTGGGCATCGCTTGGATGATCGTCGGATGGGCTCTCCTGCGGAGCCGGCGGTCAACCCTGGCCAACGCTCGTCCCATGCCGAGGTCCGATCCTTGAGTAGCGAAAGGGCGGGCTCACATGCCGACTGAGCGGCGTCGGCGAACTGCCCGCCCGCCAGAACCGACGGCTCAGGTGGCTGCGGTGGCCGGCACGCCACCGCCGAGTTCCTTCGATCCTCCTGGTCGCTCGACAGCCGCAAAGTCGGATCGGGTAAGCCAGCGTGGGAGGTTTCGCTGTACGGTGCCCGGTCCGTCGACCCTGAGTTCCCCGGACCGGAATGCCTGGGCCCAGGTGATGTCGCCGCGCCAGACATGCGTGAAAAGGCGTAGCGGGGTGTCGATCCGGCCGGTCAGCGGATGGCCGGGATCGAAGTCGCACAGGTCCACCGTCTCCTCGCTGAGCACGAGCCACCAGTCTCGATGGCCCCGCGGAACGTCGCGGAAGGAGAACTGCAGGACGGTGCGCCCCGGGGGCAGGGCGTCGAGGTCGACGTTGCGCTGCACGTCCCACATCAGCAGGTGCGGGTCGTAGTCCTGCTCACCCAACTCGGGCATCCATCGGACGCCCCAGCGGCCGATCGATTCCACCACCGGCTGCAGCTCGCGGCCGGCCTGCGTGAGCGTGTAGTACACCCGCTTGCCCTGCTCGTGCCGATCGATCACGCCGGCCCTGGCCAGCGTCCGTAGGCGGGTCGTCAGCAACGTGGGCGACATCTTCGGTACGCCCCGCTGGAGGTCGCCGAAGGTGCGACTGCCGGCGATCAGCTCGCGGACGATCAGCATGGTCCAGCGCTCGTCGAGCAATTCCATCGCCTTGGCCACCGGGCAGAACTGACCGTACTGGGTCATGCCCACGCTCCTTTCTCACTCCAGATCTTGTAGTGGATCACTACAAAAGCCGCACTGACCAGGGACCGGGCCAAGACAGCACGCTGAGTGACATCACCAGGCCGGAACCACCGGCCACGTCACTGTCAGGAGTCAGCATGAGCATCACCAGCACCGCCGGGCCGGACCTCATCGCGCTCAAAGGGGTGCAGCATCAGACGTGGAGCAGCGGCGACTACGGCAGCATCGCCTGGATCACCGTGCCATTGGCCGACGAGCTCGTTGCGGCGGTCGACCTGGCACCCGGCAGGACGGTGCTGGACATCGCCACCGGGACCGGTCACGTCGCCATCGCGGCCGCACGGGCGTTCTGCGCGACCACCGGGATCGACTACGTTTCGGGGCTCGTCGACACGGCGGCGCGCAGGGCGGAGGCCGAGGGCCTGGACATCGCCTTCGAGGTCGGGGACGCGGAGGCGTTGCCGTACGAGGATGACCGCTTCGACTACGTCCTGTCCGCGATCGGCACCATGTTCACCGCAGACCATCACCGGACCGCCGAGGAGATGGTGCGGGTCTGCCGGCCCGGGGGCCGGATCGGCATGGCCAACTGGACACCGTCGGGCTTCGTCGGTCGCATGCTCCAGACCGTCGGGCGATACGTCACGCCGCCGGCCGGGGCGCTGCCGCCCACCCGCTGGGGCGACCCGCGCATCATCGCCGAGCTGTTCGGCGGGCGGGTCGACGATCTGCGCACCTGGACCACCGCCGTGCGCCAGCGGTTCCTCAGCCCCGGGCACTACGCCGATTTCTTCCTCGAGAACTACGGACCCACGCTGAAGGCCGCGGCGAAACTCGGCGACGCCGAGCGGGCTGCGTTCCGGACCGACCTGATCGCCCTCGCCGACGAGTTCAACCTCGCGGCCGACGGCACCTTCGTCTCGGACTGGGAATATCTCCTGGTCTCCGCCCGGAAGCGTTGACCACAGACCATGCCTTCCGCCAGATGCGGCTGAAATCCGCGCCAGCAGCCGTCCTTTGACTGCTTGTGGATGTCGCGGAGCCACTCCACCGCCGGCCGGTACCCAACCGCCGCAGACACTCGGCGCTCGACGCCCGGTCGCCGAGCGGCAGGGGACCGTGGCGCGGCGGCATCGTGATCGCGGGGATGTCGATGCCCGGCATCCCGCGATCAAGACCGAAAGTCCCGTGACGGCCGACGCCGGCGGGATCAACTACACCAATCCGATTGGATCCTCCCGATGTCCGCTCCGGTCGATACCGTCGCCGACTCCAACCACACCGACCACGCCAACCAGATGCACCGGGTCGTGCAGATGCCGGCGGAGCTGTACTCGCGCCTGGTCCGAGAGGCCCAAGAGCTCAACGGCGCCGGCCTGAAGGCATATGGCCTGCTCGCCGGAGACCCCCGCCAACCCGGATTTCCCCACCGAGCGGTCGACGCGGTGGTGCTCGACCCGCGGCGCAACCGACGCAACGATCCGGCCCACCGGGCCGCCTTCCACGCCCAGGGTGCCTACTTCCGGGCATATGAGGACGCCGGCTTCGTCGCCGACTCGACCGACCTGCTGCGCGCCTGGCGGCGAATCGAGCGAATGGGGCTGGAACCGGTCGCCGCGTTCCATGTCCATCGCCGGCAACCGGCCAACTTCTCCAGCATCGACTACCGGCTCCACAACCCGGCATTTGCCTGGCATCTGATCATCTCGCTGCGCGACCCGGCCGTCCCGGAGGTGCGGCCCTTCCTGGTCAGCAAGGATCCTGACCAACTCGGCATCGACGAGGCCGACGACCGTGAGGGCAGCGAACTGTCGTACCCGGGACCGGAAGTCACTCCGGCGGCTCTGATGCTGACCGGCGCCGACGAGCTAACACTCCCGGCGCCCACCGCTTCAGACGGGCGTCACGTCCTCTCCAGGATGAGTGCCATGCCCTGTCCGCCGCCGACGCACATGGTGATCAGGCCGGTGGACCGATCGTGCCAGTCGAACGAGTTGAGCATGGTGCTGATCAGCCGGGCGCCGGTCATGCCGTAGGGATGCCCGATGGCGATGGCGCCGCCGTTGATGTTGAGCCGGTCGATGTCGATGCCCAGTTCGCGGTAGGAGGGGATGACCTGGGCGGCGAAGGCTTCGTTGATCTCGACGAGATCGATGTCCCCGATCGCCATTCCCGCCCGGCGAAGAGCCTGTCGGGTCGCCTCGACCGGCCCGAGACCCATGATTTCCGGTGAGAGCCCGGAGACCCCCGTGGCCACGATGCGCGCGAGCGGGGTGAGGCCGAGGTCGGCTGCCCTGGTGTCGGACATGACGATCACCGCCGCGGCACCGTCGTTGAGCGGACAGCAGTTGCCCGCGGTGACGGTGCCGTCGGGCCTGAAGGCCGGCGGCAGGCCGGCCAGCCCGTTCAGGGTGACGCCGGCGCGGGGACAGTCGTCGGTGGTGACGGCGGTTCCGTCCGGGAGGGTCATCGGGGTGATCTCGCGGGCCCAGAAGCCGTTGGCGATCGCCTTTTCCGCCAGGTTCTGGCTGCGCAGGGCGAACTCGTCCATTTCCCGGCGGCTGATGCCCCGCAGTGTGGCCACGTTCTCGGCGGTGTGCCCCATCGACAGGTAGTAGTCGGGCAGGATGCCGTCGGCGCGTGGGTCGTGCCAGGTGGTGTTGGTCCGGGCGGTGGTGCGTGAACGGTTGTGAGCGGCGGCGAACAGCGGGTTCTCGGTGCCCGGCGGGCCGTCCGACGTGCCGTTGGCGTATCGGGAGACGGTCTCCACCCCGGCGGAAATGAAGGTTTCCCCCTCGCCGGCCCGGATGGCGTGGAAGGCCATCCGGGTGGTCTGCACCGAGGATGAGCAGTACCGGGTCACCGTGGTGCCAGGGACCGTGTCCATCCCGTTGATCGTGTTGACGACCTTGGCCATGTTGTAGCCTGATTCGCCGCCCGGCATGGCGCAACCGAGCATGGTGTCATCGACATCGGCCGGGTCCAGCGCCGGGATCCGGTCCAGGGCCGTCCGGATCGCGAACGCGGCGAGGTCGTCGGGCCGGACGTCCTTGAGCGAGCCCTTGACCGCCCGGCCGATCGGAGTCCGCGCGGCCGCGACGATGACGGCCTCAGGCATGGCCACCGCCGGACCCGGCGCCGGCGAAGCGGGACACGTCGGTGACGTGGTCCTCGTGCGCCTTGGGCACCACCGCGGAGTAGATGGCGGTCCAGCAACCCGGGCAGCACAACTGCCGGAAGACGATCTCGTCGTCGACGTACTGTGCGGGGTCGGACACGATCTGCGGTCCGGCCTGGCTGGACGGTCCCTCGTGACGCGCCAGGGACAGCTCGGTGTCCGTCGTGAGGTCGGCAAGCTGCTGTCCGCAGTGCGCGCAGGCGACGACAGTGCCGACAAGCGCGAGGTTCTCGTCAATTCGAGCGGCGGACTCGAGGTCCACCGTCCCCGTCGACACCTCCCCGCCGCCGGACCGTCCATGCCTGGCGGACAGGAGGTCCCGCCGCAGTTCTTCCGTCGCCTCCGCGTCGACCTGGCCGTCGCGGATCACGACACCGTAGATGCTGCGGGCCGCCTGGTGGCTGACCTTGAACTCATCGACGTCGTGCGCGACCGCCTGCGGGTCACGGTGCAGCGGATCGCCGTAGCCACCTCCGCCCTGCCAGTTCATGTAGAGCACCTCGCCTGGGGCCAGGTAGGACTGGGCATAGCAGGGGGCGATCTCTGCATCGCCGCCGAAGTCTCCGAGATCCTGCGGGATTCGGCCGTCCGCCAAGGTCGCGCCGACGTCCGCTCCACGCAGGACCACTTCCAGGCCGGTGTTGCCTGGGTACCCGCCGGCCAGGCCATTGTTCTGGGAGACGGCCTTGCCCGCGGAGGCGAACACCAGGCCCGCGGGGTGGTTCGAGCCGTGCAGCGTGACTGCCAGCGAGGCGCTGACACCGCCGCGTTGGCGCCCGGGGCCACCGGAATCGGGCTCTTCCCGGCGCCACAGCGTGAGCAGGGGATACAGGAACTCCGTCATCTCGACGTCCGGGATCCGGCCCATCGGGATGCAGAACAGGCCGCCGGTGTCCATCCCGTCGAGTTCGGGTCGGGCGCCGTAGCCGCCGGCCATCGGTTCCATCATCACGTTGAGGAACGGTGCCGGAACCTCACCGCGCTCGTCGAGGCCGGCGACCACCGCGGTATCCCAGGTGCCGCAGCAGGCGGCCTGCACGCTGGTGCCCAGATCCGCCGAGCGGTCGAGCATCTGGGACAGGCATTCGGCGACCAGGGTGCCGGTCAGCCACGCCGGGCCGATCGGACCGCGGCTGACAGCCGCCGGATAGGTGGCGTTGTTGATGGTGCCGGGCTCGGACACCAGATCGAAGCAACGCATGAGACCGCCTGCAGACCAGGGGATGTCGCCGGCCAGCATGGGCAGTAAGGCCAGCATCACGCCGCCGCGCATCCCGGCGTAGGTGCAGTTGATCACCCCGGCCTGCGGGTCGGTGCCGGTGAAGTCGAAGGTCAGCTGGTCATCCCGCTTGGTCATCGCCACGGTGATCTTGTGGACGTGCCGGTCGCCCTCGTTCGCCTGGTCCTGATATCCGGTGGCTCGCCAGGTGCCGTCCGGCAGGGCGGACAACTTGCCGCGGAGTCGGTTCTCGGCGTCGGCCATCATCCGCTTCATCACGGCCTTGACGGTGTCGGCGCCGTACTGCGCGATCACGTCGTGCAGCCGTTTCCGGCCGACGGTGTTCGACCCGATCTTGGCTCGCAGATCCAGGTTGACCAGCATGGGCACCCGGGAGCGCCGGATCCACAGGTCGGCGACGTCGTCCTGCAACTCGAAGTCCCGGACGACCTTGACCGGCGGGGTGGGCAGGGCCTCCGAGAACACGTCCTGGGCGGCCGGGCTGAACGAGCCGAGGCCGACCCCGCCGAGATCGGGTTCGTGGCAGATCGCGCTGGTCCAGGCGAACAGCTTGCCGTCATGGAAGACCGGCTGGAAGACGATGACGTCGTTCTGGTGCAGCCCGCCGCCGACCCACGGGTCGTTGCACAGGAACATGTCGCCCTCCCGGATCCCC
>CAYZBB010000234.1:0-7002 GCA_964476495.1 uncultured Actinomycetes bacterium | reverse complement strand
CAAGCGTTCCCGGAAGGGGACCCGTCATGAACGAAGGTAGTGCCATCAGCGCCGACGACGTCGACCGTGCTGACGTGAGGCGCCGGATCATCGTCGACAAGCGAGGCCTGGACGCCGGCTCACTGGATCTGATCAGGATGCTGCTGCTGGCCGACGCGCTGCGCCGCACGACCGAGGATCTCGTCGGCGGCCACCTGCTGCTGGCTCGGCTCGAGGATGAGAACCGGTCACCGGCAGCACGATCCACTCCGCACCAGTCCCTGGGAATTCGGGACCCACGATCGCCGCTGCCGTGAACGCCGAGCTCGGCCGGCTGGGACCGCGACGTGCTCAAGCCGCTGCATCGGCTCGAGGTGGACCTGCACATGGCCGCGGGAAGCAAACTCGAGGCGTTCGCGTTGGCAGACCGCGCCTTGGGAATCGACCTGCGGCACCTGGTCGGAAGCTGCGCTGGTGATGGACGGACGGGGTGAGGCGCGATGACCGATTCGCCAGATCCTGCCTCGGACGCGGTTCCGGCGAATCCCCGGCCGCCCGGATCCGCGGACGCCGTGGATTCCCGAAGGTGGCTCAATGCGGGGGTTGTCGCTGTCGGCGGGGCCTCGCTGTGCAGCGACACCAGCCACGAGATGGTCACCAGCCTGCTGCCGATATTCCTCACCTGCACCCTGGGCGCGGGTCCGGCCGCGCTTGGGCTGATCGACGGTGTCGCGGACGCGCTGACCGGCGTGAGCAAGCTGGCCGGGGGGCCGCTGGCCAACGATCCACAGCGCCGCGGCAGGTTCGCCGCCGGCGGGTACGTCGGCACCGCGGTGGCCACCGCGGCGATCGGCCTGACGATGACCCTGTGGCAGGTCGCCGTCCTGCGGGCGATCGCCTGGATCTCCAGAGGACTGCGCTCACCGGCACGGGACATGGTGCTGACCGATCTGGCCTCGCCGGATGCCTACGGTCGGGCGTTCGGCGTCGAGCGGGCCGGGGACAACGCCGGCGCGATCGTCGGCCCGTTGCTGGCCGCCGGGCTGGTCGCGGTCATCGGCATCCGCGAGGCCATGCTGATCTCGATCGTGCCGGGGTTGCTGGCCGCCGCCGCGATCCTGCTCGCCGTCCGTCAGGTGCGGCGCACGATGCGGCCCGCATTCGGACGCCGGACACTCGCGCTGAACCTGGCGGCGTTGCGCCAGGTCGGGATCGGTCGTGTGCTCCTGCCGATCGTGCTGTTCGAACTCGGCAACGTTGCCACCACGCTCTTGATCCTGCGCTGCAGCGACCTGCTGCAGCGCCACGGGAATGGACGCGACCGCGGCGGCGAGCCTGGCCATCGTGTTCTACGCGGGGCACAACGGCGCGGCCAGCCTGTCCTCGATCGGAGGCGGACACCTTGCGGACCGTTTCACACCGCGGCATGTGCTCATGGCCGCGGCGTCGGTGTACGTCGCGGGCTACACCACGTTCGCGATCGGCGCCACGGCATGGCCGATCCTGCTGGCCGCCTTCGTGCTGTGCGGAGTCGGTATCGGTTGCGCCGAGACCGCAGAGTCCACCATCATCGCGCGATCCGTACCGGATATCGTGCGCGGCAACGGCTTCGGTCTGCAGGGGTTGATCCAGGCGTTCGGCGACCTGGGCGCGACCCTGGTCGTCGGGTTCCTCTGGTCGCTGACCTCGCCGGCGGTTACCTTCGGTTACGCCGCGGCGTGGATGGTCACTGCGCTGCTGGTCGCCGGGCGGCGTGGCCGCTGATCGCCGCGACTGCCGCCACTGCCGGTGCCGGTCAGCGCCGTTCGGTGCGAGTGGCCATGCCAATCGGTGGCGCCGCGTGATAGCGCTGGTGGTGCATGGCGGTCATCACCGGCGCGCACTCGGCGCACGTGACGGCACGGGTCGAAAAATGGCGTGCAGCACCCATTCCGGTGTGCTGGCTGAGCACGTGGGTGTCCAGCGCCAGGTGATCGCGGCACACGCCGGCCCCGCAGGTTGTGCAGACGCCGACAGCGTCGGTCCGCTGGTCACGGTTGGAACAGTCGAGGCAGTTCATCGGAATTCGCCTTCTCGGTCGGTGAATGATGGGTGGCAGGCATCGCGAAGCGGCCTGTGGGAATGGTTGATCTCGCTCGTGGAGCCCGTCTTCTGAACGGCAGCAAGTGACCCGAGACAATGTCCGGAACAACGTCTTTCGGCCCTGGCCTCGGGGATAGTGCGTGCACGACGTCGTCGAGCCGGGAGCTTGCCTCGATCCCGATCATGGTGCGCGGGACACGTCGACCTCCTCTACCATCCGTCTTCGTGGCGCGGATCGCACGAAGGTGGGGTAGAGGCCATCATCGGACGACGTTGTCCGCGGTTGCGGCGAGCCTCATCGCCGTACACCCACAGTGTGTGCCCTTGCGGCGGGTGATGCAAGCCGTAGTCGGGACGTCCCGAAATCCGGACAGGGATCCGAACAGAGTGGTGGGGGACACTTCTCGCACTATTGCGCAGCACGTCGCCGCTGAATAGGCTGACGATGGTTGTACGGCGGAGGGGCTCGCCGACAAACGCGATGTCGCCAACGGTCCCTGCCTTCCAGGCGGATGTGGGTCCGGAGGTGGGAACGATGGGTGCAAGAAAACATCCCCGGATGCTGCTGGTCCGGCATGGTCGAACCGCGTTGAATGCCGCCAACCTACTGCGAGGCAGGCTGGACCCCGAACTGGACGACGTCGGGCTGGACGAGGTCGTGGCCCTCGCGCAGGTGCTGGCGGCCCGTCATCCTGTTCGGGTCGTCTGCAGCCCGCTGCGTCGGGCGGTACAGACCGCCTCGGCGATCGGCCACCGGACCGGAATCCGGCCGGAGATCGACATCTGGTTGACCGACCGCGATTACGGGCAGTGGGCGGGGCGCGGGACGGCGGAGATCGTCGCTGAATGGGGCAGCGTAGACGCGGCACCCGGGGTGGAACCGGTCCGCCACGTGCTGAACCGGGCGTTGATCGCACTTGATCGGCAGATCGCCTATCTCGACGACGACCGGCCGATCGTCCTGGTGTCGCACGACGCGGTGAACCGGATCCTGTTGGCGCATCTGGATTCCGGCCTGGGACCGGAGCAGTCGATCGGGCAGCACACTGCCTGCTGGAACGAGATCGAGCGCCGCGACGGCGATTGGCGGGTCCTATTGGTGAACCAGCAGGCGGCCGACGACCGCCGGGTTTCGGTCACCGACGGATGACGGCGCCGGCCTCGCGGCCCGCGAAGCGCCGCATCCGGTCCCTGCCGCCGCGTCCGGCGATCCGGCGACGGACGGCAGCGTTGACCGGCTCGGTCCATCCGACGCCCGGCGCGACGTCGAAGCGAAAGGACCCGCCCCAGGCACCGGCGCGACCGGAGCGGGTGCGCCGAGCTGGGTGTGGTCGACGAGTGGCGCAGCACCGGCGCAAGAGGACCGGTCATGCGCCACTCGCCACTGGCGGTGGCGGTGGCGGTCAGCTCGACGCCGAGAAGACCGACCGCCGATGACCTGACGTCCACGACGGCGTCGTCCAGCAGCTGACCGACCCGTTCCGCGCCGGACCCGGCCGCAGCGCAAAGCCGCTGGTCCCAAGCGCTTCTCCAGTCACCGACGACGCTCACGACGGGTTCGCCGACGGCCGTCCAACCCCTGTCCTCCAACTCGACGGCCGACCCGGCACCGGCCAGCCGGACGTCAAGGTCACGCAGCACACACAGGGTCATCGGGGCCACAACTGCGACCGCGTCCGCGTCGAGCGCTGCCGGCAGCGGGTCAGGGTCGCGTCGGCTGCCGCGGCGGCATCCTCGCCCGCGCGCACGAGGCGGTCCGCTCCGGACCACCGACCCGCACGATGGTGGCGACCGCGGTGAGGGGAAGCGCGCCGGTGGGCAGCACCGATCGCCCCAGCAGGACGTTGCCGACGTCGACTTGCCGCGCCCACCAGCAGGATCCGCAGCCTTTGTGGTTGACCATCGCTCCCGCAGGTCCTGCACGATCGTCGCCCGTGCGTCGTCGGCGAGCTCGGACAGGTCGGCGAGCTGCGTCGACAGCTCGCGTGGCCCCTGGCCGCCACCACGCGAATCAACTCGCCGTGAGCGGTCGCGGCCGCCACATGTTGCCCAGATACGCGGCGTCCGAACGGCTCCGGTGCATCACTGCGGGAAGGTAGCCGGCGATCGGTGGGCGCAGGTCGACCTGCCGAAGCCGTTGCCGGCTCAGCCATTCCGGCCTGGTGCCGGATTCCCCGAGCAGGGTGTGACGGGCGGCGCCACCGAGAATGCTGCCCAGGAAGACGACTTCGACGGTTCGTTCGTGGTTGTGCGGGTCGATCACCTCAGCGACGAAGCCGATCCGGGTGGGGTTGACCTCCAGCCCCGTCTCCTCCCGGGTCTCCCGTGCGATGCACGCCGACAGGCTCTCGCCGGTTCGGGGCCGGCCGCCGGGCAGCACCCAGTCGTCGTGCCCGCCCGCGATCCGGTGGATCGCCAGGACGTGGTCGTCGTCGACGAGCACGAGCGAGCAGCGCAAATCCACCATCGACTCGTCCAGGTCCAGCCGACGCCCGGTCACCGCTGGTGCCCGTTCACGCCGGGATCGCGGTCGGCACCCGTCGCGGCGGGATGGTCGCGCATCGGTCGGTCGGAGTCGGATCGGGTTGTCGGGTGCACGGAACCTACCTCCCTGGTGAGGTAGGGACCGTTGGCGAACATCTCGCGGTTGTCGGCGGGCCCCTCCGCCGTCGTGTCGTCCGCTGTAGCGAAGATTCAGCTTGTGCCGTAGGGAATCTCGGGATCACTGTCAGCGATCTCCAGCAGCCGGTTGTACTTGGCCACACGTTCCCCGCGGGCCGGCGCGCCGGTCTTGAGCTGCCCGCAGCCGGATCCCACGGCGAGATCGGCGATGAAGCTGTCCTCGGTCTCACCGGACCGATGGGACACCATCGCGGCGTACCCGGCCTCCCGGCACAACCGCATCGCCTCCAGCGTTTCGGTGACGGTACCGATCTGGTTCACCTTGATCAGGGCCGCGTTGCCGATCTTCTGCTTGATCGCTTCCGCGATGATCGAGGGGTTGGTGACGAAGTTGTCGTCACCGACCAGCTGCACGCTTTCGCCGAGCCGTGCGGTCAGTTCGATCCAGCCGTCCTGGTCGCCTTCGGCCAGCCCGTCCTCGATGCTCCACACCGGGTAGGCGTCCAGGATCGCCTCGTAGCGGTCGATCAGATCGGTCGCGGACAGTGCCTCGCCGGCCACGCGGTAGGCGTCGTCGACGAAGAACTCGCTGGCGGCCGGATCCATCGCGATCGCGATTCCGTCCCTGCCCGGGGTGTAGCCGGCATCGGTGATCGCCCGCACGAGCATGGCCAGCACGTCCTCCGGGGTGCTGATGTCGGGGGCGAACCCACCCTCGTCGCCCAACCCGGTCGCGTAGCCGGCGTCGTGCAATGACCGCCTGAGCCTGGCGTAGACCTGCGCGCCCGCACGGATCGCCTCGCGGATCGACGGCGCGCCCAGCGGGGCCAGCATGAACTCCTGGAAGTCGAGGCTGTTCGGTGCGTGGGCGCCGCCGTTGACCACGTTGAAATGCGGCACCGGTTGGCGGGGAGCGACGCCGACGGGTGTCAACGACCGCCACAACGGCAATCCACGGCTGATCGCCCAGGCCCGGTAAGTGGCCATCGACACGCCGATGATGCCGTTCGCGCCGAGCCGGCCCTTGTTGGGTGTGCCGTCGGTGTCCAACATGGCCTGATCCACGCCGGCCGGCCCGTCGAACGCCCTGCCCAGCAGCGCGTCGGCCAACTCGTCGTTCACGTTCGCGACGGCGGTCAGCACTCCCTTGCCGCCATACCGGTCGGGATCGCCGTCGCGGAGTTCGACCGCCTCCCGGGACCCGGTCGACGCACCGGACGGGACGCCCGCGCGGGCGGTGACCCCGTCGGCGAGAGTGACGGTGACCGCGAGCGTCGGGTTTCCGCGCGAGTCGAGGATCTCCGCCGCGTGCAACGCGGCTATCTCCAGTGGGATCGGGGTGACCATGGGTGCTCCTGACGCCGGTCGAATCGGGTCAGGGACTGTTGGCGGCCGCCTGCGCGGCTGCGGTTCGGATCCGGCGAGCCCCACCGCCGGTCGATCACCGCCAGCTTAATGACCCGGCCCGCCGGTGTCGCGCCGGACTCGAAGTTGATCATGGAGCGCAGCCGCCCAGGCACCGGCGTGTCGCGGATTTCGTCGGTGTGTCGCCGGCAGCGCGCCATGATCAACACGACAGGGGGGCGCTGCTCTACGGTGGACAGCCGTGGACAGCAGCGACGACCCCGATCACACGGTCACGGAGTACCTGAAGCTCGGCCTGCGGTTCGGCCGGGTGGTGGACGGGTTCGTCGACGCGTACACAGGCGATCCGAAGCTCAAGCGGGAGGTCGACGACGAGCCGCCGCCGGACCCGTCCGACCTGTCCCGCCAGGCCGGCGCGCTTTCCGCGCGCGTGCCCGAGGCAGGCCTCACCCCGGCCCGAACCGACTTCCTCACCGCCCATCTGGACGCGCTCGAGGTCGCCGGTCGTCGGCTGGCCGGCGAGCCGATGTCGTTCGTGGACGAGGTGCGCAGCTACTTCCAGGTGGACATCGAGCTCGTCGACACGGATGTGTACGCGGCTGCGCACGACGAGATCTCCGCCATCGTCGGTGGCTCCGGGCCGCTGCCGGATCGGTTGGCGGCGCTGAAGCAGGCCGAGACCTGCCCGCCGGAGCTGGTCGAGACCGCGGTCCGCACCGTCGCGCAGGCGCTGCAGGAGCGGGTCGCGGAGCCCACGGGAATCGCCGCCCTGCCGGAGCACATCGACTTCGAGATCGCCAGGGATGTGGCCTGGAGCGGCTTCAACTACTACCTGGGCGGATTCCGGTCCCGGGTGGCGGTGAACGCGGACATTGGGCACCGGATGAGTCAGTTCGGTGTGCTGGTCGCGCACGAGTGCTACCCGGGCCACCACACCGAGCACTGCCGCAAGGA
>CAYZBB010000233.1:2610-7031 GCA_964476495.1 uncultured Actinomycetes bacterium | reverse complement strand
GTGCCGACGCTCGCCAGCCAGCTTGCGGAGAAGTCGCCCACGGCGAATGTCGTGAAGGACACGATGGCGCTGGTGTGGATGCCCTCGATGGACCAGCAAACGAGTTGCGCGTAGTACGTCGTGTTCGCCGAGAGTCCGGTCAGGTAGTCGGCGTAGCGCATCTGCCCCTGCGCGGGCGGGTTCGTGGCGATGTTGATTTGCGCGGCGGTAGGTCCCTGGTACGACACCCAGCGCGACTTCGTGTTCGTGGCGAGCGTCGGGTCGGTGCCCCAGATCATCTGGAGCCACATGCGCTGCCCGTTGTGGTCGCAAGTCCAGCGCAGGCGTGCGGATTCCATGTCCTTCATCGACCGCACGGCGACGTTTACCGAGTTCGCCGCCGCCTGCACTGTGGCCGGGGCGAAGTTCGGGTGAGGCTGCGGCGCAGGGCACGCGACCGGAGCCGGTCCGTACGAGTAGATGTCGGAGCCCGTGCTGTTCGTCGCCTTGATGCGCCAGAGCCAGGTGTGCGCCTCGTTCGCCACGCCAAGGAACTCGGTGTGGTCGCCGACGAGCGCGGTGTACGTGCTGTCCGTGATCGTCTGCGCGGGACGCGAGACCACGTTCACGCTCGCCCAACCACTCGCGTCGGACGCATCGACGTACTGGAACACCACGTCGGTATCGCTGCCGTTCGTCTCTACCGTGCCCTCCATCGTGAAGGAGTACGGCGTCAGGCTCTTGACCGACAGCGCGACGGGGTTCGGATCGGAAGCGGACGGCGCGTTCTGCGTCGTGCCCGACTGCTCCGCTCCCATCACGACGAGCGCGCCCTTCCTAGCCTTGAGCCTGTAGTAGTACAGCGTGTTCGGCAGGAGCGGCGCAGGCGTCTGCGGGCCGCCCATCTGCAACTGCATGGCGTACGTGCCTGCCGTCGAGCCGAGCGGAGACTCAGGCCCCTGCACCTCGTAGCCGGTGCCGCCCGCTTGCGGCGAGCGCCCGTACTCGAACCACGCAAACACGTCGGGCGTGCCGGGGTCGTTCGGGATGACGACTGAGCCGCGTGCGATCAGCGTCGTAGGCGTCGCCCCACCGACCGTGCTGGTCGTGACCGTAGGCGCGAGCATGGCGTTGGTCGAGATCGGGCCGATCACGTTGCTGTAGGACGTGACCCCGCCGATCTGGTGGATCATCTTGATGCGGAAGTAGTACGCGGTCGACGCGGTGAGGCCGGTGATGTCCTCACTCCACGTCGTCACGCCGCCGTCGCCTTCCGGCACCAAGAACTCGACCGACGATCCGGCGATGGTGCCGAATCCAGTCGTGGTCGACGCCTCGAACGTGCAGTACGTGTCCTCGCCTTGGTCGTCGACCCGACCGTCGCATGACACGATGGTCGCGTTGAGCACGCTGACCTGCTGCATGAACCCGATGGCAGGCGGCGTGCCGCTCGGGTCGGCAAGCGTGGTGAGCGTTCCAGTGCTACCGACTTGCACGGCGGGGTCTGCGTACGAGATCCCGACCAGCCGGTAGTTGTAGGTCGTGCTCGGCGTGAGCCCGGAAATCAGCGCGGAGACGGTTTCCGAACCGGGGTCAATCGGCTCGAACAGCGTGAAGTCGCGCAGGGTCGGGCGCGTGAACGACTTGTTGGAGCCCGTGACCCAGAACTCGAAGTAGTACGTGGTCGGGATCGTCGACGTGACCAGCGTGCCGTGAATGAACGCCGAGTCGGTGGTGACGTTCGTTTCGGGCTCGGTGGTGACGACAAGCGCAATGCCGGTCTGCCCGCCCATCGTGCGGAACTTGAGTTGCTGGCCGATGCTGGAACCGGCAGCGTTCGTCGCGCGAGCAAGAACTGCGTACCGGTGGAACGGCTGGAGGTTGAGCGCCGTAGCCGACAGCGTGACCTGCGATCCAGAGGACGACGTTGCCGTCGCAGGAATGGTCAAGTGCACCGGGTCGTCGCCCGTCTCATCGTCCCAGTACTCGAATTCGACCGAAGTGCTGACCGTGTTCGGATCGACGTAGGCGTTGAAGATCGCGCTGTTGTCCCTGATGTCGGTCGGGAGCGCGGTCAAACACGTCGGCGCGTTCGCGGTCGAGATCGTCGTGAACGTCGTCTCGGTCGGGAAGATGTAGCTGCCGAGTCCTTCGAGCGAGAGGATCGACACGCGCACGAAGTACTGCGTGGACGGCGACAGGCCGGTGATCGGAACGTCGATCACGCTGTCGTTCTCTGTTACTACCACGTCGGTCGAGTCGGTGTATGACTGGCTCGTATCGCCCCAATCGACGCGGATCTGGCACGCCGAGCCGTTGGGGTCGAAGCGCACGCGACAGTTCGCGCCGTTCAACGTTATGTACTGCGTCGGGAAGATTACCGAGACGATGACCGGCGTGCCGCTGCCTTCCAACGTCACGAAGGAGATCGCGTTCCCCGTGGCCGCCTGGTTGTTGTGGTTCGTCGCGCGGATCTGGTAGACGTACTGGCTGTTCTCGGTGAGGCCGGAAACGTCCTGTTCGACGAGGATCGGATCGAAGCCGCTGCCGAGTTCCTGTTCCGTCGTCGTCGTCTGCCCGCTTGGACCCGTGAGCAGGAAGACCGCCACGGTATCCTCGCCGTTGGGGTTGACGCGACCCGCAAGGCGCGCCGTCGAGCCGCCGATGTTGGACGGTGGCAGGGTGACGGCGTTGGGAGGAGCCGTGCTCGCCGAGACGGGCGTCTGAAACGTGACCGTCGAGCCCACGACGACGCGGTTGGCGAAGGGACCGCGCGAGTGATAGGCGTTGACGCGCACCTCGTACGTCGTGCCGAGCACAAGGCCCGTCGCCTGACCCAGCATCGTCGCCGTGACCGAGCCCGCGCTGAACGCCTGCGGAGCTGTCGAGAAGACTTGGCTCGACCCTGCCTCGTTGTACGTCCAGTATGCGAAGCCGTCGTAGCCGTTGGGCTGAATGTTGGACGTGAACGTCGCGGTCGCAGTCGATCCGTTCGCGGGGTCGTAGCCAAACTCGACGTACGTTCCGCTCGACGAGCCTAGGCACAGGATGCCTGCGCCGGTCCCGGCGTCCGTCTGCAAGAAGCGCAGGCACCACGGCATCTTCCAGTCCGCAAACTCCGGCAGCGTGTTCTGTCCGGCGTCGATAGCTTGCTTGGGGTTGTTGATGTCCACGACGCCCGTGAGCGTGTCGAAGTCGTAGGACACGACGCGGCCCGTGTACGCGGTTCCGGTCGGAGCGCGCACCGCGACGAACAGCGTGTCGCCCGACGAAGCGAGCCCGCCGATCTTGTTGTACGAGCCGGTCAGGTCGTGCTGCTCGACGAGCGTGATCGTGTCCGACGCTGTGAGTTGGTCGATCCTGAACACCATGAGGTGTCCATCAGCAGTGTTCGACCCGGAACGCTGCGTGCCGATGAAGCAGAACTGCCTGCCCGAAAGATCCTCGGTGACGTGCATGGCGAACGTCAGCGGGATGGCCGTGGACGAGTAGTTGGTCGGCACGACCACAGCGGTCACGAAGTCCCACGTTCCGGCGTTGTATCGCCACGCGAGAAGTGCCCACTCCTGCGTCACGAAGTTCGTGATGTCCTGGAGCACGTACGTCTCGCCGTCGATCACGCGAAGAAGCGCGTTGTTCGAGTAGAAGTCACCCGGCCCGGAGTTCGTCCAGCCATCGAGCGGACCGCCGACGACCGCTGCGTACTCGGCAGGCTGCGGCACGAAGTCGGGCGCGTTCACCGCCTTGCTGACGGTGTTCACGGTGTAGAACATGAACCCGCCCTCGCCGCACGCCGTCACCAGCGACACGTCGCCGGGCGTCGGGAAGTCTTCGAGCGCGTCGATCTGCTCCGTGTTCGAGTGCCTGTCCGCGTGCACGCCGTCGTTTCCGAACGAAGGCTGGTAGCCTGCGGCAAGCGACTGGAACGGATCGCTAGAAGTCGCGCGCGTGTACGGGATCACGCCACCGAACGTCAGCGTGTACACCGCGTCGAGCGATGGAACCGGCGCGATCCCGTCCATCGCGTACGTCCAGAACTTCTCGACCGACAGCACAGGGTTCGCCGTCTCGAACGAGAAGCCTTTGCGGACGTACTTGACCTGGTAGAGATCGAACATCCAGGCGACGGTGAGCGGCCCGGCCAGCAGCATCACGGGCACGCGCTTCGCCGCGCCCTTGTTGACGACCTCGCTTGCGTGCGCGTTGTTCGTGTTGACCGTCTCCAACCCGGCGTTGAGCACGACGACGCGAATCGACGTTTCGTACTCGAAGATGATGAACCGCTCGTAGTCCGCCGGGTCGACGGCGATGTTGACGATGCGTTCCGCCGTGTTCGACGCTGGCGTTGCCGAGTAGTTCGGGTGGCACGGGATGATCGCGCCGACCGTGAACCCAGCGCCCAGCACGTTCGTCACCGTCAAGCGGCGCACCTGCCGCATCTT
>CAYZBB010000233.1:0-2510 GCA_964476495.1 uncultured Actinomycetes bacterium | reverse complement strand
GTTCGTCTCGTCGAACGCGAGCCCGTAGGGCTCCTCCGATGTGGTCGCGTCGCCCGTGACGTTGAAGTCGGCGCGCTCCTCCGCGTGCACAATGGAGTGGTCCGACAGCTTGACCGCGCTGCGCTTCCTGTTGTGCACCACCCACAGCCGCAAGTTCGCCGCCCCAGCCGTCGCGTCCGCAGGCCCGGCGCAGTCGAGCGGCGTCCCGTCCAGGACCTCCTCCAGCACCTTCGGATCGCCAGGCGTCGACGGCCCGATCCCGACCGTAGGCCGCATCCGCATGAACCCGCCCGTGTTCCTGACGAGCACGATCTCCTGATCGCCGCCCGTGAACGTGACGAACTTGATGTCGGAGACGGGCTGCCTGTCGTCGCGTTGCACCACGTCCGCGAAGACCATCGACTGATCCGGCCCCGCCTGAGCGCCAGCCGTCGTGTCGACGACGCGGGGGAGACGTTGCATCGAGGCGTCCGTGGCACCGCCTCCGCCCATCGCCTCCGTCACGAAGCGACCCCCGCCCCCCATCGCCGACTTCAACGCGAGGCCCCGCTACTGATCGTCATGCGTCATAGCCCTACCACCACCCCTAGTAGGCGTGCAAGCCCCTATAACGAGAAGCGGGGGCCGACGCACGTAGTCAAGAGCGCCGACCCCCAACCTAGCAGGGCCTCGATACGGTGCCCGAGGCGTCCCTAGTCTAGCACATCGAGCCCCGCCTCGACGAGGGCGAGCTTGAGCCAGGTAGGCGCAGGCTTCACGTCCTCAGGCTCCTTCTCCATGACCACCACGTCAGGCCGCCCGCAGCATGTGCACTTCGCCATCGACAGCCAGCCCGCCTTGACCGTCGAAGGGTCCGTGAGCTTCCAGCACTGATAGCCGCAGCCCTGGCACATCGTCGACAGCCACATGGCGTTCTAGGGCAGCACGCCCGCGATCATGCCCTCCGGCACGACGACCCAGGTGCCGTCGTCGTTCTTCGTCTCGAACTTGTACCTCTGCTCCGCGAGGTACACGCGATCCCCCACCTTGAGGTCCATCGACATCCGGTACGGGCCGCTCGACCCGCTGACCTCCTTGCCCGGCCCCACCGCTCGCACGACGCCCGTGCGCATGTACTCGTTCGTCTGGGGCAAGTAGAGCCCCGTCGCCGTGATCTCCTCACGGCTGTCGACGAGCACCAGCACCAGGTCACCACGCGGCTGAATCGGGAGCCGCACCTCGATCTCCGACACCATCTGCTTCCTCCTAGGATTTTTGACAACGAAACGACCAGACCCTACCGCCGAGCCAGAACGCCGACAAGGCGCTCTCACTCACGATCCATCGACTCCACCTCCTCCTCGATCACCGCCGCGACCGTCGAGTTCGACATCAGCCAGCGAATGCCAGCCGACCTGTTCCCTCGACCGATCTTCGACAGCTTCTCGATCAACTCCGACTCCAGGTTGAACGTCACCACACGGCACGTCGAAGACAGGACCTTCGGACGGCCAGACTTCCTTTGAGTGTCCATGCCAGGAGTTTGCCATCTAAGTCGATCCTTGTCAATTACCAGAATACCGCCTCCAGGGCACCCCCCAGAACGGGTGGCGCAGGCCCCCCCCCCTCTCCCCCTACAATATATATACATTTTTCTTTTTTTATAGGGGGAGGGCTGCCCTAGGGGCCGTGGGAGGGGGTGGCTGGGCGAGGGGGTGCCCCGAGTACGGTTACTTGGTAATTGTCAAGAAACCAATTGGCGATACATCCACATTCTTGATATACTTGACAACGCGAAAACATCCGGCAGTGACTAGCCGAGGGGCCGGTGCCAGGTCGTAGGCGGATCCGAAGCGCATGGGACCCGTTAGGCAAAGGGTAGGGACGCGCGCAGGGCCGTATAGGCAGGGAGGGGGCATCGGGTAGTTCGGATCCGTGCGCGGGGGATCCGTACGCGGAAGGGTCGAGCCCGCTCCGCTACCGCCTACCCTGCCCCGGCGTCCGCATTATCACGCTGCGCGGCCGCCTCGCCTGCCGCGCTATCCCCTTGCGCCATCGGCACTTGCGTCGCTTGCGCCTTGCCAGCGTCCGATAATGTGCATTCAATTGCGCTCCCGGGGATGGGGAGCGCGTGTGACGCAACCGCCTGCGCCTCAACAGTTTGCGTCGGCGTGGGGACGGTGGAGGCGTCGATCGTGAGCGCGACGTTGGCGACGCGGGCCTTGATGGTGGCGGCGTTGGGACGCCAGCCGGTGACGCGAAAGAGGAGGTCGAGCGCGCGGACATCCCCCTCCAGCGCCTTCGCCACGAGTGCATTGAGCACGTGCGTGTACGTCGGCGTGCCGTTCTCGTCCCTGCGCCGCAGTACGCGGTTAGCCAGCTGCTCCCACGGCAGCTTGCGCCCCTTGAGTGCGAGCCCGCCCTTGCGCGCGGCTTCGAGTTGTTCCTCGCGGGTCCAGGGCGGGCGCAATCCGGGGCGCCTCGCGGCGCTCTCCGCGTTTTCCATGCGCACCTAACCTAGCCTCGCCTAT
>CAYZBB010000232.1:0-7033 GCA_964476495.1 uncultured Actinomycetes bacterium | reverse complement strand
GTCCCATGACCCGGGCAAGCCATCTGCCTGTCTACGAAACCCGATACGGTCTACGCCGCACAGCAGGGAGCCCGCCCATGACCGCCGCCAGCGCCTACGCCGACGACTTCTTCGACGAAGTCGAGGCCGAACTCGCCGCCGAGCCCATCCGGGCCTCGCCCGGGGCGGAGCCGGGGACGCGGGCGGTGATCTACCTCCGCGTGTCCAGCACCGGCCAGGTGAACACCGACTACGACCCGGAGGGCAACTCCATCCCCGCCCAGCGGGTGGCCTGCCTGCGCAAGGCCGAGCAACTCGGTCTGACGGTGATCGACGAGTACGTCGAGCCCGGCAAGTCCGCCACCGAGATGACCAAACGCGTCGCGTTCCAGCAGATGCTCACCCGCGTCCGCCAGGCCAAGGACGTGGACTACGTCATCGTCTACAAGCTCTCCCGGATGGCCCGTAACCGCTACGACGACGCCGTGGTCATGGCCGATCTCCGCAAGCGCGGCACCACCCTCATATCGGCCACCGAGTCGGTGGACGACACTCCGGTCGGGCAGCTCATGCACGGCATCCTGGCCACCTTCAACGAGTACCAGTCCCGCGAGTCCGGCGCCGACATCGCCTTCAAGATGGGGCAGAAGGCCAAGAACGGTGGCACGCTCGGCCGGGCACCGCTGGGCTACCTCAACGTGTTCGACCGCTCGGACTTCCGCGAGATCCGCACCATCGCCATCGACCCCGAGCGGGCCGAGCTGGTCAAGCTCGCCTTCGAGCTGTACGCCACCGGCGACTACACCCTCGCCGACCTGTCCGACGAACTGTACGACCGCGGCCTGCGCACCCGAGCGACAAAGCGGCACCCCTCCAAGCAGGTCTCGATCAACAAGCTGTCCCAGATGCTGCGCGACCGCTACTACCTCGGCGTCATCACCTACCAGGGCGAGGAGTTCGACGGACGCCACCCAGCGCTCATCGATGACGACCTGTTCGGCCGGGTCCAAGACCTCCTGGAGTCCCGTTCTAAGGCCAAGGAGCGCCGACGCGTGCACCAGCACTACCTCAAGGGCACCCTGTTCTGCAGACAGTGCGCCGAGCACAGCGTCACCCAGCAGCTGGTCATCCAATCCACGACCAACCGGCACGGCACCGAGTACCTGTACTTCTTCTGCCCGAACAACCGCGGCAGCGGCATGTGCAGCGCGCCGCACATCAGCACCATCCGCATCGAAGACGCCGTCGAGGCCCACTACGCCACCGTGAAGTTCAGCGCCGACTTCATCCAGGACATCCGACGCCACATCAACGAGGCCCTGGCCGACCAAGAAGCCGGCGCTCGCCTCCTCAAGCGCCAACTCACCACCCAGCTACACAGCCTGGACGCCAAAGAGTCCAACCTGCTCGATCTCGCCGCCGACGCCACCCTCCCGGTCTTGAAGATCAAGCAGAAGCTCCGCGAGATCCAGCTAGAGCGCGTGCATCTCACCGATCGGCTCCAGACCACCAACGACGACCTGTCCGACCGCGCACGCCTCATCGAGCTCTGCCTGACCCTGCTCGCCGAGCCGCAAGAGCTCTACCGACGCTGCGACGACGAACAACGCCGCCTGCTCAACCAGGCCATCTTCACCAAGCTCTACGTCGACCACGAGACCATAACCGGCCACGAACTCAACAAGCCCTTCGCCGGTCTGCATCTCGTCCACAGCGCCCACCGGGCCACTGCCGCAGACAAACCCGACCCCGGCACAGACCACACCCGCACCAGCGCCCAAGACAGCAGAAGGGCCACCTCCCGATCAGGAGGTGGCCCTTCTCTCGTGCTGCTCGAAGGCTTACTCCCCGGCATAACCCATGCCGAGGGTTCTAATAAGCCTCCTAGGGTGGAGCTGAGGGGAATCGAACCCCTGACCTCTTCGATGCGAACGAAGCGCGCTACCAACTGCGCTACAGCCCCATGACCCGGCGGGTGCCCAGGCCGCGACCACTCTAGCAGCGCTCGGGCAGGCTCCGCGCCATCCTGGTCCGGGCGATCACGCTGATCACGCTGCCCGGAACGACTCTCCCGTCAACAAGGGCACCCGGCGCGAATAGTCGACCTCCGCGGCGACTGCGATCTCGGCGGCGTGGCCGTCGTTGGCCAGTTCGAGACCTGACGCGCAGGCCGCCAGACCCATCGCCAGGTTGCGGCCCAGCCCACGGTAGGCGGCGCGCGCGGCCGCTGCCTCGGGCGACATCGGCCCGGCCCCGGCGGCGGCGAGCGCGTCGATGATCAGCCCGGCGCCCCACAGGTCCTCGACCGCTGGGCGTAGTGCCTCACCGGGCCACCATTCACCGGCGGCGACGACGCCGATCGGCCCCTTGACGGCCCCTGCCACCCAGTTCGCACAGGCCGTGGCGTTGCGCAGGCATCCACCCACGACGACGACGTTCGACTCGGCCAATTGCCTGGCGATGGTCCCGCCGTTGGGCGAGGGCAGCACCAGCCTGGAGGCGCCTGCCAAGGGTCCGCCGGCGGCCACCGCCCGCCGGATCGACAGTGGCGAGAGGCTGACCCCACTGTCCCCCGCCTCACGCCTGCCCACCGCCAGCACCGCTCCGCGGGTGGCCGCGAACGCCGCCGCGGAGGCGTCACGCACCCGGAACGGGAATACCTCGATCCCGGCGTCGATGGCGACGGACAGCGTCGTGGTGAAGGACAGAACGTCCACGACAATCACCGCACCGGCGCCGGCGGAGATCGCGGCGGCGCCGTGTGCGCCCCATTCGAAGCGCACGCCGAACCCGTTCTGCGCGTACGGATCGATCAGCACGGGGGCCTGCCGTTTCGGTACTGGCACCGTCAGCCCGACGCGGTCACTGTCCGGCGGCGCGCCGATACGTCACCGGGGGATCGTACGGCTCCAGATCGTCGAAACTCGGATCGTCATCGTCCAGGTCGACGACCGTGCGGCCGGGCACCATCGGTCGGCCGGGCCGGGCCGGGGCTCGGCCGCGACCGTACTCGGGGCGGATCTGCCGGGCCCGCTGCAGCCGCTCCATCCTTCGCTGGCGGATCTGCGCCTCGATCTTCACCTGGCGCCGCAGGTACGTCAGGTACAGCACCAGCAGCACGCCACTGATCGCCGCACCCACCCACAGCCAGCTGGCCAGCAGCACCGCGGCCAGCGTGAAGAGCACGGTGGCAGCCGCAAGCACCATGGTGACCCGCCGGCGCTGCCGGTACCGGTAGGCGCGCGTCGCTTCGGCGGCCTCGGGGTCGTACCCACCCCGTCCGCGGCGGCGCGGAGTGGGCCGCAGGGCCTCGTCATCAACCCCGGGGCGTTGTGTCGGTGCGGCCGCCGCAGCAGTGTGCTCGGCCCATTCCTGCTCGTCGATCTCGGCGGGAATGCGCGGCGCGGACTCGCGCGGGAAGTTGGCGACGGGTTCCCCGATCGGCGCGGGGACGGGTTGCGATTCGATAGTCGCCTGCTCGGCGTCGTTCCAGAGGCCCTCGGGCGCGTGCTCGGGGCTCACCCAGGAGTCGTCGTTGCCAGGATCGACCGGCGGAGGTGGTGGGGCTGGCCGGTATGCGGTATGGGCCGCGGCCCACTCCTCGGCGGCGTCCCGTGGTTCCTCCGCGGCCGGAGCGCCGACCTTGACGAGTGTCCGTTCCTGGTCGGTGCGTGACCGCTGCACGGCGGTCGACGCATCCGGTGCCGGCTCCGCGCCGGCATCCGGCGACGCCTTTGACGCCCGGCGCGGGCGCCGTTTCAGAGACGCCTGCGCGCGCCGGAGGATGCGGAAACCGCTGCCACCGGACTGCGCACGCGGCACCTTGTCGCGCCGCTTGGCGACCATCGGTACCAGCACCACCAGCCAGGCCACTACCAGCAGCACCACAATCAGCGACGTGGGAATACTCACCCGGAGGCCCTCCTCCGATCAGCGTCGCACTCGGCACGCGACGACGGAACGACTCGTCATCTGCACGCTAGCCACCCGAATGCGCAGGTCCCGGTAGGAACACGCCCTTGATCGCAGAATGCTCGGACCCGGCCGGTCGTTGACTCCTGTCACACCAGTCACAAAGGCCCGGGCGGTAAGGCGGACCCGGAGCCGGACAGCCGCCAACGCTCCAGAAGCTGCCGCAGCCCGCCGGGCAGTTCCTCGACGGTGAGCCCGTACAACAGGTGGTCGCGCCACGCCCCGTCGATGTCCAGGTAGCGCAGCAGCTCACCCTCCTGGCGGAATCCGAGGTGATCGACCACGGCCCGCGACGCAAGGTTGTGCGGGGAGATCGTCGCCTCCACCCGGTGCAGCCCGACCGGTCCGAACGCGTGCGCCACCAGCAGGGCGACCGCCGCGGTGGCCACCCCCTTGCCGTGGAAGCGGGAGTCGACCCAGTAGCCGACCCAGGCGGAACGCAGCGCCCCGCGCTGGATGCCGCCGAGCGTCACCTGCCCGGCGAATGTCCCGTCCACGGTGATCGCGAACGGCACGACCTCCCCCCGCCGGGCCCCGACCCGCAGCAGCGACCGGTGCGAATGCCACATCGCCCTGCTGTGCCGTTGCTCCCAGGTCAGCTCGCTGGTGGCGTCCCAGCGTCTGATCAGTGGCTCGTCTCGCAGCCGCGCGAGCTGCCAGCCGGCGAAGTCCCGTCTGGACAGTGGCCGGCCCGCGACGGCGCCGCATACCGTCGGCAACGGACCCAGCCGGGCCGGCCAGCCCGGGTGGGCGCCGCCGCCGGAGCTCGCGGCCGGGAATCCAGCCGGACTCATCGCACCCGCCCAATGGTTTCAACGGAGCGATGCACTGCCGATGATTCGCTCGCAAGCTCGCTCATCGCGGCGGCATCTGGTTCAAGCCCGCTGGGCGAGGAAGGACACAGGCACCTCGTCACCGACAGGCACGGCCGTCGTCTCCTCATCGATCAGCACCAGACAGTTCGCCTCGGCCAGCGAGGCCAGCAGGTGGGTCCCGCTACCGCCGAGGACGTGCACCAGATAGTCGTCCTCGTCGTCGCGCATCAGCTGACCGCGCAGGAACTGGCGGCGACCGGCCGGCGAGGTGATGGGCTCCAGGCAGCGGGCCATCACCGTCCGCCGGTAGGGATTGCGCCGACCGAGCATGGTCCGCACCAGTGGCCGGACCACCACCTCGAACACGACCAGCGCCGACACCGGGTTCGCCGGCAACAGGAACGTCGGCACCCGGTCGGTGCCCAGCAGGCCGAAGCCCTGCGCCGAGCCGGGCTGCATGGCCACCCGGGTCAAGTCCATCGTGCCCAGGTCGGACAGCGCCTCCACGACGAGCTCGGCGCTGCGCCCGCCGGCCGCCCCCGAGATCAGCACGACCTCCGACACCAGCAACCTGGCCTCGACCAGTTCGCGCAGCCGGCGCGGGTCGCTGGGCGCGATGCCGATCCTGGTGGCATCCCCGCCGGCATCCCGGGCCGCGGCTGCCAGGGCGAACGAGTTCACGTCGTACACCTGACCGGGCCCGGGGGTGCGGGCCACGTCGACCAACTCGTCGCCGATGGAGATGATCGACAGCCGCGGACGTGGGTGCACCAGCACCTTGTCGCGGCCCACGGCGGCAAGCAGGCCGACCTGGGCCGCCCCGATGAACGCGCCCTGCCGGACGGCCACGTCGCCGGGTTGGACGTCCTCGCCGGTGCGCCGGACATAGTTGCCCGACTCCACCGGCTTGATCACCGACACCCGCGCGCCCCCGCCCTGGGTGTGCGACCGCGGCACCACCGCGTCGGCCAGCGTGGGCATCGCCGCACCGGTGGCCACGTACACGGTCTGATTGGGCTGCAGGCGGTGGGGAGTGCGGGCGCCGGCCTCGATCTCGCCGACAACCGGCAGCACGACAGGGTGACCCCCGGCGGCGATCGCGACGTCCACCGACCGCACGGCGTAGCCGTCGACGGCCGCCTGGTCGAAGGCCGGCAACGCGGAGGAGGCCACCACTTCCTCGGCGCACAGCAGGCCCTGGGCCTCCGAGATGGCAACCCTGACGGGAGATGGCGTCACCGCGATCGCGAGCACCCGCTCGAGCTGTTCGGCCACCGACCTCATCGCGGCATCACCGGCAGACGACCGACCAGGGAGCTCATGGTCGCTAACGGTAACGCCCACCGCCATCGCACCGATGCCCCGACACCTGAGAACTCGGTCGGCCTACGGTGAGCTCATGCCTGCCGACGGGTCGCATCCGGCCGACACCACCGCCGATGGTCGGGCCGATCTCGCCGCGGCGAAGCGGGCACTGCGGGCCCCGTTGCTGGCCGCGCGACGGGCCCGGCCCGAGGCCGATCGCGCGGCAGCCCGGTCCGCGATCACCGCCCACCTGAGGGTTGTGTTGGCGCCGGCGACCCGTGTCGCCGCCTACCTGCCGCTGCCGACCGAGCCGCTGGACCGCGCCTGGCTGCGGAGCCTGGCCGGGCAGGCCCGGGTGCTGATCCCGGTGGTGACCGGGCCGTCGCCACTGGACTGGTGCGAGTTCACCGAAATCACCCGCCCAGGGTTGCTGGGCATCGAGGAGCCTGCCGGTCCGCGGCTGGGTCCGGCGGCGATCGCGGCGGCCGACGCGGTGCTGGTGCCCGCGTTGGCGGTGGGTGCGGCGGGCCACCGGCTCGGTCGTGGCGGCGGGCACTACGACCGCACGCTTGCCCTGCGCGCACGGCTGCGCGGGACTGACCAAGACCTGGTCATCGCGCTGATCTACGACGAAGAGCTGGGCCTGGACGTGCCGCACGACCACCTTGACCGTCCGGTGTCGGCCGCCGTCACCCCTGGCCGCGGCCTGGTTCCCCTCCCTGTCCGCTGATCCCGCCCACCACCCCTGAAAGTTGGGTGCATTTGCGCCGGCCACCGTCTCGGGCGCATCATCGAATTTGGCACTCGGCACGCCTGAGTGCCAGCGCACCTGACGACACGTCGCCCGGAGGACCCGTGCCCACCTATCAATACGCGTGCACCGCGTGCGGCCACCGCTTCGAGGCCGTGCAGGCGTTCACCGACGACTCGTTGACCATCTGCCCCGTGTGCGGCGGTCAGCT
>CAYZBB010000231.1:0-7038 GCA_964476495.1 uncultured Actinomycetes bacterium | reverse complement strand
CGGCTGGAACGTCATCAAGGTCGTCTGGGGCCGTGAGTGGGACGTTCTGCTGCAGAAGGACAAGGACGGCGCCCTGGTCAACCTGATGAACACCACCGCGGACGGCGACTTCCAGACCTACCGGGCCAACAACGGCGGCTACATCCGTGACCACTTCTTCGGCCGCGACCCGCGGACCAAGCAGCTGGTTGCGGACATGTCGGACGACGACATCTGGCGGCTGCGCCGCGGCGGCCACGACTACCGCAAGGTGTACGCCGCCTACGACGCGGCCACCAAACACAAGGGACAACCCACGGTCATCCTCGTCAAGACGATCAAGGGCTTCGGCCTGGGAGCGTCGTTCCAGGGTCGCAACGCGACCCACCAGATGAAGAAGATGACCATGCAGAACCTCAAGGAGTTCCGGGACGGCCTGAACCTGCCGATCACGGACGCCAGCCTGGAGGAGGACCTGTACCACCCGCCCTACTACAACCCGGGCGACGAGAGCGAAGAGATCCGGTACATGAAGGACCGCCGGGCGCGCCTCGGCGGCTTCGTGCCCGAACGGCGGGTCAGGGCCAAGCCGCTGGTGCTGCCCGGCGACAAGGTCTACGACGTGCTCAAGAAGGGCTCCGGCAAGCAGGAGATCGCCACCACGATGGCGTTCGTCCGGCTGGTGCGTGACCTGTTCAAGGACCCGGAGATCGGCAAGCGGGTGGTGCCGATCATCCCGGACGAGGCCCGCACGTTCGGCATGGACTCGTTCTTCCCCACGCAGAAGATCTACAACCCGTCCGGGCAGCTGTACACCGCCGTCGACGCCCAGCTGATGCTGGCGTACCGCGAGTCCGAACAGGGCATGATCCTGCACGAGGGCATCGACGAGGCCGGCTCGGTGGCCACCTTCACCGCGGTGTCCACGGCGTACGCCACCCACGGCGAGCCGATGATCCCGATGTACATCTTCTATTCGATGTTCGGGTTCCAGCGGACCGGTGATGGGTTCTGGGCGATCGGCGATCAGATGGGTCGCGGGTTCGTGCTCGGCGCCACCGCCGGCCGGACGACCCTGACCGGTGAGGGCCTGCAGCACGCCGACGGTCACTCGCACCTGCTGGCCGCGACCATGCCGCACGTCGTCGCCTACGACCCGGCGTACGGCTACGAGGTCGCGCACATCGTCAAGGACGGCCTACGCCGCATGTACGGCGCGAGCGCCGAGCATCCGCACGGCGAGGACGTCTTCTACTACATCACCCTCTACAACGAGCCCTACCAGCAACCGAAGCAGCCGGAGAACCTGGATGTGGAGGGCCTGCTCAAGGGCATCTACCGGTTGTCGCCCGCCGCCGAGACCGAGGGCAAGGCACGGGCGCAGCTGCTGGCCTCCGGGGTGGGCCTGCGCTGGGCACTGGAGGCCCAGCAGTTGCTCGCTCAGGACTGGGGCGTGGCCGCAGACGTGTGGTCGGTGACCAGCTGGACCGAGCTGAGCCGGGACGCCGAGCGGGTCGAGCGGGCCAAGATCCTGGACCCGGGCAGCGAGGTCGGCGTCCCGTACATCTCCAAGGTGCTGGCGCAGACCGAGGGCCCGGTCATCGCCACCAGCGATTGGCAGCGGGCGGTGCAGAATCTGATCGCGCCATGGGTGCCGGGTGACTTCGTCACGCTCGGTGCCGACGGGTTCGGTTTCTCCGACACCCGGGCGGCGGCCCGCCGGCACTTCCTCATCGACGGTCCGTCGATGGTGGTGGCCACCCTGTCCGCCCTGGAGCGGCGCGGGGAATACCGGGCCGGGGCCGCCGCGGAGGCCGCCGAGAAGTACGAGCTGCACGACGTCCGGGCCGGGCGGTCGGGGAATGCGGGCGGCGATTCTTGATCGCAATCTGATCGCTGACCTGCTGGCTATCGCGATACTGGAGGCGGTACTGTTCGCACGTTGTTGCTCTTCTCCTGGTGTCCGCATGGCATGCACGGGGTAAAGCGCAATCGCCCGGCCGGAGAAGGAATCGGCCGGGGTGTTCGATCAGCGGGCAACCGCGGACAATCGCTCGAGGAGAGCAAGCATGGCGCAGGGAACTGTCAAGTGGTTCAACGCGGAGAAGGGCTACGGCTTCATCTCCCCGGACGACGGGTCGGGTGACGTTTTCGTCCACTACTCGGCGATCAGCGGCACCGGCTACAAGTCGCTCGAGGAGGGACAGCGGGTCAACTTCGAGGTGGAGCAGTCGCCCAAGGGACCCCAGGCCACCGGCGTCAGCGCCGCCTGACGCCGAGTTCCACGACAAGGGGCCCGTACCGGATTCCGGTGCGGGCCCCTTGTCGTCCGCGCCCGCACGTCGGTGGTGGCAAGCTGTCGGGCATGTCGGCGCAGGGATCGGTGCAGGTCCCGGACGGTTCGGTGGACGGACCGTCCGATCCCACCGAGGGCGCGCACGCGAGCATCGACGACGCTCCGATGGATCCGGCGCGGCTGCCCGGACCCACGCCCTCGTCCGTGCTCCGGGCCGTCAGCTCCGCGCTCGGAGCATCGCCGGCCGCTGTGCACGGGGTGAGCGAGGAGACGCTGCGCCGGGTGGAACGGGCGGGAGGGCAGTTGGCTCGCCGGGCGCTGGCTCTGATGGACGAGCGGCTGCCCTGGTTCCGTTCGCTGCCGGCGGAGCAACGGTCCTGGGTCACGTTGGTGGCGCAAGCCGGCATCTCCGGCTACGTCGTGTGGGCCAAGGCGAGCAGCGACGAATACCGGATCACCGGGGAGGTTTTCGGCACAGCGCCGCGCGAGCTGGTCCGGGCGGTGTCGCTGCGCCGCACGGTCGAGCTCGTCCGGGTCGCCATCCTGGTGGCCGAGCAGGATCTACCGGCGCTGGCCATCGACGACGCCGAACGCATCGCGCTGCGCGACTCGTTGCTGCGGTACAGCCGGGAGATCGCCTTCGCCGCGGCCGAGGTCTACGCCGCGGCCGCGGAGACCCGCGGTGCGTGGGACGCCCGAGTCGAGGCCGCCGTGGTGGACGGCGTAGTCCGCGGGGAGGACATCGGCACCCTGTCCTCCCGGGCCGCTGCGCTGAACTGGGACCCCACCGCGGACACCGTCGTCGTCGCGGGCGCCGCACCGACCGGTGATCGCGCCGATGCGGTCGCCGCCGTCGCGGACTGGGCGGTCGTCACCGGCCGGCCCGCGATGGCGGGGGTGCACGGCGACCGACTGGTCCTGGTGATGGCCGGCTCCGAACCACCGGCCGCGAGCGTCGAGCAGCTGTTCGGTGACGGGCCGGTGGTCCGGGGGCGGGCAGGCAGCGGACTGCGTGCGGCGATCAGCTCCGCCGCCGACGCCCTGGCCGGGCTGGACGTCGTCCGCGCATGGCCGGACGCTCCGCGCGTCATCGACGCCGACGATCTGCTGGCGGAACGGGTTCTGGCCGGCGATCAGCGAGCGGTCGCCCGGCTGCGGGCGGTGGTGTTCGCGCCGCTGGCCGCCTCCCCGCACCTGCTGTCGACCGTCGACGCCTACCTGGCTGCGGGCGGCGCCCTGGAGCCGACCGCCCGCAACCTGTTCGTTCACCCCAACACCGTTCGTTACCGGCTGCACCGGGTCGCCGACCTGACCGGCCGCGATCCGTGGGATCCGCGTGACCTGCTGGTGCTGCAGGCCGCGGTGATCCTCGGCCGGCTGGCAGCCACCCCCTGAGCTGCCGAGATCCCGTCGGTTCGCTGACCAAAGCGGTGCGTGTGCGACCAAACATGGCTCGCAACCGCTGGTTTCGTCCGCGAAGCTAGCTCGCCGTCGCGTTCGCTGATGAAACCCAGGACGAACAGGGCGCAGTGAGCGCCCAGCCGCCGCGTTGAACAGCCGCCGCGTTGAACAGCGAAGCCGGCACACGGCGCACCGATCAGCGGAGCAGGTGCGCCGTCGCACCGTGCGGACGTGGAGCGGTCGCGGAGGGCGACCAGCGCGAAACGGGCGGGGTCATCCTGCGCACCGCGTACCCGTCGAGTCGCGACCATGTCTGCACGGATCTGCTCGCGGGCAGCGGATCCGCTCGCATCATGACGGCGCACCGGTTGGCCAGGGCGTCGGGCGCCACCAATGCGGTAGTCCAGGTATAGCGAACGACCCGATACCCCATTCCTGCAACTGCCATTCGCGTTCCTTCTCGGCGCGCACGGCCTCGACCGGGTCGGTCAATTGATACTTGTCGAGCCCGTCTCCCTCGGCACCCAGACGGAACTCCAACCAGTAATGATCCAGCCGGTACCGGGGGTAACTGTCACCGATCCACACGTTGCTCCGACCGGGCGGAAGTCCCGCCCGCAGAAGCGCAAGACGACCGGCCGATTCCAGCGGGGACTCCACGTCGGGGTCGGCGTTCGCAACCGCCCACTGGGCGAGTCGGATGCGGGGCCAAGCGGCCATGTCCTCGCGAACCAGCATCGACCGAGAATGCCGGGCGTCGGCCGGCGGTGGTGAAGAACTTCGATCGATGTGGACAACCCGGTCTCGGCTGTGGACAGCTCTCAACGCCACTGCCGCTGCCTGCCGCTGCCACTGTCACTGCCCGCGCACCGGTCCGCTGATCAATGCCACGCCTGATCAATGCCACGCCGATCCGGGCGTGGCACCGGTGCGCACGCGGATTTGGTCAGCGAAGCAGCCGTGCCATTTCCTGATCCGGGGGCGAAACCCGCGCACCGACTGTCGTTCGGACCGAGCCGCGCCGGATTGATCAGCGGCCCGCCCGTTCGGCCCGCACTGCCCGTCGCACGCGCTCCGCGGCCGAAGCGGCCGAAGCGGCCGAAGCGGCCGAAGCGGCCGAAGCGGCCGAAGCCATGATCGACCGGGGACCCGGCGAACCACTGTCAACCTCGGTTGCGGATGGATCACTGTGACGATGATCAATATTTGGTGACTCTCACTGGGTTGACTGTAGGAAGCCTACAAAACACCCCGCGCGACTTGGTGCCGTCCATCATCACCGACGCCGTTCCTGCCGTGCCACGGTAGAAACGTGCTGGCCATCGTCGCTCCCGGCCAGGGAGCCCAGAAACCCGGAATGCTCTCCAGTTGGCTCGAACTGGACGGCGCAGCCGACACCCTGGCCCAGATGTCCGATCGGGCCCGACTCGACCTGACCCGGCTGGGCACGCAGGCGTCCGCGGAGGAGATCAAGGACACCGCGGTCACCCAGCCGCTGGTCGTCGCCTCCGCCCTGCTGGCGGCCCGCTACCTGCGGATTCCGTCCACCGCGGCGGTCGCCGGACACTCGGTCGGCGAGCTGGCCGCGGCTTCCCTTGCTGGCGTCCTCACCGACCTCGACGCCGTGCAGCTGGCGGCCGTGCGCGGTCGGGGCATGGCCGCGGCCTGCGCGCTCACCCCGACCGGCATGTCCGCGGTGATGGGCGGCGCCACCGACGACGTGCTCGCGATCCTGGCCGAGCTCGACCTGGTCGGCGCGAATGTCAACGGGGGCGGGCAGATCGTCGCGGCCGGTCCCCAGGAGGCGCTCGACCAGCTCAAGCAGGATCCGCCGCAGGGAGTGCGGATCATCCCGCTGCCGGTCGCCGGCGCCTTCCACACGTCCTTCATGGCCAGCGCGGAGACCGAGCTGCGCGCCCACGTCGCCACGCTGAACCCGGACGACCCCACCCACGTGCTGCTGACCAACTCCGACGGCACGGTCATCGGCAACGGATCGGCCTACCTGCAGCTGTTGGTCGCGCAGGTCACCCATCCCGTCCGCTGGGACCTGTGCATGAAGACCCTGGGCAACCTGGGCGTCACCGGCGTGCTCGAGCTGCCGCCGGCAGGCACTCTGGTCGGACTCGTCAAGCGCGACCTGAAGGGTGTGGCCACCATGGCGCTGAAGACTCCGGCCGACCTCGACGCCGCCGCGGAATTCGCGGCGGAGCACGCGGGGGTGAAGCAGGCATGAGCCCGGTCAAGATCAACACGGCCCCCGGGTCGAACGGCTCCAGAATCACCGGGCTGGGCCACTACCGGCCCGACAAGGTCGTCACCAACGACGATCTCGCGCAGATCATGGACACCGACGACGAATGGATCCGGGCCAGGGTCGGCATCGCCGAGCGCCGGTTCGCGGCGGCCGACGAGTCCGTCGCGTCCATGGGCGCGCAGGCCGGGGCGAAGGCCCTGGCCGAGGCCGGGTTGCGGCCCGAGCAGATCGACACGGTGATCACCGCGACCTGCAGCCTGGAGTCCCCCGCACCGCACGCATCGACCCAGATCGCCGGCCTGCTCGGCATTCACGCCCCGGGCACGTTCGACATCAACGCCGCCTGCGCCGGCTTCTGCTACGCGGTGGCCGCCGCCGACCAGGCCGTGCGGACCGGGGCATCGAAGAACGTGCTGGTGGTGGGGTCGGAAAAGCTCACCGACTGGACCAAGTCCGACGACCGGGCCACCGCGATCATCTTCGCCGACGGTGCCGGTGCAGTGGTGGTGTCCGCATCCGAGGAACCCGGGATCGGCCCGGTGGTCTGGGGTTGCGACGAGGAGCACACCCGGACGATCCGGATCGAGGGCCGCAATGGCCACTTCATCCAGGAGGGCCAGGCCGTCTTCCGGTGGGCGACCACGGCCATCGCCCCGGTGGCGATCCGGGCGGCGGCGGCCGCCGGCGTGGACCTGAGGGACATCGACGTGCTGGTGACCCATCAGGCGAATCTGCGGATCATCGACGCGATCGCGCGGAAGATCGTCAAGGAGGGCGGCCGGGACGATCTGAAGGTCGGTCGCGACATCGTCACCACGGGCAACACGTCGTCGGCGTCGATTCCCATCGCGCTGGACCGGATGCGCGCGGCCGGCGAGGTCGCCTCCGGCGAGGTGGTGCTCTCGGTGTCGTTCGGCGCGGGACTCACCTACGCGAGCCAAGTGTTCGTCTGCCCCTGACGTCATGGGGCAGAATGCCCAGTTGCCCAGAATCCGTCGGCCGCGCCAACCCATTCGACACACCTGACGGCCGAAGACCCCCGAAAGGAAACACCGTGAGCAACGAGGACATCATCGCCGGGCTCGGCGAGATCGTCGAAGAGGTC
>CAYZBB010000230.1:0-7074 GCA_964476495.1 uncultured Actinomycetes bacterium | reverse complement strand
CCCGCCGTTGCGCTGTTGCGTGACGCCGTGGAGGACTACGCCCGCCTGCGTGCCATCGACGGGATGCCACCGAAGGAAGTACGTGACGCACGAGCGCAGGTCATGGCGCTCATGTCACAGCTCGGGTTCGACCCGACGGCAAGGGCTCGCCTCGGTCTGGCCGAGGTGACCGCGAGGAGCAAGCTTGACGAGATCGCAGCGCGCCGCAAAGCCTCAGGAGACTGACGGCCCGTGGGTCTCGGACTTCATCCAGGCGCTATGCCGCAACACGAAAGGCCGCGACGCCGGCGAGTACCTGCGGTTGCGGCCGTGGCAGTCGTCGCTGCTAGATGAGCTGTTCGTGTTGCGGCCGGACGGGATGCGCCAGCACCGTCGCGGTCTGGTCGGTCTGCCCCGCAAGAACGGCAAGTCCGCCCTCGGTGCGGGGATCGCCCTGTGGGGGTTGATCGCCGACGAGGAGCCGGGCGCCGAGATCTACTCGTGCGCCGGTGACCGCGACCAGGCCCGGATCGTGTTCGGGATGGCGAAGCGCATGGTGGAGCTCGAGCCGGAGTTGTCGGCTGCGGTGAAGGTGTACCGGGACGCCATCGAGTACCCGGCCAACTCCAGCGTCTACCGGGTGCTGTCCGCCGAGGCGTACACGAAGGAGGGGCTGAACCCTTCGCTGGTGCTGTTCGACGAGGTCCACGTGCAGCCGAACGACGACCTGTGGAACGTGATGACGTTGGGGTCGGGCACGAGGGCGCAGCCGCTGATCTTGGGGATCACGACGGCCGGCGTGAAGTCGGACGCCACCGGTGGTGACAGCCTGTGCTACCGGCTGTACCAGTACGGCCGGCAGGTGCAGTCCGGCGAGGTCGACGACCCGTCGTTCTTCTTCCGCTGGTGGGAGCCCGCCGCGGGTGCCGACGCCGACTGGCGTGACCCCGGCGTGTGGGACGAGGCGAACCCTGCCCTCGGTGACTTCCTGTTCGTGGAGGACTTCGAGACCTCGGCGCGCACGACCCCTGAGAACGAGTTCCGCACGAAGCGCCTCAATCAGTGGGTGAGCTCGACGCAGGCGTGGCTGCCGCAGGGTGCGTGGGAAGCGTGCGTGGACGCCACGAGGGTGGTTGCGGACGGTGAAGAGATCACCATCGGGTTCGACGGTTCCTACTCGGGGGACTCCACCGCACTTGTCGGCTGTACCACTGTCGACCCGCACCTGTTCGTGATCGAGGCGTGGGAGCGCAAGGACTCCGACGACCACGACTGGCGGGTTCCGATCGCCGAGGTGGAGCAGGCCATCCGTGGGGCGTGCGCCCGGTGGAAGGTCCGTGAGATCGACTGCGACCCGTTCCGCTGGTCGCGGACGATGCAGGCGCTCGAGGAAGAGGGCTGGCCGATCGTGGAGTGGAACACCTCGTCGCCGGCCCGGATGGTCCCGGCGTGCGCCAAGTTCTACGACGCCGTGATGGAGCAGCGGGTCACCCATGACGGCGACCCGCGCCTCGGCCGCCACATCGACCACTGCGTGTTGAAGACTGACGGCAAGGGGCCTCGCATCGTGAAAGAGCACAAGATGTCGCCCCGCAAGATCGACCTCGCCGTGTGTGCCGTGGTGGCGCACGACCGTGCCGTTCAGATCGCAGAGCAGCCCGGCGACGTGTGGTTCGCGTTCACGTGAGCGGCGATCTTCGTGCGGCGTTCGTGGGTGCGTTGGTGGCGTCGCTGCTGGTCACGACCGGCGCGGCGTGGTTCTCGTTCGGCGCCGGTCTGATCGTCGCCGGTGTGTGTGCTGCGGTGGTGACGGTGCTGTTCCTGGTCGACGTGGGAGGTGACGAGTGAGGCTGATCGAACGCATCGCACGTCGCCCGGCGGAGGCCCGCTCAGGGTTCGATGATCTGGTCGCCCAGTTCGGTGGGGTGAACTACCTGCTCGGCAACAACACTCAGCAGGGCCCGCCAGGTGTGCCGTCCGAGTCGGCGCCGGCGGGGTTCCAGTCGATGGTTCAGTCGGTGTACGCCCGCAACGGGATCGTTGCTGCGTGCATCGCCGCCCGGATGGCGCTGATCTCCGAGGCCCGGTTCAAGTGGCGGAACCTGTCCGACCGCCGGATGTTCGGCAGCGAGGCGCTGTCCATCCTCGAGCGGCCCACCCCGAACGCCACGACGGGTGACGTGCTCGCCCGGTTCGAGCAGGACGCCTCGCTGGCCGGGAACGGCTACCGGGTGCGGATCGGCAACCAACTGCATCATGTCCGCCCGGACTGGATGCACATCATCCTTGGGTCGAACATGGCCGAGAGCTACGAGATCGCCGACGCACCCGACGCTACGGTGGTCGGGTACGCCTACTGGCCTGGCGGTGCGGCCGGGAAGTACGACCCGCTGGTGTTCCGCCCGGTCGACGTGGCGCACTACGCCCCGGAGCCCGACCCGCTGTTCCGGTTCCGGGGCCAGTCGTGGATCACTCAGGTGCTGACCGAGGTCGACACGGACCGCCAGCTCACCCAGCACAAGGCGAACTTCTTGGAGCGTGGCGCTACGCCGTCGTTCGCGATCCGGTACCCGGAGACGTTGAAGGACCGGGGCCAGCAGGAGCAGATCGTGGACCTGTTCGCTGAGCGCCACGAGGGCGCTGCGAACGCGTGGAAGGCGCTGCACCTGTTCGGCGGTGCCGACCCGGTGACGATCGGGTCGAACTTCCGTGACCTCGATTTCAAGTCGGTGCAGGGCGCCGGTGAGACCCGTATCGCGTCCCGGGCTCGTGTCCCGGCGTCGGTGCTGGGGATCTCGGAGGGCCTGGCCGGCTCTGCGTTGAACGCCGGGAACTTCTCGCAGGCCCGCCGCCAGTTCGGTGAGCAGTTCGCCTACCCGTCGTGGCGGCTGATGTGCGAGGCGCTGGCGCCCCTGGTGGCGGTGCCTGCCGGCGCCGAGTTGTGGTACGACACGACGGACGTGGCGTTCCTGCACGAGGACGCGAAGGACGCCGCAGAGGTGGTGTCGACGCAGGCGACGGCCATCAGGACTCTGACCGACGGCGGGTACGACCCCGACGCCGTGGTCACGGCGGTCACCGGTGGTGACCTGTCGACGCTGCTTTCGCAGCATTCGGGGTTGGTGCCGGTGCAGCTGCAGCCGCCCGGCAGCGGGAACATGAACGACGGGCCGTCAGCGCCGACCCCCGACACTGGAGCAGCCTGACATGGACGCCCCCACAACCGACCTGTTCAGGTCGACGCCACCGATGGAGATGCGTGCTGCCGATGACGGCCGCATGACCCTGTTCGGGCACTTCTCGGTGTTCAACCGTTGGACCGAGATCGACAGCGTGTACGAGGGACGCTTCATGGAGCGGGTAGCGCCCGGCGCGTTCGCCAAGACGCTGAAGGAGTCCGGCGCCCGAGCGAAGATCATGTGGAACCACGGCAAGTCCGACCTGCTGCGTGACGTTCTCATCGCCAAGCCGCAGGTCGCCCGCGAGGACGATCTCGGCGGGTACTACGAGGCCGAGCTGTTCCGTGGCCTGCCCGAGTGGCTGTACGAGGGCCTGCGTGAGGGCGTGTACGGCGCCTCGTTCCGGTTCCGGGCGATCCGCGAGGAGTGGGTCGACAGCCCGAAGCGTTCCGAGGAGAACCCCGAAGGCATCCCCGAGCGGACCGTGGTAGAGGCGCAGGTGCCCGAGTGGGGACCCGTCTCCTGGCCGGCGTACGCCGATGCCACTGCCGGTGTGCGGTCCCTGTCTGACCGCTTCGTTGATCTCAGCACCCTGCCCGGTCGCGCCGCCCCTGTGGCACCCGACCTGGACAGCGCCGCTACCCCCAGCATCACCCCCGACGCCGACGACAGCGCCAGTCACCTCGAGGGGCCATCAGCCCGTGAGCGCCGAATGCGTGCGCTCCATCTCAGAGGAGTGATCCTGCAATGAACCTTTCCGAGCAGGCCGCCAAGCTCACCGAGCTCCGCGACCAGATCCTGTCCATCGCCGACGCCGAGGGTGACCTGTCGCCCGAGGACGCCGAGCGCTACGAGACCCTGAACGCCGAGTTCGACGAGCTCAAGGCCGCCCACGAGGCCGACTTCGTGCGCGCCGCCGAGTTCGCCGAGCGCGACCAGGCCCTCCGCAACTTCAAGGCCGGCGCCTTCGAGTCGACCGACGCCCCTGCCGATCGGTCCGCTCCGGCGTTCCACCGTGAGGTCAACCCGTTCGACGAGCGGTACATCGCCGAGGTCGGCGCCCGTGAGGCCGCGAAGCGTGCCATCGGTGAGACCCGCCACATCGACGGCGACGCCCAGGAGGAGGCCGAGCGCAAGCTGGCGCTGTCCGCCAGCCACGTCGACATGCGCGGCTTCGACCAGTACCTCCTGGTGCACGGCTCCGACGAGTACACCTCGGCGTTCCTCAAGATGACCTCCGGTCGCTCGTGGGACCTGACCGACGCCGAGAAGCGGGCGTTCTCCGCCGCCCAGCGGTTCGACCAGGAACGGGCCATGAGCCTGACCGCCGCCAACGGTGGCGCGCTGATCCCGTCGTTCCTCGACCCGACCGTCATCCTGACCAACACGGGCACCGCGAACTCGATCCGGCAGATCAGCCGTGTCGTGCCGGTGATGACGAACACCTGGACCGGTGTGACCTCGGCCGGCATCACGCTCGCCTACGGCACTGAGGCCGGTGACAGCAGCGACGTGGCCGCCAGCTACGAGTCGCCGTCGATCACCTGCTACAAGGCCTCCGGTACGGTCCCGGTGTCCATCGAAGCCTTCGAGGACATCCAGGGCCTCGGCGCCGAGGTCGCCCGCGAGATCGCGGACGCCAAGGACCGCCTCGACGCGCAGGTGTTCACCAATGGCACCGGTTCGACCCAGCCCATCGGCGTGGTCACCGCGCTCTACGGCGAGTCGTCGCGCTGGTCGTCACACACGACCAACTCGGCCATGACCGCCACGGACGTGATGAACGCCCAGAACACCCTCGGCGCCCGCTGGCAGAACCAGGCGTCGTGGATCGCGTCGCTGCACTACCACAACCGGGTCCGCGCCTTCGGCACGGCGTACTACGGGGAGACGCGCCGGTTCGACGAGCCGATCAGCGACAGCATCCTGGGCCGTCCCGCCTACCAGGCGTCGGACATGTCCACGGCGCTGTCGTCGGTCACGAACGTGGCGTTCGTCTACGGCGACTTCTCCAACTTCGTCATCGCCGACCGCGTCGGAATGGCGGTGGAGTTCATCCCGCACCTGTTCAGCGCGGGCAACACCCTGCCGAACGGCCGCCGCGGCTGGTACGTGCATTACCGGAACGGCTCCGACGTGGTGAACAACACCGCGTTCGTGCTGTCCGTCAACCCCGGCGCCTGAGGCGCCTAGCGGCCGGGCGGGGGCACTGCTGCCCCCGCCCGTGCCGTGCCCCCTTCAGCGCAAGGAGAGAACATGCTGTATCGCGCAACAACGCACGCATCGGTGTACGTGGAGGCGCTAGGCCGTGAGGTCGCCCTGTCGCCGTTCACGGTGCTCGATGACCGGGACAAGGACGACGCCAAGATCCTGAGGGCGCACCCGGAGCTGTTCGCCCCGGAAGAGCCCGAGTCGGCCACCGCCGCCCCCGGCGAACGGCGCGGCACGTCCCGACGCCGTCCCTCCTGATGGGCGACTGGACCGACCGCCTGGTCGAAGTGAACCGGCCGGCGGGCAAGTCGAAGCTGGTCATCGCGCACCTTCACCCCGGTGAGGTCTCGACAGTGTTCGAGGAGTCGCTGGTCAACACCCTGAACTTCGACCTCGCCACCGACCAGCGCCTCTACCGGCCGGGGCAGATGGGCCTGCTGTCGGTCCAAGCCGGCGCCGGGTCCATCGCAAGGGCACGCAACCAGGCGGTCGCCGGGTTCCTCGACGGGCACCCCGACGCCGACCTGCTGCTGTTCATCGACTCAGACATGGGGTGGGACCCGCAGACGGTGTCCCGTCTCGCCGACCAGATGGACGCCAACGGGTGGCCGATCCTCGGTGGCCTGTGCTTCACCCATTCGCTGGTGGGACGGTTCGAGGGGCACGCTCCCGCCGAGGAGATGCACCCCACCCTGTACCTGTGGGACGAGGACGGCAAGGGATACGAGCCGCAGTTCCACTACCCGCCCGATGCGGTGGTGACCGTGGGCGCTACCGGCGGTGCGTTCCTGATGATCTCCCGTCGGTGCCTCGAGAAGCTGCGCTCCGCCGAGGGTGACGACTGGTTCTCCCCGGTGATGGTGGAAGGCAACCCCCGACCGTTCGGTGAGGACATGTCGTTCTGCACGAGGGCGAGGGCGCACGGCTTCCCGACCCGCGTCGACACGGGCGCCAAGATCGTCCACCACAAGTCGCAGTGGATCACCGAGGACGAGTACGTGCATTCCCGTCGTCCGGCGTCGTCGGCGGTGACGGTGGTGATCCCCATGAAGGACCGGCTGGAGCTCACGAAGCAGCTGCTCGGTGACCTCCGCGGTCAGGGCGGCTACTCGGAGATCCTGATCATGGACAACGGTTCGACGGAGCCGGAGACCCGTGCGTGGCTGGAGTCGCAGCAGATCGCTGATGTGTTCGACGCCACAGGGCTGGGTATCCACGAGATGTGGAACTTCGGTCTGGATGAGGCGTTCCGCCGTCACGGTGGTCTGGCTGACGTGGTGTTGTTGAACAACGATCTTCGTGCCGGGCCCCGGTTCCTGCGCCGTCTGGTGGGGGGGATGCGCTCGACGGACGCTTCGGTGGTGTCGGGCAACTACGACGGCCGGGCGGGTGTCGGCGTGCAGCCGGTGCGTGGGATCTGCGCCGGCCGCTACGACGGGTCGGGTGGTCTGGCGGGGTTCGCGTTCGCGATGCGTGCGGAGTGGGCCGGCCGGTACCGCTTCCCGACTGACTGCGCTTGGTACTTCGGCGACAACGACCTGTGCGCCTCGGTGGAGGAGGCGGGCGGTTGGTACGGGGTGGTGTTGGACGCCCTGGTGGAGCACGTCGACGGCGGGTCGAACACGTTCGGTTCGCCGGTGGGTCCGTCGTTCGAGGCGGACCGTGATGCCTTCTTCGAGCGGTGGCCGCAGTTGCGGCCGGCCGC
>CAYZBB010000229.1:0-7140 GCA_964476495.1 uncultured Actinomycetes bacterium | reverse complement strand
GCGGCGAGGGCGTTCAGGTCAATCTTCGGCACGTCCGGCATCCCGTTGACCCGCATCCCCGCATGGAACGCCGCCCCGCACGCCAGCGCCGTGTAGGCGTGGTCGGGCAGGAGGAAGTTGTCCGTCAGCGCCGTCAGCGCAGGCGGGACCGGGATGTACCGCAGGTCCAGACTCACCACGTCCTCCCACTCCGCCTCGCCGCCCGTCAGGAACAGTTCGTTCCCCATGAGGTAGACGGGGAAGGACGCATGGCCCTCGAAGCGACTCTGGTAGTCCACCAGCGTCAGCGGGTAGGTCGTGTCATCGTCATCCGACAACCGCACCGTGCCCCCAATGACCGCATGGTTCTGCGGCAACGGAATCCCCACGTCGTACCGCCCCACCAGCGGGGTCGCGTAGTCGAGGTACGCCGTCCCCGAGGCGTTCACCTTGACCATGTACCCGAGGCGGGTGGTCGAGAACGGAGCCGAGGCGACCGCGCCGAACTGCTTGTCCGATTCGATGACCTCGTCCACCACCACGAACGTCGAGGTCGTGTCGGGGGTGGTCGTCCATGCCTGACTGACCGTGAGGACCGTGGCCGTGTTGCTGGACACCGTCCGCCGCTGGCCCACGCCCGTCCCGCTCACGATAACGACCGTGTAGTTGGCATAGGCGTTGCTGGTCCAGCCCGCCGCCGTCTTGGTCAGGGTGGTGCTGGTCGCGGAGGCCACCACACTCTCGCTCACCAGCGTCACCACGTCCGACCCCGACACATCGACTTCCGCCGCCGTGCCCAACGGCTCGTTGACCGTGGACAGGACCCCCACATCGGCGTCAATCGGTCGCTGGCCGACGCCTGCGCCTGCCGTGGCATTGGCCGAGGCGATGGCAAAGACAATGCTCATCTGCTGGGCCAAGAACGTCTGGTCGCGCTCCAACCCCTTCGCCACCAACTCGCGCTGGTAGCCCGTCAGATACCGCGCAATCGTGGCGTTCGGGACAAGGCTTTGGTGAAATGCGGGGTGCATCCCCCGAACGCCACTCACGATGTCATTCAGGGTGAGCGCCATTTACTTCTCCTTGCGCGGACGGCCCGGACCACGCTTGACAGGCTGGGCCTCAGTCTGCGCCACCTCGACCTCCAGCGCCTTGACCATGCCACGCGCCTCCAAGTCCTTCATGGCGGCTTCGGACGGCACGAACTCATGCGAGCGGGCGTCCGGGCCGAGGGTGTTGTTCAGCGCGACGACGCGCAGGTACTCGGCTCGCTCAAAGAGGTACTGGCCGACGAAGCCGGGACCGAAGTTCCCGACCTCCGCCAACACCTGCTCGTCCGTCAGGTCCAGATAGTTCACGACCACACTCCCGTCTTGGCGTTGTAGGTCTTGCGATTGCGCTTCCGGTCGGTGGGCCGAATGTCGGTCACCGCGTGGCTCTGCGTGAAGGCGTACCGCCACGCATCCATCGCCCGGCCTTCGTCCATCAGGTCCTTCCGGCTCGCCACCTTGTCCGCTTCCTTCTCTGCCGCCATGTGCGCCATGAAGCGGTGCTCGGTGTTGACCACGTTCTTGTCCATCCAATCGGCGTACTGGAACTGCCGCGCAATCCGCGCATCCGGTTCGCCCTGTACCACCCATTCCGTGATGTAGACGAATCCCGCCTGCTGGAGTCGCCCCACCCGCTCCAATCGGCGTGCCTCCGGGATATCCGTCATGTCCTGCGCGGTCTTGACCTTGTTGGCCCCAATCGCGCGGTTCTTCTGGTTCGGCTTGAACACGCCCAACCACCATGCCCCATCGCCCACATACATGAGTTCGGCCTGTGGGTCCACCTGCTTCAACTGCTGAAGCAGGTGGCGGGGGGCGAATCGCTCACCCCCCACCGCCTGTTCCAGTGGGGTCATTACAGCCCCGCGAGCGGCATGACTTCGCCGTTCATCGGGAAGGGCCGGACCCACACGCGCACCTTGCCGTTCGTGATGACGCCCGAGCCGTTCGTGGTATACTGCACCACGATGCTGTCGGTGCTCGACCCACGACGGTCGGCCACCGCCGTCGCCAGCGTGCCCGCCACGACGTCCCCCGCCGTGGGCGTGATGGCCCCGGTGAGGCAGGTGGTCGAGCCGATGAGCACGTTCACCGACGCGGTCGCCGTGACCGCCGTGGCGTGCACCTGCACGCGCACAATCTGGAAGTTGAAGCCGGGGGTCACCTCGTCCACTTCCAGCGCCGTCTGGCCCGTCGCGGTCGCGCCAATCGGCATCGTGAAGCAATGCTGGGCCGCACTCGCGGTCGGCAGGATGTGGTTGTCAACTACTGCCATTGGATGGCTCCTGTCTGAGTATCAGTGATACCCTGAGCACGGCGGAGTGCCGTGCCCAGAGCCATCACCTTGCTACGGTGCTAAGAACGTCAAGAAGCAGTCAGGCCCGTGAGCTTGACATTCTTCGACGGGTCGCCACAGCCCATCTCCATCTCCTTGATGAAGTAGGCCACGAAGGCGTCGTAGTGCCCGGCGCTGGCGTTCACGCGGAGCCACGTCGAACCCGTCGTGTCATCCCACTTGCCCTTGCCGAGCTGGTACTTCAGGATGGTGGACGAGTCGATGAGGTAGGTGCGCGAATCCGGGACCTTGCGGGCGTCACGGATGTAGACCTCACGCGAGCCAATCATCACCGAGAGGCCCTTGTTGTCCTTGCCGCCCGCGAACTTGCCACGCGGGTCGTTGATGACGCGGTCGGCCCGCATCGCCCGCCAGAAGGCCCGCTGGGCGGACGCATTGGACAGGATGATGTCGATGTTGCCACCCGCGCGATGCTTGGCGAGGGTCGCCGCGTAGTCGAGGAGGTCCTCGTTGAGCGTCCCACCCCACGTCGCGGACGAGGCGTCAATCTGCTGGGCCTTGAGCTTCGGGTAGGTCGTCCGCGAAAGCCCCTGAAACGTGCCGAGGAGATTGCCGTCGTCGATGATGCCCTCCAGACCCATGATTTCACGGGCACCGAGTCCGTAGACGTTGGTGTCACCGATGAAGATGTAGTCGTTGTCGGCACCCGAGGTCGGGAGCGCGTCCAGCGTGAGAATCAGGTTGTCGTAGTCGATGGCCTGCACGACCGCCGTTTCCGTGCGCGGCGAGGTGCCGTTGGAGTTGGGCGAGAGGCGAATCGAGTCGCCTTCCGCGAACAGCCGCTCCATGCCCGTCAGCCCCGCAACGCCGAACGCGGAGTCGATGGTGATGGTCGCATCCGGCGAGCCATCGTTCACGCGGGCGACGATGCCCGTGCCGAGGCCGAGCGCGGCCCGGTCCTCATGCCACGCGGCCCGCTGGGCACGCCGGGGCAGAATCTCCTGCGCCCAGTTCATGAACACGGCCTTGTCGCTCTTGGACCGACGCATCACCGTGCCCGAAATCTGCGCGGCGGCGGTCAGCTTCTTGAGCGTGATGGACGACTGCTTGCCCGACCCCGCCTGATTGAGCGGAAGCGGGTCGGTCTCCAGCCCGAACGACACGCCGCCGCCCGAGTGGAAGGTGTGGGCAATCTGGACGGACTTGCCGTCCGGCCCGTCGAACGTCTTGAAGTTGCCCGCCGACTTGAACACGTCGAGCACTTCCTGTTCCTTCTCGATGTTGACCTCGAACGCCGGGCCGTACACGTACTTGAGCGCGTACTCGGCCCCGCCGAAGTCCCCAGAGGCCTGAAAGCCAGTGGTTGCCACGGTGATACTCCTTGGGTGAATGTCTTACGACGAAGGGAGGTCGTACCCCTGCCGAAGCAGGATTTGGGTCGCCTCCTCAATGGTTTCCTTCCCCGACAAGAGCGGCTTGCGAACGACGGCGGCACCCCGACCAGCGGGCGGGATGGACGCGGCGGTTTTCTGGGCCTTGATGACACTCTTGGTGCGGGTCTGGGCCTGTTTCGCCTGCTCGACACTCGGGGTGGCCTTGGGCGAGTCTCCGACGCGCTTGGCAACCACGGGCTTGACGGCCTTCACAGGGGCCTGCGCCGCGAATCCGTACATCCGGATGCGGTCCTGCAACTGCTGGGCGACCGTCTCGGGGCTAATCGCCACGCCACGGGACGCCAACTTGATGAGGTCGCGCTCGGCGTCCTCCAAGAACTGCTGGCGAATCGTCGGGGCCACCTCGTCCGGGACCAGTGACTCGGTCGCGGACATGATGGCGTTCGCTCGCCGGGTGCTCTCAATCGCTTCCCGCGCCTGACGGTCGGCCTGCATGGACCGCTCGCGCGAGTCCAGCCGGGTCTCCCGCACCCGCGTCGGGTCCTGCGAGAACTGCTGGAGGTCCGGGAACAGGGTGTCCCAATGCTCCGCCACCAGCGCCCGCGCCACTTCCAGTGACGCCTCCTTCGGGATGGCGTTCAGCACCGTCCCGATGGGGTTGTGCTCCAGCGCGGTGAAGAACTCCTGCACCTCGGCTTCCTTCTGCGCCACCGTCTGCATCTTGGCGTCGTAGTCCTTCCGCCGCAGACCGTCGTTCACCGCCCGGTTGAACCGCTCCACCGCCTCGGCATCCGGCAGGACCAACTCCAAGTCGTCCTCGCCCCGGTCGGTGTGGCCCTTGAGGACCACCTTGAACTCGGGGGTTTCAGTTTCCGCCTCGGGTTCAGTATTTTCTGAACCGTCCTCGGATTCCGTCGTCTCCTCGGGGACTTCGCTGGCGACCGCCTCGGCCAGTTCGTCCTTGGTCTCGTCCTGAATGACCTTTCCGGCCTCAATCTCGGCCTTGGTGGCGAACGACCCATCGGGGCGGTGTGCCCGCCCCTGCTCGTCCCACGTCAGGCCATCGAACCCGTCATTCCCTTCCGTGTCCTTCCAGAGCTTGTTCGTGGCCTCCGCGATGTCCATCGGGGCCTCGGGCGGGGCCTCGGTGACTACGGAGCCGACAATCTCACTCGTCAGGGATGTCGGGGGGGTTGACTCGTCGCTCATTGGGGATACCCTTGGTCTCCGACTGGCCCGACGCGGACGGCGGGGCAGTCTGGTCTGGTGCCGGAAGGAGTCCGGCGGCTTGTCCGGCCATCTGGAGGTCGGACTGGTCCATCATCTGCTGGGCCTGCTGGGCTTGCAGGGCCATCTGCATCTGCGTGTAGAAGGCCATGATGGCCTCCATCGTCTGCATCCCGTTCGGCTGGTTCCGGAGCATCAGGTAGTCCGGGCCGCACAGGTAGTCATCGAACACGGCGAGGTGCACCGTCAGGTCGTACATGGGCAGGAGGACCAGCGTGGTCGGGTCCGCCCCGCGCAGGAGTTCGGCCAGATTATGCTCGGCCATCATGCGGTGCTTGCCGCCCGGACGGGCCGCACGGGTCATCTCCGGGAACCGACTGAGTTCCAGTGCCCGCTTCGCGGCCTTCTGCTGTTCCATCGGGTCCGCGATGTTGCCAAAGAGGCCCATCTGGTACATCGTCATCACCCGCTCCTGCTTCTTCTCGCGGGACTCCGGGGCGGCGGACTCCAGCACCGGACGGGCCGAGGCCGAGCCTTCCCACATCTCGGGGTAGACCGTGATGGCCTTCAAGACGTTGTCCTCGCCAGCGTAATGCACGACCGTCTCGAACGGCCACAACTGCGGGAGCATCGCCATCCAGTCCTGCACCACGCCTGCCGCCGCGTACTCCATCGACCGCGTGAGCGGGGCCAACGGACGGTCGGCGTTGTAGCGCAACTGCTGGATGAGTTCACCAGAAGCATCAGCGGCGGGGTTCTGGCCGTCGTTGCCCGTGATGGACCCGATGGTGAACAACTGGTCCCGCAGGTCGCCCAAGTGCTTCCACACGTCGATACCCAAGGCGGGCGGGGTAAGCCACTCGCCGGGGCGGACGCCGGAGCCTGCACTGTGCGTGATGACCAAGCCCGGCCGCGCCACGAACTGCTCGGCGTCGATGCCCGCTTGGTCCGAAATCATCAGGATGGGGTTCGTGCAGAGGTTGGTGTGTTCCGCCACCTGTGCATGGACCTTGTTGTACCGCTTCTGGAGCGGCACCATCGTCTCCAGCGGGGTCGAGCCAATCGGACGGCCCGGCATGGGGACGAACTGAATCCGGCGCACCGGACCCGCGCACTCCGTGTTGAACGGGCGGGGACCGTCAAAGAGCACCTGATTTGCGGCCACCACCAGCATCCGGCCCTCGGGGTAGTCCGGGCACGGCTTTTCCCACAGGGTGTAGCCGCAGACGAACTGATTGACCACGTCCTCGTCGGTCGTGTTGGTCTGCCCAGCCACATCCCCACGGTTGGCCCCGAGATGCCCGTTGCCGAAGAACATCCGCTCCAGCGTGCCGGGGGCGTTCTCATCCGCCATCGTGCGAATATCCGCATCCACGACCACCCCGTAGGTCTCCTTGACCTCGGACGGGGTCAGGAACCAGCGGTGCATTATCCACGCCTTCTCGTTCCACGGAATCTGGGCACCGGGCTGGGCACGGATTTCCAGCACCGAGGCCACGTCCGTCCGCACGGTGCCCTTGGTCGCCATGAAGGCGTCCCCAGTCTCCTCCATCTGGAACTCGCCTGCGTCGTCCAGCGACAGGTCTACCAGCGGCTCCCCGTCCTCACCGAACGGGGCGTCCTCCACCATCACGTCCTGCGCGTCCTCGGCGTCAGCGGACGGGTAGGGGATGACGGCAGGCCCCCGCATGGCGCGGGTCTCGCCCGTGGTGAAGTCGGGGCGGGTCAGGAGGTACACTTCGCCAGCGGCCAAGGCCCATGACGCGGCCTGTAGGAGACGGTCGCCCATCTCGGTCTCGTCCCAGAGCGTCTTGGCGATGGGGTCCATGACCTCGGCCAGCATCGCGGAGTGTTCGTCCGCGTTGTTGGGCATGAACCCGACGATGGGCTGGTTCTCGGTGACCTTGGACAGCGTCACCATGAACCAGTAGCGCAGGTAGTCCATGACGGGCCGCTGACGCCAGCGGAGTTCGTCCTCGGACATGAAGCGGGAGGCGTCCACGAACTGCCGCAGGACGGGGGAATACACGTCCCACTGACGGCCCGAGAGCATCCGCAGGTGCTCCTCGACCTGTCGTTCGATGACCTCGTACACGTCCTCCTGCATCGTCCAGAGCCGTTCCGCGTACTCGACACGCGCGGCATCGTCGCCGTCCGGCTGGTTGTTCAGGCGAAGCGGGGGAATGACGACCGG
>CAYZBB010000228.1:0-7165 GCA_964476495.1 uncultured Actinomycetes bacterium | reverse complement strand
ACCTCATGCCCTCGCCTGAGGCCCTCGACGAGGTGGCGGACGAGGGACTGGTGTCCCGGGCGATCATCCTGGCCGTCGTGGCCGTGGTGATCACGGCGCTCGTCTACGGCGTGGTGGCGCTGATCGTCAAGATGGACGACGCCGGCCTGGCCTTGGCCAAGCGGCCGGGACGGGCGGTGGCCTCGCTGGGGCGCGGCTTGGTGAAGGCGATGCCGATCGTGCTGGCGACGCTGTCCTGGGTCGGCATCGTCGCGATGCTGTGGGTCGGCGGGCACATCCTGCTGGTCGGTGCAGACGAGCTCGGCCTGCATGCCCCGTACGAGTGGGTGCACCACCTGGAGGTGGCCGTGCACGACGCCACCGGCGGGTTCGGTGCGGCACTCGGCTGGCTGACCAACACGTTCTTCTCGGCCGTGCTGGGCGCCATCGTCGGCGCGATCGTCGTCGCCGTGCTGCACGTGTTGCCGATCGGACGCAAGCACGCCGAGCATGCACCGGCACCGGCCACCGGTGCCGAGCAGGCGAACGAGCCCACCCCGGCACAGCAGGACGAAACGGCAGGGTCCGCCACGACTCCGGAGCCAGGCGGGCCGGGCGTGGCAGGCGAGCCGGGCAAGCCCGACTGAACGCCCGTCAGCGCGGTTGGCCACCCGCGGGCCGGATCTGCCGGATCCGCCCCACGTTGAACGCCCGCTGATCGTCCCGCAGGTGGCACCAGGCATAGAGGTGGTCGCCGACCAGTTCCAGGTCGGAGATCGTTCGCCGGCTGATCCCGCCGGTCGCCGTCTGGTAGGTGATCTCGACGGGCAGTTGGTGTTCGATCGCGAACGCCAGCTGGCGACGCTCGAGCGCACCCAACTGCGGGGCGAACATGTCGATGTACTCCTCGGACTCCGTTCCGGCCCCTTCCTGGTTCGAGGCGTCGGTGGCCCGCAGCAGCTGGCCGGCCAGGGTAAGGGCGGCGTCCGGGCCAGCCTGATGCCCGTCCTCGGCGTCGTTCCCGGGTGCGGAGCCGGGATCCGACGATCCCCGGGCCGGAACGAGGCGGTCGAGCGGCCGTGCGTCCGGCTGGGCGACGGCTCGGGTCTGCCCTTGGAGCCCGGCCGCCCGGCGCAGGTCAACCACTCCGTGTTCGTCGGCCTCGACCGGTAGGTATCCCGCCGTGCGCAGCGCCTGGACGACGATGGCCGGCGGCTGCTGGAACACCGCCACCTCGTCGGTCACCAGGTGCGGTTGCAGGGTGCCGAGGCCGCGGTGCGCGACCACCTCGCGCAGCAGGGCCGGGTCCGTCGACCGCACGCAGCTCGCGGCCGGATGAACGACGAGATGTCCGTGACGGCGGGCCACGTCGAAGATCAGGTAGGTCAGGGTCTGCGGCAGGTCGGAATCGGCGGCCGGATCGAGCAGGCCGCGCAGGTCGGCGGTCAGCTCCTCGGCGGTCCGGCCCTCGTCGAACGCCCGGCGCACGCTGGCGGGGGAGAAGCGCCAGACCACGGCCGCGCCCCGGCCCTCTCGATCGGCGCAGGTGTCCAGCAGCGCGCTCACCGTGGCCGACGGCGACCCGGGCACCAGCACCGTCAGGTCCGATCCGAACCGGCCCGCGGACGTGGCCGCGGGTAGCAGACGGGTCGCGACCGAGAGCAGCTCGTCGACATCGCCGTCCAGCAGGCAACGGCCGACCGGGCTGAGCGCGCCGTCCACCAGGACTCCGAGGTCGTGGGCCTCGCGCCACACGGCGGCGATCTGCCGACCGTCGTTGCGGGTGAACGGCCGATGCCAGGCGAGCAGGGCCGCCAGTGCCGACGAATCGCCGACCGCCCGGTCCGGTCCAAGATCCGCGATGAGCGACAGCACGGCACCGCGCAGATGCTCTGCCGAGACGCCGGCCGAGACGCCGGCACCGCCCCGGCCGGCTCCGGACGCCGCCGGCAGCGTCTTGCCGTCCTCGTCGCGGTCGATGGTCGGGTGCACCGGCAACGTCCACCAGATCGCGACCAGGTCGGCGAACCGCCCGGCGGGTTCGGCCGCCCGCCAGTTCGCCGCCACCGGCGCGACGCCGACGGCACCGTTCACACCGTCCAATACCCCCAGCTCAGCCAGGACTTCCAGGTCGAACCGGACCCTGGACTGGTCGATACCCAGTGCCTTGCCGATCTTCACCAGTTCCCGGCTGCCGACACCGCCCGCCTTCAACCCTGCGGCCGGCGTGCGGCTGAGCCGGTCGATCAGGCTGGCGACGGACTGGGTCGCGTCCGCGGCGGACGCTGCCGTGCCACGGGCGATGGCGTCGGCCGACACTGTGTGCGCCAGGTATTCCGGCGGTGTGGGGGTGAACGGCATGCGCACGCGCGGCCCCAGGACCGCCAGCACCACCTCGGCCGGGATCTCCGGAGGGTAGTAGTCCCCGCTGAAGAGCAGTCCGCGCCGCCGCAACCAATTCTCGCCCTCCAGCTGCGCGCGCGCCCGAGCCGGCATCTGGTCCCCGCGCGCCTGTGCAATGGCCAGCTGTTCGAGGTGGGATCGGACGGCCGCCGGTGCGTCCGCCAGCAGCGCGGAGACCCTGCCCCGGTCGGCCAGCAGGTCGATCAGCCTATCGGTCAACGCGGCGGCGCTGCCGGACGTCGGCAGACCGCACGCGCCGGCAATTGCGGACAACTCGGCCCGGCTCAGTCGCCCCAGGCACAGCGGCAGGGTCGGGCCGACCCGCAACGGGCGGGGCACGAGTTCGGTCAGCGCCCGATCCCGCACCAGCCGGTCGCCGTCCGGCCAGACGACGGCCAGTTCCTCCAGTCGACGCAGGAATCCCGGCACCGCAGTATCGGCGTCAGCACCAGCGGCGGGCGGGTGTGCCGCCGGTTCGTCCGGACCCCGAATGAACGCACGCAGCGCCGCGCTGGTCGTGCTCGGACCGAGCGCCACGATGCCGTGCAGAAGCTGCAGGCAGGGCTCGGGGACGTGCTGCAGCGCCCGATGCAATGAATCCGTGGAGCTCAGCCGCTCGGCCAGGTCGGGCAGGCCGGTGATCGGCGCACCCCAGGTCGCGTCGGGCCGCCGGCGAAGGATGCCGGCCAGTTGCTCCGCCGTACGGGACGACAGGTAGTCCTCCATGTTTCCGCTGCCTGCCACGTCGTCATTCAACTCCCGGCGGTGAGGCGAGCCGGATCGAGTACCCGTCGATGTTGCTCAACGTCGGTACTCCGCGCTCGTGCTGCGGCATGAGCACGGCGCACACTGGGTGAGCGCGGCACCCCACGGAACGATCACCCTCAGCCCAGGCCCAGCGCGTTCCGCAGTCGCAGGATGACCGCGTCCGGACGGCCCAGGTCGGCCCAGACCCAGCGCACGACCGTCCAGCCGGCGGCGCGCAGATTGTCCTCCCGGAGCTTCTCGCGGAACAGGACGTCGCCGGGGTCCTCGATACCCCGCGGAATCCGGTACTTGACCCGACCGTCGAACTCGCCCAGCACCTTTCGGGCGCGGTATCCGAAGTCGGCCCGGCCCAGGAACTCCCCCCGCTCGTCGAGGACGACGACCTGGAGGTCGGGCGCGGGCAGGCCGGCCCGATGGATCATGACCCGGCTGCGCGATTCGCCGACGCTCTCGCCGGGCGTCGGCGAATCGGATCGCCCGAGCCGCGGCGGGAGATCCGCGACGCCGACGTTCGCGCTGGATCATCTCGAGCAGCGCGGGTCGCTCCGCCCAGCCGTGCCGCAGGGCATGATCCGCCGCGATCACCGCGTCCTCGAACGGCAGCGTTCGTGCCAGGTCGACGACGGTCCGGGCGACCGATGTCACCGGCCACCCCGCGACCATGACGATCTCGTGCGCCGATAGCGACGAGACGTGGCAGTGCACCGCGCGTGTCCGGTGCCCCTTGGCCGGTGGCGGCTTGGTCAGATGCAGCTGGCGTAGGAGGTGGTTGGCCACCGGAAGGCCGTGCAACACGGCTGCCGACGCGTGGCTGAACGTGTGGCGCCCGGCGGCGCGGCCGTCCGCACCGGCCATCGCCGCGAGGTGCCGGTCTGTCACTGACCAGCCTGCGGCCTGCTCGGTCGGCACGTAGGCACCCCTGGCCGTTCTGGTCCAACGACCTGCCGAGGTGAGTCGCCGGATCTCGCCATCGGTCAAGCCGTTCTCCAGCGCCATCGTCCGAGTGATCAGTCTCGGTGGTCGGCGATCGGCACCTGGAACGGCACCGGGCACATCGCTGCGGGTCGTCATGGGCCCAGGATCGGGAGTTTCCGGGTCCGATCAAGCCCTCGCCCGGCGGTTGTGGACAGATCGGGGCATGGGGACAACTGCGCCCCGGGACGATGCTCACTGTCTGTACGCCGCACTCGGGCTGCAGGACGAGCGCGGTGTACAGATGTAGAGCAACGTTCGCGGACGACGATCACCCCGACTTGAAGCCGCGCGAGGTGCTCAGGCATACTGTTCCGGTTGCCCTGAGCCGGGTGCGCGCTGTCGCGCGGTCTCGACCCGGGTGACCGGAACACTGTAGAAGCATGTCTCGCGCTCGAACGAGCGCGGCCGGTCCAGGCGTTCGCACACGACAGTGGCGGACGCATGCGCCATGCGGGCGACACGCCCGACCGCGTGGACCGGTGAACCCGGACAGACTGAACAGCGGCGGCGGACACTGTTCGCCCGAACGCAAGCACCGCGGCGACGGCAGCAGCCGGCGCCGGCGAGCGGCACGAGCATGACGGGGCGGCCAACCGCCACGAGTGAGTACAGCGCGAGGGATCGCGCCGAACGAGAGGGACGGCAAGCGTGGCGGGACAGAAGATCCGCATCCGGCTCAAGGCCTATGACCACGAGGCGATCGACGCGTCGGCACGCAAGATCGTCGAAACGGTGACCCGAACGGGTGCCCGGGTGGTCGGCCCGGTGCCGCTGCCCACCGAGAAGAACGTGTACTGCGTCGTGCGCTCGCCGCACAAGTACAAGGACTCGCGCGAGCACTTCGAGATGCGCACGCACAAGCGGCTGATCGACATCCTCGACCCGACGCCGAAGACCGTCGACGCGCTCATGCGCATCGACCTGCCGGCGTCCGTGGACGTCAACATCCAGTAGGGAACCGGCTCCACAGCAAGGTTCCCGGAGCGTTCACGTCCACATCGCCCTCCGGGGCGCATGTCACAGCACAGGAGATGGGTAGTACCAACATGGCAGAAGCGATCAAGGGAATTCTGGGCCACAAGCTCGGGATGACCCAGGTCTTCGACGAGGCCAACCGCGTGGTTCCGGTCACCGTCGTCGCGGCCGGCCCGGTCGTCGTCACCGCCGTCCGCACCCCGCAGACCGATGGCTACAGCGCGGTGCAGTTCGCGTTCGGTGCCGTCGACCCGCGCAAGGTCACCAAGCCGGCCGCCGGCCAGTTCGTCAAGGCCGGTGTGACGCCGCGCCGGCACCTGGTCGAGCTGCGCACCGATGACGTCTCCGGCTACAGCGTGGGTCAGGAGCTCACCGCCGCCGAGGTCTTCGACGCGGGCGCGGTTGTCGACGTGACCGGCACGAGCAAGGGCAAGGGCACCGCCGGCGTGATGAAGCGGCACGGCTTCGGCGGCCTGGGTGCCGGCCACGGCGTGCAGCGCAAGCACCGCTCGCCGGGTTCCATCGGCGGCTGCTCGACCCCGGGTCGGGTGTTCAAGGGCCTGCGGATGGCCGGTCGGATGGGCAACGCGAAGGTCACCGTGCAGAACCTGACCGTGCACGCGGTCGACGCCGACAAGGGCCTCGTCCTGATCAACGGCGCGGTGCCCGGTCCCAAGGGCGGCCTCGTGCTGATCAAGTCCGCCGTCAAGAACCAGAGCAAGGTGGGTGCCTGATGACCACCGTCCAGATCACCGGACCGGGCGGCGAGGCGGGTGCCATCGTCGAGCTGCCGTCGGAGATTTTCGATGCGCCGGCCAACGTGCCGCTGATGCACCAGGTCGTGGTGGCCCAGCTGGCCGCCGCCCGGCAGGGCACGCACAAGGCCAAGACCCGTGGTGAGGTCTCCGGCGGTGGCAAGAAGCCGTATCGGCAAAAGGGAACGGGTAGGGCACGCCAAGGCTCGTCCCGGGCGCCGCAGTTCACCGGCGGCGGCGTCGTGCACGGGCCGGTCCCGCGCGACTACACCCAGCGGACCCCCAAGAAGATGAAGGCGGCGGCGCTGCGCGGCGCGCTGTCCGACCGCGCCCGCGGCGGCAACCTGCACGTGCTCCAGGCGCTGGCGGTCGACGACACGCCGTCCACCAAGAAGGCGCTCGGCGCCCTGCGCACCGTGTCCACCGCTCGAAAGATCCTGGTGGTGCTGCCCTTCGGTGACGAGGTCGGCTGGAAGAGCCTGCGCAATGTGCCCGAGGTGCATCTGCTGTGGGCCGGTCAGTTGAACACCTACGACGTGCTCAACAGCGACGACGTGGTGTTCACCAAGGCCGCGCTCGAGGAGTTCCTGGCCGCGTCGGGCAAGACCGTCGAGGTGACCACGGGCCGGCACGCCGCCGCTGACGAGAACGCCGCGAGCGGCCCCTCGCTGACCAAGGCCGCGCCCCCCGCCGTGGAAACCGGCACCGCAACCGATGTTGAAGAGGAGGAGGAGAAGTGATCCCCGATCCTCGCGACATCATCCTTCGGCCGATCGTCTCCGAGAAGAGCTACGGTCTGCTGGAGTCCGGCAGCTACACCTTCGAGGTGCGGCCGGACGCCAACAAGACCCAGATCAAGATCGCCGTCGAGAAGATCTTCGACGGGGTCAAGGTCGTCTCGGTGAACACGATCAACCGGCAGGGCAAGCGCAAGCGCACCCGCACCGGGTACGGCCAGCGCAAGGCCACCAAGCGGGCCATCGTCACGCTTTCCGCGGAGAGCAAGCCGATCGACGTTTTCAGCGGCGCCTGAGCAGGGTAGGGACGAGAAGAACCAATGGGTATCCGTAAGTACAAGCCGACGACCCCGGGCCGTCGCGGCGCCTCGGTCGCCGACTTCTCCGAGATCACCCGGAGCACGCCGGAGAAGTCGCTGGTCCGCCCGCTGCATTCCAAGGGCGGCCGGAACGTGCACGGCCGGGTCACCGCCCGGCACCAGGGAGGCGGCCACAAGAGGGCGTACCGGCTGATCGATTTCCGGCGCGCGGAGAAGGACGGCGTGCCGGCCACGGTCGCGCACATCGAGTACG
>CAYZBB010000227.1:0-7198 GCA_964476495.1 uncultured Actinomycetes bacterium | reverse complement strand
ACAGGTCGGTGCCCATGCCCTGGACGAACGACCGGTCGATCTTGATCTCGTCGATGGGCAGCCGCCGCAAGTAGGCCAGCGACGAGTACCCGGTGCCGAAGTCGTCCACCGACAACCGGATGCCCAGCTGGTGCAGTTCGCGCAGCACGGGCAACGAGTGCTCGGGATCGGCCATCACGTTGGACTCGGTGATCTCGAAGGTGAGGAGCTGGGCGGGGACCTCGTGTCGGCGCAATGCGCCGGCGACGGTGGCGACGAAGTTCTCGGCCAGCAGGTTGTGCACCGACAGGTTCACTGCGCCGGCGATGTGCACGCCTGCCGACCGCCACTGCCACAGCTGGGCCAGCACGATGTCCAACACGTGCTCGAGCAGGATGTCGATGGAGCCGGTGGTTTCGATCGCCTCGACGAACTCGGCCGGCGAGACCAGGCCGAACTCGGGGTGCATCCATCGCACAAGGGCCTCGACGCCGACGAGCTCACGATGCCGCAGTTCGACCTTCGGCTGGTAGTGCACGATGATCCGGCCCTGGTCGACGGCCTGCCGGAACTGTGTCACCAATTGGAACCGGCGCCGGTAAACCTCGCCCATGCTGGGCCGGTAGATCTGGATCGGCTCCTGCTTGGCACGAGCCGCGAGCATGGCCATCTCGGCCCGTTGCAGCAGCGTGCTCGGCTCCATCCCGCCGTCCGGGCCGAGCGGGACGACGCCGGCCGGCACGACTGCGATACCCACTGCACCCTGCGAGTCGATGTCGATGCCGTCGATGGAGTAACCGGCGCCGACCGCATCCAGGATCCGTGCCCCCAACGCGGTCAGGTCCGCCTCGGGCAGCGGTTCGGCCAGCACCGCGAACCGGTCCGCCTCGATCCTGGCGACCGGCCGGGTCGGTCCGACCAATGCGACCAGCCGCTCCCCGGCCATCCGCAGCAGCATCTCGCCCCGGTCGTGACCGAGCGCATTGTTCACCTGGGAGAGCACGTTCAGCTCGAACAGCAGGATGGCGCCGCCCCGGCCACCGGCCACCGCCTCCTGGCCGGCGACCGTCAGCCCGACCCTGTTGCGCAGGCCGGTGATTGCGTCGTGGTACGCCTCGTGCCGCAGCGAGTCCATCAGCCGCAGGTTGTCAAGAGCAGTCGCGACGTGCCCGCCGAGCGTCTCGAGGACCCGCAGGTCGTCGTCGCGGAACCGGTCCCAGCGGCTGAGCCGGTCCCGAATCTCCAGGTAACCCAGGTCCCTGTCGCCGGAGCGCAGCGGCACGACGAGAACGTCCCAGGCCTGCCGCTCGGCCAGCGCGGCGAGGATCACGCCGTCGATCGTGCGGTCGGTGGAGACCCGCACGCGACCCTTGGCGCGGGCCTGGCGCAGCAGCGGGTCACCGTCCCGGATCGGCGGATCGTCCCGGACGCCCTCCGGCCCGACGGCCAGCGTGGACAGCCCGCCGTTGCCGTCGTCCGTGCACAACACAGCGACCGCGGCGTTGAACTGATCCCGGACCTGCTCCAGCACCCCGCGCCAGTCTTCGATCGCCGGGCCGACGGCCGCGACCTGCCGGACGAAGCTGTACATGCGGGTCAGGTCAGCGTGCCGGCGCAGGAACACGAAGTAGGTGCGGTAGAGCACGGCCAGCACGCACGCCAGTGCCACGCACAGCCAGGGCCCGTACGGCCCGGCCATCCACACGGTGTACCCGACGAGGGCGAAGGTCACGATGGCCAGCGCCGAGATCATCGATCGGACGATCACCTTGCCGAGCGGTTCGGCCGGTCCGAGGAGCCGGTACGTCAGCCCGACCGCCACCGCGGACAGCATTGCGCCGACCAGGACCCCGAGGGCGACAGCCAGGTAGTGCAGGCCGACGCCGACCGACTGCGGATCGCCCCCGGTGACCGCGAGCATGACGAACGCGGCGGCGCCGGTTTCCGCCGCGATGAAGGACAGGTTCACCGCGAAGTTGCGCCAGCTGTCCCGGCGGAACAGGAACACCAGGGCGCCTGCAAGGACGTGGGTGACGCCGACGGTCCAGGCCGGCAGCAGCAACAGGCCGAGCACCATCGGTAGCTCGGAACCGCTGACCAGCAGCGTTTCCCGGCGCACCTCGATGTGCAGGGGGAACAGCTCACCGACCAGGAAGGCGACCAGCAGCAGGAGCATCCCCAGGAGCAGGTGGTCTGGGTCCGCCAGGTCGGTGGACATCCGCAGCACCGGGATCCACAGCAGCGCCGAGGCCAGGAACATCACCAGCGCGACAACGGGGAACACCTGGCTCGCCGAGTACGTCCGCCCCGGCTTGTCGGGGGAGCCCAGGTCGGTGGACACGAGCCGGCCTCCCCTCCCACACCGTCGCAATCGGGTGAAGCGAGAACCAATTCTTTCGTGAAGTGGACGACAGCCGGACCGAGAAAGTTCTCACGGAATGTCAACCGGTTCGGCCTGAATTATGGCAGCATGTGCCGCCGAATCATGCATCGGTGGACGCGTTCACCCGTCCAGCGCAGTCACCGCGACCCGCAACCACTGACTGCCATCGTCCGGTCGCACACCGCCGTCGGCACCTACTCCTCCAGGCGTACCAATGGCCCGAAATGAACAAGCGGGTCACCTCCGGAGAGGAAGACCCGCTGGTCGGACGGCTGGTGGCAGGTGAGGGATTCGAACCCCCGTAGGCAATGCCGGCTGATTTACAGTCAGCTCCCTTTGGCCGCTCGGGCAACCTGCCGCGGACCCGGCGACCGGGCCCGGATCAGCGTACCGGGACGGCGCCCGCGAACCGAATCGAGATGCCGGCTGCGGGGATCGCCGGTCGGGCGTCAGGTCGGCGGGTGTTGGATGGGAGCGCCGGGCAAAGGTCAGCCGGGCAAGGTCAGTGGAGGAGCAACCGTGGCAGACGCCTCGTTCGACATCGTCAGCAAGGTCGACCATCAGGAGGCGGACAACGCCCTGAACCAGGCGGCGAAGGAGCTGTCCCAACGGTTCGATTTTCGCGGCACCGACACGACGATCGCCTGGGCCGGCGAGGACGGTGTGACGATTACCTCCAGCACCGAGGAACGCTGCAAGGCCGCGATCGAGGTGTTCAGGGAGAAGCTGGTCAAGCGCGGAATCTCGCTGCGCGCCTTCGATGTCGGCGAACCGGTCGCCTCAGGCAAGACCCACAAGGTCACCGGCAAGATCGTCCAGGGCATCGCCTCGGACAAGGCCAAGGTGATCGCCAAGCGGATCAGGGACGAGGGACCCAGGGGTGTGCAGGCGCAGATCCAGGGCGATCAACTGCGGGTTTCCGGCAAGAAGCGGGACGACCTGCAGGCCGTCATCGCATTGCTGAAGAACGCCGACCTGGACGTCGCCCTGCAGTTCACCAACTACCGGTAGCCGGCTCCGGGCGCGCATCGGATAATGCGGCGATGGACCCGATCGTGATCCGGGACTGGATGGGTATGGCCGGCGTGGTGTTGGTCGTCGCGTTCGGGTTGGTCAAGCATGTCGTCTCCCGGGCCAAACGGAATCGCCGGCCAGGCCCACCCGCGTCACGCTGATCAAGAGCCGCGCCGCGACCGGACAAACCCCGCTGGACCTCAGCCTCCGCGCCTTCGCGGCCAGCCGTGCCCGACGCAGCTCCACGGCGAGCCGTCGCTCCCGCATCGACGGTGAGTCCGTTGCCATCTTTACCTCCGCCTTACCTCCGCTTGACCTGCTGTGCAATATTGCAAGCCACTTTCCATGCAGGACTGCAGCGTGCGACCGTCAAATGCGTGGCCCGTCCGGGCCGGAAAGGCCATCGGCACAAGGGATTCGGGAAGTCGAGATGATGGTAGGCGCGATGGGGTGCGGGCGGCTCATCGCCGTTGAATGGGTGCTGCTCGCGCTGCGGGCCCGCTGTGGGAGCGGTCGTCGTCGCTCCGGTGCGGTGGCCGACGCAACCGGTGGCTGGTTCGGCTCAGGTGGCGACGCAGGCGGCTGCGGCGACGGAGGCGGCTGCAGCGGGGGTGACGGCGGCGGCTGAGCGTCCGGCCCCGTCGACGGGGCGCCGACCCCTCGCAGGACGGCGTCCGATTCGTCTCGCCAGGGTGGCCCGATCTACCGTGATCCGGCGAAGGATCGGGGTGGCGGGTGCAGGTCGAGTCGGGGTCGCCGGCGGGTTCCGCCTCGGCGGGCGGCGAGGTCCGGTCGCGAGGCCTGACCTACGGCCTGATCGCCTACGGCTTGTGGGGCGCCTTCCCGCTGTACTTTCCCCTGTTGGAACCGTCCGGCGCGGTGGAGATCCTGGCCCACCGCATGGTCTGGTCGCTGGTGGTCTCGTCGATCATCCTGACCTTTGTCCGCGGGTGGCGGGCGATCATCCGGATGCCGCGCCGCGTCTGGCTGCTCGTACTCGCGGCTGCCGCCCTGATCGCGGTCAACTGGGTCATCTACATCTGGGCGGTCAACAACGGCCATGTCGTCGAGGCGGCCCTCGGCTACTTCATCAACCCGCTGGTCAGCGTCCTGTTGGGGGTGCTGCTGTTCCGGGAGCGGCTGCGGCTGGCCCAGTGGATGGCGGTCGGTCTGGGCGCCGCCGCGGTCCTGGTGCTGGCCGTGGCCGGCGGCTCCTTCCCCTGGATCGCCCTGTCGCTGGCGTTCTCGTTCGGCTTCTACGGCCTGGTCAAGAAGATCATCCCGCTGGCGCCGACGGCATCGTTGACCGCCGAGGGTCTGGTGCAGGTCGTACCCGCGGTCACCTACCTGGCGGTGATCACCCTGACGGGCACGTCCTGGTTCCTCACCGCAGGGTCCGGACACGCCCTCCTGCTCGCCGCCTCCGGACTGATCACGTGCGTCCCGTTGCTGGCATTCGCGGCCGCCGCCCAGGCGCTTCCGCTGTCGGTGCTCGGCCTGTTGCAGTACCTGACCCCGGTGATCCAGTTCCTGCTCGGGGTGCTCTGGTTCGGTGAACCGATGCCCGCCTACCGCTGGATCGGGTTCGTCCTGGTGTGGTCGGCGCTGATCGTCTTCAGCGCCGACGCGGTGCGGCGAGCGCGGCGGGCGTCGGTAGCCCGCAGGGCCGCCTGACCGGAGCGCGTCGCGGTCACCCGGATGCGTGCCGCTCCAGGAATGTGAGCACCTCGACCTGATCCACGCCGGGGAACACCCCGGGCGGCATCGCCGCCAGCAGATGCGAATGCACCCGTGCGCTTGGCCACGCCATGCCCTCCCACCGGTCGGCCAACTCGGCCGGGGGTAGCGCGCAGCAGGTCGGATCCGGGCACCGCGACCGCGACCGCTCCGTGGTCTCCCGGCCGCGCATCCACTTGACGTCCGCGTACGGCACACCCACGCTGACCGAGAAAAGACCCTGCACCGTACGGTCGACAACCGATGTGCACCAGTAGGTTCCGGACTTGGTGTCGGTGTACTGCTGATACGCCGAGGACAGGTCGGGCCGTTCGAAGACGACCCGGGCTGTCCAGTACCGGCACACCCGCTGCCCCTCGATCGCGCCGGTGGCGTCCATCGGGAACTGCACGCCGTCGTTCTCGTACGCCTTGTAGATCACCCCGGCCTTGCTGATTCGCATGAAGTGCACCGGCAGGTCGAGGTGCCGGGTGGCCAGGTTGGTGAACCGGTGGGCGGCGGTCTCGTAGGAGACCGCATAGGCGTCCCGCAGATCCTCGATCGCGATGTCCTTGGCCGCCTTGGCCCGCCGGAGCAGGGCAAGCGCCCCGCGTTCCGGGATGAGCAGCGACGCGGCGAAGTAGTTGATCTCCACCCGCTGCTTGAGGAACTCCGAGTAATCCTGCGGCACATCGTGTTCCAGCACGACGTGGCCCAGTGCGTTGAGTGCCAACGACCGCGAGTCGTGCTGGCCGGCGTCCGGCTGGGGCAGGTAGATCACCCGATGCGCCAGGTCGGTCACGGTACGCGTGGATTGCGGCAGGTCGCTGGTGTGCCGTAGCCGGAAACCCAGGTACCCGGCGATCCGATCGACGACTGACCGGGTGATCGGGCCTCCCTCGTACCCGATTGCCGTCAGCAGGCCGGCAGCGACCTTCTCGATCTCGCCGAAGTAGTTTCCGCGACTGCGCATCTCGTCACGCAACTCGGCGTTGGCCCGCCGGGCCTGCTCCGGTGTGGCCGCTCGCTCCGCCTGGATCCGGGCCAGCGCCCGGTGCAGGCCGACCAGCGATTCCAGTGCCTCTGTCTGTAGTCGGGGGCCCGGCCGCACCGCGGGGATGTCCAGCGATTTGAACGCCGCCGACCGCTGGGCCCGCTCCAGCTCGATCTCCAACGCCGCCCTCCGGGAGGGCGGCGCCACCGCCAGCAGCTCGCCCAGCCCGGTCCCGAGCACCGAGGCCAGCGAGGTGAGCAGGGAGAGCTTGGCCTCTCGCTTCCCGTTCTCGATCAGCGACAGGGCGGAGGGGCTGATGGCCGCAGCCTCCGCGACGTCGGACAGCGTCAGACCCGCGGCCTTGCGCAGGTGCCGGAGTCGGCGGCCGATGGTCAGCGGGTCGGGCGCGCCCGGCACCTGTTCGGTTCTGGTGGACTCCGATCGTCCGTGCGCGGAACGAGTCGGTTGTGTTTTGACAGGTGCCGATGGCACCGAGACCAGCCGGCCGGCGGCGTCCCTTGATCGACTCCCACGCGACGGAACGCCCGAAACGTGCTGCGTAACGGACATTCCCACCGGAACCTGGGAATCGGGGTGATGGGGATCACGGTGGCCGGCTGGCACTCTGGAGGGCCTGGACGGTGCTGGATCGCTCACTCTTGCACGATAGCGGAAGAAGTGTATTTCTTCACACGCGTCGCCCGTTGAGCACCCCGCACCGCGAGCAGACAGTGGCTGGGTCGAGCCGAGATGAACGGCCGGTAACTCGCCGGGATGCGCGGGCTACCGCATAGCGAACAGGAAGGGACGGCCAGCAATGACCGCCACGTTGGATGCCGCAGCCACCGAGGGACGCGCGGCGAACCGGAACTCGGACCAGGCCGCCCTGCTGCGCCAGGAGTGGGCCGACGACGCCCGTTGGGCCGGCGTCGAGCGCAGCTACACCGCCGAGGACGTCATCCGGCTGCGCGGCACCGTCCAGGAGGAGCACACCCTCGCCCGCCGCGGGGCCGAGCGGCTGTGGAATGCCCTGCAGACCCGCAAGTTCACCCGCGCCCTGGGCGCGCTGACCGGCAACCAGGCCGTGCAGATGGTCAAGGGCGGCCTGGAGG
>CAYZBB010000226.1:0-7207 GCA_964476495.1 uncultured Actinomycetes bacterium | reverse complement strand
TGGATTCCCGGCGCGATCGGCAGCCCCTATCCGATTACCGCGCACGGACAGGAACTCGTTGTCCCTGCGGCGACGGCCACCACGCTCCCGCCATCCCTGGTCGATGCGCTGCTCTCGGGTACGGCGTTCCGAATGCCGGCGGATTTTGCGCCGCGGCTGAGCCCAGTGGCGGTGGGTAGCGCGGCGGCAGCGCAGGCGTCCCCAGCGCTGCCGATCCCACCTGGATGGGCGCTCGTCCCGATCCGGGAAGACGCACTCATTGACCGGGCGTTGGTCCGACTAGAGAAGGACACGAAGAGCGGTCAGGCTTGGTTAACCGACTCTGGGAAATTCCGCGTCCACCCCCACCTCCGCGCCCGAGCTCGCCGTGGCTAACCCACCGGGACGCGGCTGGGCCGCGCTTCTCACGACGCGAGACGGCACCCATTGGGGCCTCTCGTCGCTTGCGCGTGGGTTCACCGCGCGCGTGACGGGTATCGGTGCGGTGTGGTTTCGGCCAGCCGGATTGCAGCCCGTGTCGATCACGGGATCGCTCTCGGAGCCGATGTCGCGAGTGGTGACGTACTCGCAGGTGTCGCTCGTCTCGCAGAACGTCGATTGGTGGAGCGTCGACCATCTCAGCGAAGACCGCTTTGACGGCGCCGAGGTCACGATCTATCGCGAAAGTGAAGGCGTCCTCGGTGACGTGATCTTCTCGGGCTATGTCCTCGCTGAGCGGGGAGTGAAATTCGATGGACAGTCCGTCACGTTCGATTGCACGGACGTCCTCGGGTTCTTTCTGCCGGGGAAGACGGTGGGCGGGAAGCTGACCCTCGACTTAGAGACGGCGCCGAATCTCGAACCGCCGCCGGTGTGCAAGGTAATCATCGAGGCCACTGGATCGTCAGGCTCGGGGGACATCGTACGAATCGGAATCGTAGACGATGGATCGCCCACGTTCTCACTAGCGTTCCCCTATGACGGCACGTGGCCGCTCGGACCGTTCGCGATATCTGACGTCCAGACAGGAAATCGGACGTTCACTGTCGTTGGTCGAGCAGCCCCTGTTGATCCTGCACCACTCGGCGACATCATCTTCCAGGGAACGGGGCCGGTAACTGTCACGGCATCCGGTCGTGTCCAGATGTGGATCTGCCCCGAAGACGTCGAGGGCGCGGACACCCTGGCACCCGAAACGATCGAGAACCCAGACGAAGGTAAGCCGATCCCCGTCATCTTCGGGAAAATGGGCGATACCCACGGCCATTTCGCGCCCTGCTACGTCTACGACTGGGGGATCACGGCCGAGGAGCAAATCCGCTACGTCTACGTGGATTACGGCGACCTCAACGGCGACCCCATCCACCCGGTTAGCGGCGGAAACCATGATGTCATCATGGTGGACACGCAGCCGCCGCAGTCGAAGACGGACGCGGATGGGAACGAGGTTCCGATCGAGGGCGCGCGCACATTCGTCGATGTCGCGACCACGATCGCGAACGGCGAGGCGTACTACCTGCGGCGCGAGGGGAATGACACCGTCCCCGGCGGACTTCTCACGTTCCATGGACCCGCTGGCCCCGGAAATAGGTGCGGCGTCTTCTACCTCGACACCAATATCTTCAACGCATGGGCGCAGGTTCTCTTCGACAACGAAGACCTCGTTTTCGATCCGCTCCGTTTCAAAATCTTCACCCAAGGCGGTGGCGCGCGTACCGCGAATACCGACGTCCTCGCCGTATTCAATCCGGACCGGAAGGAGGCGGTCGGAAACCTGATTCGCCTACTGGTGGATCACGCTGGCGTGCCGCCGTCCAAGATCGACCTCGCAACGGCTGCACTGTTGCAGGATTCCTCGTCGCCGGACGTGCGTCGGTACATCACCGATAGCGAAAACGTCGAGGATCTCTACGCGATGCTGTGCCAGGAGGCGGGGCTCCTCTCGTACATCCGTAGCGACGGAAAGGTCTCGTGGAAACGGGTCAATCTGTATGCTCCTCCTCCCGCCGTGTTTCGGTTCGACGAAGTGTCTTGCATCGCGGGAACGATGTCGGTCGCGTCGCAGGACTGGGGGCCGTACTTCAATGCGGCCAATGGAACGACCGAGCAAGGATTCCCGTATCAGGACGACGCGGGGCACATCACTGTCAGTGAGCGCAGAAACGACGAAGCGATCGCCGCGAACGACGATACCAAGGTGTCGACGACGATCACCTTCGGGTTTCTGTACGTCAAGCAGGACATGAAGGATTACATCGACGCGGCGCTCGCCATGCAGGGGCTTCCGAGCACCACGTACAGCGTGAGCGTTCATGGCATCGAGCCCGACGCGGGGCCGAGCGCACGTGACCTCGACTCACAGTTCTCCGTTGTTGCTGGCGACAGCCTCGACGTCGGATTCATCGGCAGCCGCGAGGATTCCAACGTCCGGCGCCTGATCCCTGCACGGTCGTTGGTTATGTGCCTTGGCTTCACTCATGAGCCGGAGACCGACATCTCGACGTTCACGTTCTGGCGATTTGGATTCACCGTCGAGGCCGCACAGAGCGTGATGCTCATCATGGACGGGACGGAGGTGTTCTCCGCGGCGAATGGCGGTGCCGCGATCGGAACGTCATGGGATACCGGATGGTCGAACGCCAAGAAAGCCGAGGCGGCGGACTACGGTTCCGGAAAGGGCGGGTGGATCTCGGAGGGGTCGAAGATCCTAAACGCTGAGTCGTCGGATTACTCGCAGAGCTTGTTTTGGTGAGGGATCATGGCTGCTGAATCTCTATACCTCCGAACGACGACGTTTACTGCTGGGACAGCGTGGCTCAAGACGTACGCGGACTCGCTCCAGGCAAACGATATCCGTCTTGGCCGCACGCGCTACACCGCGGGCGAGGTAGCGCTTGCGCAAGCTGACGCCGAGATCGGCGCGCTTCACGTCAGTTCCGCGAAGATCCTGCGGCTATATCGGCAGAGTGGCACCAGTACGTCGAGCGACTCCGCACGCGCCGCGCTGAGCACGCCAATTAGAGGGGTGTGGCACTACGACGACAACACGGGCGACCCGTCGGGTGCTGCAAGCGTAGAGGGCGATCTCTACGTTCGCGATGCAGGAAGCTCGAACGCGTGGCTCGAATCGTACGACGGCAGTGCGTATCGCGGTCTCGGCGTGCTGGCGGAGAATCGCACGACGGCGACGAGTGGCGCAGGGGCTCGTCAATCGTCGGACTTGGTGAAGCTCCGCGCTCAGCTCTACACGGGTGGACAGGCGCGCAATCGCGACGCGTGGTTGCAAGTCGTGCCGGACGTGGAAGATGGAACCGAGTACACGAAGATCCACCTGTGGTGGCGGCGCGAAGAAGACGGCTCGAACCTCGACATCCTTACGATTTTTCAGAACCGCTCGTGGAATTCTGGCAATCGCGACAGCTCGACGCTAGAGCTCCGTGACACCGAGGTTGCGTCTGGTCCCGCGATCGTGGACTCGTTCGCCTGTGCGTATCGATCGCAGCCCGGTTTCGCGGCTGGCGTCTCAGTGACGCGGCACAACTATTTCGACGCGATGAACCTGGCTCTCGGGGCTGGCGCTACCGTTGGCGACGCGTGCCTCGTTCGGTTCAACGCGGCGGCGGGAACGCACAAGGCTGTAGATGCGGGCACGGGAAACACCACTGCATGGGTGAAGGACAACCTTAACGGCACGGTTGTTTACGGTCCACGCTATGCAACGAAGGACGAAACCCCAAAGCTTGCGCATGCCCTCATCAGCGTGTTCGATGGATCGACGGCGCAAACATTAACCAGCGCTGCGACGTGGTATCAGCTCGAAGGATTCGACACAGACGGGATAGAGTACAATGCAACTGCAAATGCAGCGAGCAATCAAATCGACATCACCCAAGACGGGTTGTATCAAGTACACTTCACGGGGTCGCTTCGTGGTGATGCGAACGAGGTCTATCTTTTTCGCATAATCATCTACACCGATAACCCAAGCAATCCATCGATCGACCCATCGCTCGGTGCTGTAATCGGTCTCGATACAACCATTCTGGGTGGAACGGTCGCAATTCATGGTGTCGTCGATCTTTCAGGCGGAGACTCGGTTGCGATCGAGGTATTCAACCCCATTAATCCGGGGTCGACGATTACGCCGTCCTACATGCAGCTATCGGTTGTGAGGTGCGGATGACAAAGGAAACAATTCTGCATAAGATCGCTCGCGAGTGCGCGGGCGATCCGAAAGAACAAAGCGCTCGGATCATGCAGGCGATTCGCGAAGCGCAGAGCCATCGCGATAGGCTGATTCACGACATCTCGGCGTTGATGGGTGCCTTCGAACTCGCGGAAGCGCAGGCGGAGGTTGCTCTTATCGACGCGAAAATCTTCGATGAGCAGTACTCCGAGAGATCGCCGTGAAGTGGTCATTCGCCTACGACTTCCCGTCGATCGACGCCGTGGTATCGAATCCGGATACCGAATCGTCGCCAGACGGCCTCGCGGAAAACTGCGTTGTTCCGTCTGGTACGTCGTTAGGGATGTCGTGGCTGGGCGGGGCTGGTATCCCGGGAAAGGCTTGCGATTTCGCGGTCACATGTTCGGCAAACTTCGTCGTGGTTGTGGGCGCAAACTACAGCGATTCCGCCGTGGTTCGATTCTACCGAGACGTTACCGCCCGGCAATCGTTACTCGTCACGCTGACCCGCTGCTCACCGGCCAACGTGTGGGCTGGGATCTTCCCGACAACGTCATTTGGGGCGTGGAGTTACGCGGTGAGCGACGTGGATGCGCCGGCCGGTGGTCTTGAAACGCCGCTGATTCTGTTTGGGCGTCGCGTCGATATCGCCGGGGCTACCGTCGGCCGACACGCCCGTGGCTATGCCTACACAGACCCGTCTACGCGCGTGGGTGGCCAAACGGGCGCGATATGGACCGCGAGGCAGCGGCGGCAGTTTCGGCAGGCATTCAGCGTTATCGGTCAGAATAGGACGGACGGTATCGCAGACATGCGCGCCATGTGGGGCGCGGCTGGTCGGTCGGCTTTGGTGGTGAGTTTTCTCGACGCCGACGACTTGGGTGGATACGGAAACACGAACGTCGGCATCATTGAAACCGATATAACAGAGGCGATTGCGCTCGGCATGACGACCGGGTTCGACGTTTCAATCATGGAGGCCGTGGCATGAGATCAATCAAGATTGCGTTGGTGTTGGTGCTCGTGGCTGCGTCGGTCCATGCCGAACCCGCCGTGTACCCGGAGTTGATTCCGGATTACCAGAAGCTCGAACCGTCTGGTGCGTATGTTTACAACGCAACCGACAGACAGTGGCACGCGAACTCGTCGGCGTATCCTTTGTACTGCTCGGTCCCGAGTGGTGGCAGCGGTGGCACTATCGACCTGACGAAGCTGAACGGCTCCACGCCGAGCGCGGCGAACCCGCTCCCCGCACAGCTCAGCGACGGCAGCGCCGCCTATACCGCCGCGAAGACGGGGCAGCTTCCGACGGCGCTTGGCGCCAACGGTGGGCTCAAGGTTGAGGGTATCGTTGGAGGCGTCGCCCAGCCTGTGAGCGGCACCGTCGCCGCAACGCAGTCCGGGACGTGGACGGTTCAGCCCGGCAACACCGCGAATACCACGGCATGGAAGGTCGACGGGTCGGCGGTGACGCAGCCCGTGACGGGTATCGCCACGAGCGGCGCTGCGCCTCCGGCCGCCTCGGTCCCCGTTGGTGGCATCGGCGCCGTCCAGAACAAGTTCTACCCCGCGATGGTCGATGACGCCATCATCGCCAATGGCGCGGCTCCCTTCTTGGTCGAGGTGCTCACCGCCGCGTCCCTGCCGCTTCCTTCGGGCGCATCAACGTCGGCCAATCAAACGACGTTGAATACGGCCATCGCGGCGCTTGGCATTGGAAACTACTGCACCACTGTTCCCCTTGGAGTTGCCTTCGACCCCGGCGCGTCGGGCACAGACGTCGCGGCAACGCTCACCGGCATTTGCTCGGGCGGGACGTGCAAGCGGCTCTTGATTCAGAACGTGTCGGCGAACCCGTGCATGGTGCAGTTCAACTCCTCGACCGGCACCGCGGGTGTGTGCGTATACGGTGGGACCACGACGGCGCCGTACGAGGTCGACTCGTCGAGGTGGGTTTCCCCCGCGACAGGTGTTACCAACCTCTACGCGACCACGACCGGAACGAATTCGTGTCCGACTGGTGTCACCGTCGGTGCGTGCAATCTCCATCTCGTCGGCTGCATCTGATGCGTGGGAAGATATTGTTTGCAGCGCTGGGACTACTCGCCGCGTGCAAGACGACGCGGCCGATGGCGCTCGGCTTGTCGGGGATCTGGCCTCCGGGAGCTGTAGCAGTCAGCGGAGTGCCCCAGGCGACTCCGGAGCAGTGGCAGCAGTATTGGACGTTCTCCGCTGGACATGCGGAATTCATGGTGGCGCACGGGTCCACGGTTGCGGAAGTCGCGGCCATCGCGCAACAGATCCAGGCGCGAACGATGAAGCCGGCGATCGTCGTCACAGACGTCCCGGAATCGGACGCCATCGCGGGCTACCTCGCCGCCGCAGCTCCCGTGCTCGCGACGGCGGACATCCCGGTGTGGTGCGTGGGGAATGAGGTCGACGGCGCCGACGCACAAGTGGCGACGCGGGCAAGTTCGGTTGCGGGAGGCCTCAAGAGTATCAAGCCGTCGCTTACGACCTGCACGGTGTTCCAGTACGAGCGTGTGAAGGCGCTCTCGGATGCGGCTGCGCGCGCCGCGCGCTTCGCCGTAGACGCGCTTGCGTTCACGACCTATCCGAGCGCCATCGCTGGGTTCACGACGGCCTCCTCCGTGCCGACGAGCTACTACGCGCCCATGCAGACGATCGCGGGAGCAAAGAAGATCCTCGTGACCGAGGTGTCGTGGCACGCCGCGTCGGAGATAGAGCAGGCGGCATTTGTGAAGCGCCTGCCCACACTGGCGCCGAAGGGGCTTCTCTACGCATCGTGGTTCTCGCCGTTTGACTTTTCGCCGAACGTGGCACCGGGCGCATGGTCTAAGATGGGCATGGCTGGACGTCCGGCTGAAGCCGAGTGGCTGAGCCTACTCGCGATTCCGAGGGAATGATGCGACGACCGGCAAGAGCCCTTGCGATCTCTCTTGTGGTGGCGCTCCGCTGCGCCACCCTCCTCCTCGCGCTCTCGTTCGCGGTGCCGCTGCCGGCGTGGGCGGCGGATCAGGT
>CAYZBB010000225.1:0-7222 GCA_964476495.1 uncultured Actinomycetes bacterium | reverse complement strand
GCCCGCACCGCCTGATGTGGTCGTCCGCGCGTGGGTGGCGGGTGCCTGCATGGCCCGCGTCAACGTCGTCGACGAGACGCACACCTACGCCGATATCGAGGACGGCCAAACCGGGGCTTTGAAATCGTCGTTCGACGGCACCGCACAGATCCTCTGGAAAGAGGGCGATGTTCCCTACGGTTACTATGGCACGGGCGAGCAGTGGGCGATCGTGCGGATCGGGTGTCGTCCCGGCGATGTGGGGATTGGACAGGTGACGGTCCAGATCGGCAAAGCCTCGGGCGCGACGAGGCCGGGGGTCGGCAAGGTCAAGCTCTATACGACTGTCGACATGGGCACGTCCCCGCCCACTTACGGCGGGCTCACAAGCGACGAATACGACTGCCTCAGTTTCAATCTCGACAAGAAAATCAAGGTCGGCGCCGTCGTCCCGTTGAATCGCATCCTTGGGCAATGGCACGCGGTCAACGTCAATTCTTGCACCAACCTGGAGAGTTGAACCGTGGGCTTTTGGTGGTGCTGTTGCAACGGCGTCCTCATCGTTTGCACCAAGGGGTGCGGCGACATCCCTATCAACTTGCCAGGCGTGGCGTTGGCGATCAAACAGGGGGGCGAGACGATCGCAACTGGCACGACGGGCGATAATGGGTGCGTGACGTTCGACCTGCCGGCCGGCAGTTATACGATCGAGATCACGTCAGCCCCAACCGGCTATACAGCCTTGCCGACGTCGGCCACGGTGACGGCCGGGGGCACGACCAATAAGACCTACCCGCTTGGCGCCCTCTCAGGCTATGCGTGCTGCGGCGACCTGATGCTCCCGACCACGATCTACCTGACGACTCCGGCCGGAACGGTCACGATGACCAAGGGGGGCATAAGCTACACGGGTTCGATCGTGGTAAGTCGGAGCGACGTCACGATCGACAACCCAGCATGGGTTCCCGGCGTCAATGCCCCATGCTTGATCAACCAGACGGACGACGTGGAAGTGCAGTACATCCTCTCCTGTTCGGGTGTTTTGAACGAAGGATGGGTTGAGGGGTGCGAGTCACTCGTCCACCACTTAGGGCCGCCGGACTGGTGGGAATGCATTAACAGTTACAGTTACCCACCGTTCACTCACTCTCCAGCTTCAACCGGCGGCGTCGTCGGGTCGTACAATTGCCCCGACGGGTCGGGAGGAGCTCGGGCCGCGAACGGCTCCGTCACGATGTCGGAGACCGGCGGGTCCGGCTCAATCTCCGGGTTCTACTGCCTCTACCCCGGAAGCGTGACATGGACGGTATGACGCTCCGCGAACGACTCGAAGAGATGCTCGTCTCCCCCGATCCCATCCACCGCCGCCACGCGGAATGGAGGCTCGGCGTTCTGGGTCGCGAAGCCGAAGCCGCTCCCCCCTCGCTCCGGCCCGATGTACAGGCCTATCACGCCGTGACCCGCATGCTCCTCTCTTGCTTCTACCGTGACCATCATTGCGGATGCGACCTGCCGACGTGCCACGCGGCCCGAGGCGATTACGACGACGGCCGCAAGGCGAGCCGGGGACGATGTGTTGAGTGCTTGAGGACGACATGGAGCATCGCATGATCTACGGCGTTCCCGAACGCATGGTGACCCCGAGCATGAAGCGACTCGGGATCTGGAACGGAGGGATCATCCAGATTGTGACGACTCGCGCCTGCGACCTCGCTTGCTTCGGATGCACCGCCGGCTCCAACCTCGTCAGCAAGCCCGCAGTGATGACGCCGGAGCAGTTCGAGGAAGCGGTTGCGTCGCTGGACGGCTACTGGGGGGTGGTCGGCTGCTTCGGCGGAAACCCATGCACGTCTCGATACTTCGAGGATTACTGCCGCATCCTTCGCGCCCGCGTCCCGTTCCCACAACGGGGGTTGTGGACCAACAACCTGATGGGCAAGGGGAGTACCGCGAGGATCACGTTCAACCCGGCGACGTCCAACGTCAACGTGCATATGCAATCCGAAGCCTACGCCGAGTTCGAGCGAGACTGGCCGGAAGCCCTCGACGCCCGCAAGGCTCACACGACCGCCGGACTCACGCAGGATTCGCTGCACGGAACCCCGTGGATCAGCATGGTCGACGCGGGAATCCCGGAAGAACAACGCATCAAGTTGATTGGGTCGTGCGACATCAACGCGACATGGAGCGCCGCGATCGCGATCGTCGGCGGCAGGCCGCGAGCGTTCCTGTGCGAGATCCAGGCTCACATGGCCGCGTTGCACGCGGACAACGCCGACTGGGCCGGGAGCGGGGAGGCGATGCCCGACTGGGGTCTTGAGGTGGAACCGGGATGGTGGCGCAAGCCGCTTGCCGAGTTCGCCAACCAGGTCGGGGGCATGTGCCACCACTGCGCGATCCCGATGAGGCGGCCGGGGCAGTTCGCCATCGGCGGCGAAGCCGAGGAGTTCAGCGAAACCCACCGACACATTGCCAGGCCGAAGGCCAAGCAGCGGCCGGTGCGGGTGATCGAGTCGATCGGGGTCGTCGAGAGGTCCGCGAGACCGAGCACCGAATACCTACCGCACACCTCGCCCAGCCGCCGATGAGGTTGATCGCTTCCTCGCTTTGGCTGGTCGGCCTACTCGTCGCCGCCGTCTACGCGGTATTCGTGCTGGTGGGGGTGGCCGGCGCCGCGCTGGCCGCCGTCGCTTACCTGTGCCGCCGGCTCTGGCGGCGGGTTCGGACCCAACCAAGAGACCAACCGTGATTATCGACTGGTCGTTCGACGGTGAAAACGCCGCGAGACATCGCATCGTGACCCTCGACGGCCAGCCGATCCCGGCCAGCTTCGTGGTCTGGCGAGCCGACGACGAGCGGGGCGAACTCTACGGTTACCCATGCGGCGATGATGGCAGATTGATCCTTGAGGTACTCGTGGACGGGGTGTGGGTTCCGATGAACGACGACAACCGACAGCCGAAGCCGGGAGCCGACGACGAGTTGATCTACCCTCGAATCCGAGCCGTATCCCTCGTGGTCAATCGTGAGATCAAGATCGAGATGGGAGCCGCGAACCCGTGACCTCCCCGCTGATCCTGCCGTCGCCTGAGATCTGGCACAGAGACGACCTCCCTCTCCTCTGCAACTGGCGCAAGCTCTACCGATGCGTCGAGGTCGGCGTCGATCGCGGCAACTGGTCTCGGCTGTTTCTGGATCGGTTTCCCCAGATCAAGGAATGGTGGGGCGTCGATGACTGGTCGGCCTACGGGGAGATGAACTTCGATCGCGAGGCAGACTACTTGATGGCGGTGGCCAACATTCAGCCGCACTCGCCGCGGGCCAAGTTGATTCGCGCGTCGAGCGCGGCCGCCGCCTCGTGCTTCGGGCCGGGCTCGGTCGACTTCGTATACGTCGACGCGGCGCACGACTTCGACAGCGTGGCGACGGACCTCTGGGCCTGGTGGCCGACGATCTCCGATCACGGCATCCTCGCGGGCCACGATTGGACCGACCATCCGCATCACGAGGGGGTCAAACGGGCGGTGGCCGAGTTCGCGAAAGAACACGGGCTGAAGGTGTACCTGACCGCCGTCGATGGGTACGACGCCGAGACATGCCCAAGCTGGTATGTCTACAAGTCCAGCATGCCCGGCCCCGAGTGGAGGCGGTGCTGAGTGGAGGCGATTCTAGTCGATCAGGACTAGTTTCGCTCGTGTGCCATCAGTCGGTAATCGGACAGCACGACCCCCTCTTTGATGGACCCCCTGAGGTGGGCGGGCCGCCACACTACGAGCGGCTTGTCAAGCTTGCGACCCATAAACGAATCCTTGTAGATAGCCCAGTGCCCGCGACAGGCGTGCAGGGCTTTCCTGAAGCCAAAGGGGTCGGCGGGGTCGATCTTGCCGATGACCTTTCGGGCCGACGTTATCTCGATCGTGTGGTAGCGAAGGAATGGTTTCTTGCCGTTCTTGCGTCTCGCTTGATTCACGACCGGGTTAGGGTCGTGCGGGCAGACCTCAACGCCCTTGAAGTTCATGAATGAGACTGCCAGCAGCGGGGCGATCATGAGCGTGTTAAAGAAAGGCCGCATCATGGCCTCATCCCACTTGCCGATCAGCATGTGCGACCTGAATTCGAGGACGGACCCGTCTTTATCGGTAAGAACAAACCCGAGCAACTGCGGTGGAATGATCTTGTCGGTTACTGATGGCGGGAACAGCACTGCCGTTGTGATGAACGCGGCGCGACCGTCCAGCCCCATGACGGGCGTGACAGGCATCTCCTCTTCAAACAGGCACCCCCACAGTAATGCGTCTTTGCCCTCTTGAAGGCTCCCTTCGCATTCGACGAACAGCGGAGCATGGGGCAACCGAAAGCCAGGGATATCCTTGCACACATCGATCACTTGCTTGCTGCGACTCATTTCCTCTTGGTATCGGCAGACTGCCGTTGCGTCGACTACGAACGCCGATTCGATGCTTAACTTCAGCCTGGCTTCGAGGTCCATCAGAAAGTCGGCTCCGTCGACGCTTTCGGGCGGATAGACCCACTCGCCAGATAAGACCCTGTCGACAAAACGGAGGGGCGTGCCAAGTTTGATCGCTTCTCTGTTGCGTCGGTTCTGGCGAGCCATCGTTGATCCTCGTTGGGTGTCGGTGGTTTCTGGCGAACGCTCAGGACGCTTCTTCAAGCATGAAGGGGAGCAGGCCGGCGGCAGCAGCCTTTAGCCGGATCGCTCGACGCCTGTGGCCGTCAGAGATCGCTTGCCTGTGTGCGTCGCTGTACTTCCTGCCCTTGCGGGTTACGGACATCTTCGCCTTCGTGGCATCGCTGTGCTTCTTGCCCTTCTGTCCAGCGGACATGTTGGCCCGGACTTCTGGGCCATATCCCTTGCCGCGAAGCTTGGCGGCAATCTTTTCGTATGACTCCTTGCGGCGAACTCGTCGCTTGAGTGCCGCCGACATGTTGGCTCGCGACTCAGGGCCATGCTTCATGCCGAGATTGCTGTCGGCCTTCGGCCTGATGTTGAATCCAACGGTGCGATCAGTTGCTCTCAGGGCATCAATCCAGTACTGCTCCCGTGCGACACACTCCGACGGCGGGCACTCCTCAAGGACGCTAAACTCGAACGCAGCCTCGCCGTATTTCAACCATGCCGCTTGCAGGTGCCGATTTGCGTGCTTCTCGTGGCACAAGAACGAACGATGGTCGCCGCATCGCTTGGCGATCGATGCCGACGCGCTCCCCACGTACACCTTGCCGTTGGCCAGGCATCGAATCGCGTAGACGCCCGTTGCCATCAGGTTTGGCCCCTCTTTGTCCTTAGTTTGTCGGCCTTCTCAGCGTAGGCGTCGACTGATCGGCGGATCAGTTCAGCGACCGAGAGGCCGGTCTTCTTGGCTTCCTCGTGAAGCCACGCAATCTGTCGTTCGGTGAGATGGAAGTTGACTCGGATCATACAGGCATTATACACACCTGCGGATAGATGTCAATGCTTCCGATGCGAGGATTAGTCGTTGCTGTCGGGGAGTGGTACGCGAAAACACTGGAGATTTGCCTCGCGTCCAACATGAGGCACATGGCCGAGTGCTACGTCATCACCACGCCCCGCGACGAGGCGGTCAAGGCGGTGGCGCGGTCGGTGCCCAATGTCCACGTCTACGAGACCGACGACTTTACGGCCTACGGGGCTCGCTTCAACAAGGGCCTTTGCATCGAGAAATGCTTTGATGTGATGGGCCGGCACGGCTGGATCTGCATCCACGACGCCGACGTGATCTTCCCCGACGTGCTCCCGGTCGATATCGCGATCCCGACCCGGCTCTACGGCTGTCATCGCCGAATCTGCCGCGATCCCAACGAGTGGACGCCCGACGCTCCCTGGAGCCAGTGGCCGCGTGCCCGCGACAACGCGCCGATCGGCTTCTTCCAACTCTTCCACGCATCAGCAATCGTCCACAAGCGGCCCTGGTACGACGTGAGCTTCGCGCACGCGGGCGGCGGGGACGCGGCTTTTATGCAGCACTGGAGCCGCAACGACTGGATCGTGCTGCCGTTCGACGTGCTGCACCTTGGCCCGATCGACCTCAACTGGTTCGGGTGCTCGCCCGAAGGTCGCGACATGATGGCCCGGTTCGTCACGCAGAACGGCTGGCGTCGCGGGATGGCCAACTTCACGCCCGACGCGATCGAGCGTGCTCCCGAGCCGATCGAGCGCGTGCAGGTCCCCGGCTACGAACCGTCAACGTTTGAACTGCCGTTTGTCCGACGAGCCCGACGCACCCCATGACCGCCAACCTCAGCACCCGACGCCCCGACGACTACGGACCCGTGGAGCCCTGGCGACGCATGAAACTGACACCGGCAATCGTCGAACGCGAAATGACCCAACTCTTTGAGGGCGGGCTCTTGATCGCCAAGTTCCGACCCGACGGTGAGGCGCTCAGTGAGTGCTGTCAGTCGATGCTCTATCTCATCAAAGAGCGGGCACAAAAGGCAGCCATCATCAAGGTGGCTGAGGCCCTGCCCCAGCACCGTCCCGCCGTGGTGCAGCAGCTTTTCGCGGAGGGGATGTGAGCACTGATCCACCCCTCGGCCGCGTCCAGCCGCCGCCCGAGCACTGGCCGTCGATCGCGGCTCAGATCGCGCTCGCGCCGGAGATCACGGATGAGGGAGTTTCGGCCACCAAGAGCTTCAACCTCTGGCGGTGGCGGCATCCGCGCGATCACGCCCAGCTGGCCGGGCGCGGGTGCTGTGTCGGTGAGAGCATCGCCGACATGCTCGAACTCAACGCCCGGGTGCCCGATGACCTGTCGGTGCCGATCCCCGGACCGATCGTGCCGGGCATGCCTGCCCTGTCGCCGCTCTGGATCTACTGGTGCGCCCGCGACTACTCGGCACGGCACGGACGCCCGATCCGGGGTGACGGGGCAATTGTCTCCGATGCCTTGATGGCGGTGATGGAGTCCGGCGTCATCGCCTGGGAGCACTGGCCGGGGACCGAGGCGAACTACCGCGACTACACCGATCGGTCACCGCCGCAATCGGCCCTGGATGCCCCACGGATCAAGGTCTCGGGCGAGTGCCTGCGGCTCACGTCGCTGGCCCAGCTCGTGCGGTATCTCTGCGTCCGCAACCTCACGGCCGTCGTCGGCACCGCCTGGCGGGGAGGGATGACCACCGCTCGCGACGGGGCGTTCAACTGGGGGAGCGGCAACCTCGGAGGCCATGCCTACACGATCAGCGGGATCGACGTGGGCAC
>CAYZBB010000224.1:0-7369 GCA_964476495.1 uncultured Actinomycetes bacterium | reverse complement strand
GCTCTGGGCAAACCGGTGCTCAGCGATCCAGCCCCTACCCCCGACCTACGAAGGAACCAACGATGAGCGACTGGTCGACGTCCCGAATCCGTGACATGTTCGGCCTGCACTGGCACCTGCACACCCTCGACGAGGTCCGCCGCCGCAACGCCGCCGCCGCCCGACGAACCTGGGTGCACCGCCGCTGGTTCCTGACCGTCAGCCGCGGCGAGGACGGCCCCGAGGTGTTCAACGGGCATGTCGAGGCGATCCTGCGGCGGCCGGGCCGGGAATGGCTGGCTGCCCGGTTCCACGTCGGCACCGACGGATCCGAAACCCCATGGGACGGGCACCTGTTGATCCTCGGATCCGGCGTGTTCTACGGCATCGGCCAAGGCCGACGCCTCGCCGGCCGGATCAGCCGATGCCGTGACCACCGGTACGACGGCCGGGACCTGGCCGTCCGGTTCGACGGGGGCGACCTGTGGATGTCCGCCTGGGTGCACCCAGACCGGTGGACGAAGGGTGAGTTCGCCCGTTGGCGGTCCGCCCGGATCCCGCTGAATCCCGTTGAGTGGGTCCGCGGACCGCGCAGGTACTTCTACGAGGACCTCGGAGAGACAGACGACCTCGTCCTGCTCCCCGAGGGCACCTACCCGGTGCGCCTCAAGCTGCAGCGGATGACGTCGGGCCGGACCAAGGGTGGACGCCGTCGATCCGAGGGCATCATCGTCGACTGGACGGCTACTGGCGGGATCCCGACCCAACCTGATGACGGCTGGAAGGGCGGCGACACCTACGGGTCCGGGGTCAACATCACCACCACCGACCCGCAACGGTGGCCAACCGAAGCCGCCTACCGGATCGCCGGATGGGTCATGACCGAACGCGGACGCAGCGGCTACCGAACCGCTCCGCTGAGCACGCCGCAGGAGACCCGATGAGCCGTCGCTCTCAGATGCGCGGCGCGCGCGGCTTCTTCGCCGTCGGCGTGTACCACCCGAAGACCGAGGCGAACGTCGGCAGCCTGTGGCGTTCGGCTGCCTTGTACGGAGCGGCGTTCATCTTCACGGTCGGCCGCCGGTATCAGCATCAGGCGTCCGACACCATGAAGGCGCAGCGGTCGATCCCACTGTTCCACTTCGCTGATGTCGATGACGTGGTCGAGCATCTGCCGAACTCGACCCCGCTGACCGGCGTCGAGATGGACCCACGGGCGACCCTGCTGGGCTCGTACTGCCATCCGGCTCGCGGCGCATATCTCCTGGGCGCTGAGGACTACGGATTGCCGATGGCCGTCCGGGACCGCTGCCATGCACTCGTGGAGATCGAGTCGGCCGAACCGTGGTCGAACAACGTGGCCACCGCCGGCGGAATCCTCCTGTGGCACCGACACCATCAGTTGGCGCGGGCCCTAGGTGGCGTCTCGCGGAGCATGCTGGAGGGTGCCCGATGACCGAAGCCCGGACCGTCACCACGGCCGCGGAGTTGGACGCGTTGCCCCGCGGAGCCGTCGTCCGATCAACGGCCGGAACGATCGCCTGTCGTTGGGACCGGACCCGCGGTGTGGTGTTCGGCGACGACCGGTCGTTCGCATGGTCGAAGCTCGCGTTGCCGGCTGACGTGCTGTACCTGCCCCTGGGCAACCCGCACCTGGAGATGAGCCATGGCTGAGACGAGAATCGAGTGGACAGACGTCACCTGGAATCCCACGACCGGTTGCGACCGCGTCTCCCCGGGATGCGACCACTGCTACGCCCTGTCGATGGCCCGCCGGCTGAGGGCGATGGGCAGCGAGAAGTACCAGCGGGACGGCGACCCGCGCACCAGCGGGCCCGGGTTCGGGGTGACCGAGCATCCGGACGTCCTGCTGCAGCCCTTCTCGTGGAAGAAGCCGAAGCGCGTCTTCACGAACTCGATGAGCGACCTGTTCCACAAGGACGTCTCGGACGCTTTCATTGCCCGGGTGTTTGCCGTCATGGCGCTGGCCGAGCAACACACCTTCCAGGTGCTGACGAAGCGCCACGCGCGCATGCGGTCCCTGCTGAACGACGAGGACTTCCGTCGCGAGGTCGACTTCGAGGCCGTGGCACTGGCGGAGGATGACGCCCATCCCTATCGCCGCCTTGAGAGGTGGCCGGGTGGTTGGTGGCCGCTCTCCAATGTCTGGCTGGGTGTCTCCGTGGAGAACCAGCAATGGGCGGACATCCGCATCCCCGCCCTGCTGGACACCCCGGCCGCGGTACGGTTCTTGTCCTGCGAGCCGCTGCTGGGATCGGTCGACATCTCGCCGTGGCTGAACAGTTGGCATCGGAGCACGATGCACCGAGGCCAGCCCGAGCACATCGAATGGGTGATCGCCGGCGGAGAATCTGGGCGCGGCGCTCGACCGATGCACCCGGACTGGGTCCGGATGCTCCGCGACCAGTGTGTCGCCAGCGGCGTGCCGTTCCTGTTCAAGCAGTGGGGCGAGTTCCGACCGACGAACGGCCAGGCCGGATCGCACAGGGTCCTCCTCGATGGCACGCACTACTACTCGTCGGGCGGCTGCGTGCTGTCCGGGGAGGAGCTGGTGGACCGGGCGGGTAAGAAGGCTAACGGCCGCATGCTGGACGGGCGGATTTGGGATGAGTTCCCGGAGGTCGTCCGATGACCCGGAAGACCATCCCCGCGGTGCGCATCTGCGGCGGTGATCTCCGTCCGGGCCCACGGGGCACTGAGTGCCCGAACCCGGTCCACGATTGGCCACTGCCACCGGGGTATGTCGACGCTGCCGACGTCGCAGACCGCCGGCTGCGGCATGGGTGGAGCAACACTCGTTGCCCGTCCTGCCGTGAGTACGGGTGGCGGCCGGGGCGGCCCTGCGGGGATGAGTCCGACCGTCGCCGACCGCTCCCGGAGTACACGGGAGACCAGTCGTGAGCCGCGCGACTGTCACCCACGAGCGCGACGGCATGGTCGTCCGGCAGTGGACCAGCGACACCATCGACACCAGGAGGCGACTGACTGCCCGCCGACGCCACAATCCCGGGTTCACATTGGTGCCCGGCGGGATCGCTTGGGACGAGCACCACACCTTCTTCGGCGAGGAGTGGACCGAACGGGTCACGATCGTGTGGGACGAGATGTCATCGTGACCCGCGAACTCAACCGCACCGAGACGCTGACGGCCCGCAAGCGGCACGGCTGCGTCATCTGCCTGCGGTGGATAGCGCCAGGCGAACGCTACGTCCGCTGGACCGGCATCGACGCCTACACCGGCGATTTCGCCTCACGACCCGTGCTGCGACGTAGTCGACTGCCTCCGCGACTCGGACGCGATCATGGCCGCCGCTCTGCACTCGGCCATCGTCGACTGCTGGTGGACCAGCCCGGAGGCGTCATGACCATCCATGCGCAGATCGGCGGCCGCTGGGTGCACGTCGCATCCACGTTCGTCATGAACGACGACCAGATGGTCACCGTGCCGGAGTGGGTTTGGCGGGAGTCTGACCGGGCCCGGATACGCCAAATGACCAACCAATACCGACGCCGGAAACGGGGATGGCGGACGTGACTGGCTACTGGCACGCTCGCCCCTACTCCGACGACACGCCACGGTTCGCGAGTGACACTCACTACCACCGGCCCAACCTCGGCTTGTGGCGGCTGTGGCCACTCGACCCCGTCCGCATCGCCAACGACACCGCCCGCTGGCTCACCCTGACTGGCGTTGCAGCAGCAGCGACTGCGGTACTGGTCAGCATTCGCACCTGGCGGGCCATCACCCACCACCACGACGAACCAGGAGACTGACATGAAGCGAAAGATTCTCGTGCTGCTGGCCGCAGGCGCGCTGCTCGCAGGCTGCGCCGATGCGAATCAGGACCGCAGCGGGGGCGGCGGGAAAGATCCCGACGAGTTCGCGGAGGCAACCCATGTGCGGGTGTACACCAACGCGGACCGAGTCCCGAACATCGCCGTGTTCTGCATCGGCGACCTGGCTTTCGCGACCGGCCTCAACCAGGACCGGGCCACAGCGACCATTCTGCGGCTGCCTGAGTGGGACGCGCAGCACTGCGGGGGTGCGGCCCGGTGAACGCATGCAGCATCGCAGCCCGGGAGGAAGTCCGGGAACTGGCCGACCTCCGCCGGACGGCCATCGAGCGAGCCTTCCCCGACTATCCCTCGCTGCTGGCCGTTCTCGACGCAGACCACGTTGAGCTGGAGCAATACACGGCAGCTCTCGGCGGTGCCTCGTGAACGCTCGGGACGCGCTTGATCGGATCGACCAGCGGGCGGCGAACCACCATCTCGCAGCCGGTGGTGGCACCGAGAGCCTGGCCACGGAAGTGAGCCACCTCCGGTCAGCGCTCACGGCCGCCGCTGCGGCCGCGGAAACCCACACTGACGTCCCACCTGCAACGATAGCGACATGGCGGGACCTCGCGTCGTGACCCGGCAACGTGGCATCGGCGTGTACCAGCGCACCGCCCGACAAGAACACGACGTGATCAGTTGGATGACGATTGAACACCTCGACCGCGGAATAGACTCCCTGAAAAAGGAACTCGACGATGATCACGATCCTGGCCGCCGGCTGGCAGACACCACCGCTCCGCAGTAACGACCGCTTGCACTGGGCGAAGAAGGCGCGCCGCACCAAGGAATTCCGGCACGCAGCCGCATGGCAGGCCGCGTGCCGGGTCCTCACACCAACCGAACGCCGCACCCTCGCCGGGCCGGTGATCATCACGATGGTGTGGGAAGTCAACGACCACCGAGTCCGGGACGCCGGATCAATGGCACCCACCCTAAAAGTCTGGATCGACGCCCTCGTCGACGCCGGGTGGCTCCCGAAAGGCGATGGGTGGCAGCACGTGCGGGAGGAACGCTGCCGCGTCGAACACACCGGACGGAAAGCACTACGCGTCGAAATTCAAGCCGTCAGCGACACACGTGACAAGGAGGCGCAGGATGTCAACAACTCATGACCAACCGCCTGAACGGCTACGGCTCAGCCGGCGGAAAGGCTACCGGCTTCCACTCGGCGCCAAGAGTGTTGCCAGACCGTCACACTGGGGCAACCCGTTCATCGTGTGGCGGAACCAGGAGTGGTACGCAGACACCTACGACGCAGCACACCGACGCATGGGAGACCCGGTCCGCTGCGCGGACAACCTGACAGCCCGGAAGATCGCCACGGAAGCATTCGACGCGGCGCTCGCCGCCGGGTGGCATAGGGTCCCCACACACGACGAGATCCTCGAACTACGCGGATTCTCCTTGGCCTGCTGGTGTCCCCTTCCGGCCCCCGGCGGAATCGACTGGTGCCACGCGGCCGTCCTACTCCGAGTGGGCAACCAATGACGGACTGGACGATCAGCAAGCACGCGTTTCGCTGCGCGGCATGCGACGCATGGGTAGGAGCCGGGGAGAGGATCTGCCGGGTCCGCTGCCGTTGGTGGTGCGAATCATGCGCACTCAGGATCGGTGAGTCGTGACCCGCGTCCGACTGAAGACGGCTCGGCGCCCCGAGGACGCCGTGAACCGGATCCGCGCGGTCACCACGAAAATCATCGTGCACAAGTGGGCGCGCCTGACCCTCAATGGCAGGCCGATCCGCTGCGCGCTGCCACGGGCCGAGATCGAGGAACGCAAGCGGCGGAAGCTTCCCCGACTCAAGCCGAAGATCATCTTCGACACGTTGGCGAAGGCGCAGGCCTGCGAGAGGGAACTCCGGGCGAACGGCTCCCGCCCCCAACGCGCCTACGTCTGCCCGAGATCCGGCTCCGGGCATGCGCATTTGACCAGCGACTTGGAAGGAATCGGATGATGATCCATCCTCTGGTTGCGTTGTGGGAGGCGACGGGCCAGCCGCCACCTAACTTTCAGGGGAAGGCTCGGAAAGTGGTCGAGCCGCCCACACCGAGGGACGGAGTGTGCGCGATCACCGGGGAGCAAGGGCCGGTGTGGCCGGTGGCCAAGGTGTCCACGACGTTGACGACGATCGACCGGATGCGGCACCGCGACGCCGACCCGCAAGGTCTCGCGCTCGGCCCAGCGGGCGCATGGGCGGTCCGACACCGGGTGGCGATGCAGCAGGTACACATCGCTCCACCCGGGAAACCACTGGTCCCGGCTGGACCCATGGAACTCCGGCTGGCACTGTGCGCCATGCCTGGCCAGCGGGGGTGGTGGGTTCTGGTGCCGCAGTCCCGGCAGAAACACCTGCTGCCCTGGGCCGACCCTGGAACGGTTCGGGTTGACGACGAGACGCTGCGCTGGACCCATGACGACGTCCGCAGGCTGGCCGCCTACGCCGAACTCCGGGACCTCGGATTCGGCGAGACAGCCCAGGCTCAACCCGCGCCGCCGTGGCCGATCCTGACGAAACTCACCACCCAGAAGCAGATCCACGCGCTCACTTCGTGGGACCTGCTGACCCCGTGGCGGAAACACCCTGCCTACCTCGATGTCGCCGCGAGAGCGACCCGGAAACCGAAGGAGACTGGAGATGTTGATCAGTGACCGCCTGGCGGTGGTCGACCAGTACCACCCCGTTGACGATCAGGCCGTCCGGGACGCCGCCCTGTTGGTGGCGTGCGCGTACAGCGGCCGGGACCGCAGCGTGTGGGGCGGCGACCGGGCCCTCACCTTCTGGGACCGGTTCCCGGACCGGGTCCGCGCCGGCTGCTACCGCGGACCCACGCTCGGGCACTGGTGGGAGGCCCTGACCCGATCCTTGGGTGCTCAACCGCCCACGCAGTTGGTTGACCGGATGGCGTTGGACGCTGTCCTCGCCTCCGACCCGAAGCCGATCCTCGCTGCTCTCCGCGACCAACCCCAAATGCTTTGCCTGCGTGTTCGTCTCGCATGGCAGCTGACCCGAGAGGCATCATCGTGACTACCGTTGTTGAGCCGACCCGTGACGTCCGCATCGAGGGCGTCGCCACCCTCCTGTCATCGCTCAGTCATGGCGGGGAACATTCCGGCACCGTCTCCTACCTGCGCCGCGAGAAGATCATGACCCCGTCGGGGCCGGTGGAAATCCCGGTCGTGTCGGGGAACTCACTGCGGGGGATCCTCCGCGACCACGCCGCTGATCTGTTCTGGCGGCACCTCGGCCGCCCCGAACTCCCACCGGCCGTGTTCCACCTGCTCTGGTCAGGTGGGTCCCTGGCGAAGGCCGGCGCCAACCATGCCCTCTCGTCCCGGCAACTCGCGCAGGTGCGGGCCATGGTCCCGGTGGTCAGCGTGTTCGGCGGGTCCGGCGCCGGCCGGATCATCGAAGGCAAACTGAGGGTCGGCAAGCTCACCCCGATCTGCTCGGAGACCCGGCACCTGCTGCCCGATGACCTGGCCGAGACGGCGGCCCATTCGATCTGGGACGCCCTGCAGATCGAGGAGT
>CAYZBB010000223.1:0-7405 GCA_964476495.1 uncultured Actinomycetes bacterium | reverse complement strand
AACATTCACGAACTCGCCGCTTAAGCGGTGTCCACGAAATCGATTACGCTCTAACCATTGGGATTGGCGGCGTGCTGGTCTGGCTCCCGAACGGTGTCGGGTCGAAGGAGGGTTGGGTCACCGGGCTCGCCCAAGGGCGGCCCGTTGGGGTCCGCGGCCGGTGTCGACGCCTGCGCTCTCAAGAGCGGCCCGCGCCGTGTGGAGCCGGTTGGCCTGCTGTTCCTGCCAGGCTTCGCGGGACTCGGCGACGGCGCCGGCGAGCCCGATCAGGTGGTTGCGGACCTGGTTGCCCAGGTTCTCGTATTCACCGGCGCGGGCGGGGTCGGGGGCGCGGTCGCCGGCGGCGATCATGCCGATCTTGGTGACGTCGACGGTTTGCTGGGCGCCCCGGCCGCCAGGGGAGTCGCACATGAACACGTAGCTGGAGGGACCCACGCCGCCGGGTGCGCGGAGCACGGTGACGATGGTGCCGGCGAACGCGGCGTCGATGACGATCATGTCGTCCCAGCCGTCGCGTTCCCGGACGGTGTCCGGGCGTAGCGCCGGCTCCAGATCGTCCACATCCGTGTAAAGGCGTTTGGGGGCGGATTCGCTTGGGGTGATCGTGTCCCACACCGGTGATTCGTCCAGGACCTGGCGCAGTTGACGGGCGAGTTCTACCTGGTCGGTCGTGAATCCGTGGCGTTGGCCTTGGTCTCGGATCATGTCCAGCGCTGATTGCGCTGCCGCGAGGTCCGCCTGAGCCACGTCGCTGCGGGAGCGGTCGGCGTCCTCGTCGACAGTGTCGATGGCGGAGTCGATCGGGCTGCTGTCTGGCTGGCCGATCTGGCGGGCGTGGGCGCGTTGCTCGGCCTCCCGGGCGATGACCACGTTCGGGGCGACGGTGGGTGCCCACCATCGGTAGGCCTCGAGCGCGGCTTGGTCGGGGGTTGCGAAGCCGGCCTTGCGTCGCAGGTACAGGCCGACGGCTTTGTCGGCTTCGTCAGGGCGGAGCCGGTAGTCCTCGCGCAGTGATTCGATGACGTGGGCGGTGAAGTGACGGCTGCGATCGTGGTCGACGCCGTTGATGGGTGGGGTGCTCACAGTGACCGTCCGTTGCTGGTGGCCTGGTCCGGGACGGGGGAGGGGGCGACACCCGCGGTCGGCGCGGCGACCGGGGTGGTGGAAGTAGGGGCGGGATGGTTGACGACGGGGATGTCGCGGCCGTTCTCCCGGGCGACGGAGACGACGTTGCTGACCCGGGCGGTGCGGGTGAGCACGTCCATGTCGTTGGGCAGGTTCCAGCTGCTGGTCGCGGACGACCAGCGGAAGCCGTGGTCCTTGAGCGTGCGGTGCAGGGCGGTCGCGGTGCGGCCGACGCCGACGACCATGGTCGCCTCCCCGGTGTGGTGGATCGTCGGCGTGGTGTCCTGGGAGGCGTCGCGGCCGTTGCGATCGGTGTGGGTGTCGTCGGTGGTCAGGGTGATGGTGTGGGCGTAGACCTTGACGACGGCGCCGGTGGAACCGTCGCGGCGGTCGAACAGGTCCAGTTCGGGGCGGCCTTCGACGGTGACCCGGTCGCCCTTGTGCAGGGTGTCGCCGGCGTCCTCGGCGGTCTTGCCGAAGACGGTGACGTTGTAGAACTCGGGCTCGGTGGACGTCCATTCGCCGTTGCGCTTGACGCGTTCGTGGCTGGCGACCCGCAGGTGGGCCCAGCTGGTGCCGGCGGTGCTGACCCCGAAATCGGGGTCGGCGGTGAGGTTGCCGTCGATCGTGATCCGTGCGGGCATTGGGGGCTCCCATCATGGTGGGTGTGCGATGCGGGCGGGACCGTGCCGCTTGCAGTCGGCCGGGTCTTGCCCGCTGGCGCCCTGATGGGCGCCACCCAGAAGTGGCGGTGAGGGTTGGGAGCTATCTCGCGGTATCCCAAGACGACCGGTTGATTCGGGCGGCAGCGACGTCATTACAGGTCTCGACCGGGGGCCGTTCGGGGCTGTTCGAATTCCACAGTGGTGGGCGTCGGCGTCCTTCTTGCGCTCGAGGTCAGCATTTCCGTTAGCCGCTTGTAGTCGGCATGGTGGTGTCGGTCCGCGGATTGGTCGGGACGCGGACCCAAGGGTGCATCGTCGGTGATGTCCCACCGCTCGCGGAACGCGGCGACGATCCGCAGCACCGATTCCGCTTCCTCGTGGACCGGGATTCGGGTAATAGCGCGGGTCCATGCCGGCTGGGATTCTCGCGCTGCCGTGGCGAGAGAGTCGGCGCGTTGCTCGATGAGCTGGTATCGCTTTCGAAGGGCGTCGACCATGTCGGGGTCGGACAATCCGATGGTGGCGTCGGTGATGATGCCGGCGACCAATGCGGCTCGGCGCTGTTGTGGGCGGGTGCGCAGGTAGGTGTGAATGGTCGTGGCCAAACTGCTGGCGGTGATCGTCTCGAATGGCCGGGTGTGCACGAGCCGCGGTAGTTCGGTGGCGAGGTCGATTCCGGCGGTGTGGGCGTGGCGGATGGCCAAGACCAGGTCGGGGAAATGCTCGTCGTCGAACAGGCTCCTGACTGCCGGCTTGTCGCCGAAGATGGTGAGGAGGATTTCGGTCGCGGCGAGGTCGTGGGCGTAGGCGGCGATCGCGTCGGCCTCGTCGGCCAGTTGCCGGATCGACGTCGCATTGTCCTGCACGACCCGGATCGTTTCGTGTGCGGACGTGTCGGCCGCGGAGTGGGCGGTGATCGATTCGGCGACCTGCTCGGTGGTCCAGGATTCCTGGTCGGCAGGCCCGCCGATGGGGTGCTCGATGGTTCCGCGGACAGTGGCGGCAGGGTCGAGGACGAGGTAGGCGGTGTTGGCGTATCGGCCGCGGGTCATCGCGACGTAGAACGCTTCGCGTTGAGTTAGGGCGTCGGCCAGTACATGACTGGTGTCGACGGTGATGCCCTGGGCGCGGTGCGCGGTGGTCGCGTAGCCGAGGTCGACGTGGTCGCGGACGTACGCGGCGGACAGCGTGATCGGCACGGTGCCGGACTGGCTGACGGTCTGCAGGCGGACGGTGAGGGAGCCGTCGCCGTGGGCGCGTTCCACCTGCCAGCGTTGCCCGTTCCGGACGAACCCGTCACCCCGACGACCTGTCGCTGGTGGGGTGCCGTCGGCTTGGGTGCGGTCGATACGGCGGGTGACGACGACGTCGCCGACACCGACGGACAGGCCATGGCGGACCGGGGTAGTGGCGGTGTCGTCGACCTGCCCGGCGGTGATCAGATCGGCTTGGGCGCGCCGGTTGAGTTCGACCACGGTGTCGTTGTCGGCGGCGATGAGCACGCTGGTCAGACCGGTGCGGGTGTCGGCCAGCCAGGCGGTGTATGCCTGGTCGGTCATCTGGTCCGCCTCGCCGGACCGGATCCGGTCGTGCGCGGCGTACTCGGTCAGGACGGTGTGATCCCCGGCGCGGAGACGGTCGGCGGCCCGTTCTTCCCAGGTGCGGCGAGCGCCGTTGGGTTCGACGAACCGGCGCACCTGGGTCAGGGTGGGTGGGTCCGGCCGGGTGCTGCAGAGTAGGCCGAACGCGCCGCCGGTCTCGACCGCGGAGAGTTGGCAGGGGTCGCCGACGAGCAGGAGTTTGGCGCCGGCCTGGCCGGCCTGCCGGGCGAGGTGGGCCAGGGTGAAGGTGTCGGTCATGCCGGCCTCGTCGACGATGAGTAGCTGCCCGGGCCGCAGCCGCCACCGGTCGAACTCGGCCTGGGCATGGGTGAGCGCCTGCCGGAGCCGGTCGACGCGCTGCTGGTCACCGGCCCGGCTGATCGCGTCGGTGAGGTCGCGGATCCGTTGGGCGCGGCGGTCCTGCTGGTCCTGCTGGGCGATCCACTGCGCGGTGTTGTCGGTGACCACGCCCAGGTCGTCGGCGAGGACCTGGGCGGCGATCGCCGACGGGGCCAGGCCGACCACCGTGCCGGGTCCGTGCTGCGCCTCCCACATGGCGCGGACGCCGGCCAACGTGGTCGTCTTGCCGGTGCCGGCCGGACCGACCAGCACATCGACCACGCGCCCGGAGGTGACGATGTGCACGGCGGCCGGCGCCTGATCCTCGACGGCCAGCGGATACCCGCGGTCGAGCAACGGTTCCCGGGCGATCCGGTCGGCGCGGTCCGGGGTCACCGCCGGCGCGGTGCGGTCGTCGGCCAGGCGGAGCAAGTCGTCCTCGGCCTTCAGCACGCCTGTGGAGGTGAACACCTCGGGCAGCGTGAACGGGTTCGCGCCGTCCGCGTCGCGGAGCTCGACCGGGAGCGGTGCGACCTCGGGTGGGGTCAACGAGACCGACAGGGCTTCAGCGGCGGCGACGACCCGGTCGCGCGCCCCGACCGCCTCGGCGACCGACTGGAACTGGTGGTTCTGCAGGGCGAGCCGGCGCATCGCTTCCGCGGTCAGGTTCCACCGGGTCCAGGTCGGGCGGGCGGTTGACACTGCGTCGACGATAGCGGTGGCGATCCCGGCGACCTGCTCGTCGGACAGGTCCACCGAGCGCAGCAGCTTCGGTGGGGCGGCGGCCGCGGTGCTGGTGACCGTACTTGCCCAGATCGCCGGGTCGTCGTCCAGAACCTGGCCGGCGGTGGTGCGCCACTGCTGGACGGACTCGGCCAGGTTCGGGGCCTTCTTGGCGTCGCGGGTGGTCAGGGTCAGGTGTTGGCGGATCCGGTTGACCGCGTTCGCCGACGGCCGGCTGCCGGTGCGCAGCAGATGAGACGCGATGGCGGCGTCGACGGCGGCCTCGATGTCGCTGGAGCGTTGGGAGTAGGCGGCGATCAACGCGTCCGGCACCGGAGAGAGTTCACGGCCGGCGCGGCGGTTGCTGCCCGTCTGGCGTTCCCGCTGGTCCCAGGTCAGGCCGGTGCGGCGGGAGATCTCGTCCGCGAGCAGCAGGTTGTAGGTCTCGGAGTAGGCGACCGCGGCCTTATGCAGGGTGGCCGAGTCCAGGGTGCGCCACTTACCGTCCGGTCCCTGGACTCGGTTCGCGACCGTGACGTGGGTGTGCAACTGGGGGTCGGCCTTGCGGGAATCCCAGTGATCGAACGCGGCCGCGACCAGGCCAGCGGCGCGGACCCGGCGCACCCCGTGGGTGCCCAGCCGGGTGAACGCGGCCTCCGCCTCGATCCGCTCGAACGTCGCCGCCAACGCGGCCCGGTGCGCCAGGTACAGCTGCTCCTGCACCGGGGCCGGCGCGAGCGCCCACAACGCGGACACCGACTTCGGCACGCTGAACGTCAGGTCGAACCCGGCCACCGCGGCCCGGGTCCTCGTTTCCTTCTCTTCGGCGGTGATCTTCTCGATCAAGGCGGCTCGCGCTTCCGTGGTGAGGGTGTTGGGCAGCTTGCTCACGCGGCGGTCGATCCGTTCCTGGCGGGTCGGGTACTTCGCCGGCGGCCGGCCCAGTTGTTGGCCGCCGAACGGGCTCCGGGACTGCTCGAACAGCTCCCGGAGCTGGTCCTCGGTCACTTCCGAGCCGACCATGTGCTCGGCGCCGAGCCCGGCCAGGCCGTCACCGAACCAAGTGCCCGGTGGATAGCCCTCCGCGGTGTAATACCGCGTGAGCGGTGAAGCACCCGGGTCGGCGGCTCGGCCGTCGCCGGCAGCGACGTGGTCGACCAGATAGGCGACCGACGCCATCCGCGACAGACTCATCACCACGCACCTTCATGCCGGCCGATTCCGCGAGCTATCTGATCTTGAACTGGCGCCGCAGGCGCCCCGTGCCAAAGGTGTAGGCCTTAGCGATCTTGGTCGCCGCGCTGGTGGATGAGAATGGCCTGGTGGTCCGGTGACGTCGGGTCACACTGGTGCGGGTTGAGCCCGTAGAGGTGTATGCGCGCTGGGTTCTCGGGTGCCGCTGGATTGTTGCCGTAGAGCACGTGGGTCTGTTTCCTGGCAGAGGGCCCTCCGGGCGGCGTGGCTGTTGTCGTCGCTCGGGAAGGGAGTGGGAGTCATGGAGGTGATGTTCGAGCGGGTCGCCGGGATCGACATCGGCAAGGCACGCTGACCGTGTGCGTGCGTACGCCGGGGGATCGGCGGCGACCGCCGGCGCAGCGAGACGCGGACGTTCAAGACGACGACCGGGTCGTTGCTGGTGATGCGGGACTGGCTGCTGGAGTGCGGGGTGACGATCGCGGCGTTGGAGTCGACGTCGACGTACTGGAAGGGATGTCTAGCTGCTAGCTGTCGAACCAGCTTCGTCGGTCTCAGCACGTCGGCAGAAGTCCACCCATTCACGGCGGATGAAGTGTTTAGTTAGCCGGACTAACTATTTGGGTCTGGGTACGTCGAGCGCCCCGAGGATGCGGGCAGTGAGCTGTTCCGGGTCAGCACACTTTCCCGCTTTGGCCAGAGCGACTGCAGCCGACGCAACGGCGGTCGCGGGGTCGGGATGGCTGAGGTCGGCCGCGATCTGTCGAGCGCGGCGGAGGCCGACGAGGCGTGAGTCGTCTGTCGGTTCGTCTTCGCCATACGCGATCATCGCTAGGATTGCGAGGATCGCGGGCGTCGCCTCTGGTCGCAGTGCACGTGCGGTTCCGTACATGGCGGCGTACTGCCATGCTGGCAGATCGTCGGGGGCCCTGTCCTTGGCCATGCCGTAGATGTGTCGAAGGGCGTAGATCCCGCCCGGGTTGGCGATCCACCATGATGGCCGCGCCAGCACGGAGGCACCTGCGCGTGCTTTCCATCCATCAGCCTCGGCAATTCGAAGCAGCCCTTCAGTTCCCAACGGAAGGTCGACGATCATGTCGGAGGCAAGTTCGACGTGGGTGTCGAAGGCCTCGGTGATCGTGGTGGCGTCAATGTCGGTGTCCATCGAGTTCTCTAGTGCAAGGTCCCGTATCGCGTCGACCACTGCGGGTGTCCCGAACGCGACAAGGCCAATTTCTCGTGCGAGTCGGCGGAGACCAAGGTCGTCGCTCCAGATCGAAAGTTTTCTTTCGAGGGCGAGATGGAGGACATCGACCCACTCAGCGTGCTCCCGTTGGTTCGCGAACTCAGTGAGCCCTGTGCGTCTGGTGATCGCGCGCACGCTTACTCGGTCTGTGTAGCTCTGCACGCGTTCAGACCGGCTGTGGAGCCGTTTGAATTCCTCATCGCTGAGTTCGGTGACGACAATGCTTTCGCGCTCGGTGTCCCAGTGCGTGGAACAGGGGCTGCCGGCCAGTCCGCGTATGTCAAATGCCGAGCGATGGAGACCGAGCATCGCTGCCGGTGGGGTAACGAGCGATAGGTACCGACCCGTGAGGCGGGCCGGGTCGCTGAGACCGGTTAGGGTAACTACTGCGGACGCGTCGACGACGACTTCCTGGTTGAAGCACTCGCGCGCTGCAGCGCTCTCGACCTCGTGTTCGGCATCATCAGGCGATGCGGCCACCAGGACACCCAATGCGCGCTGGATGATGAGGG
>CAYZBB010000222.1:0-7436 GCA_964476495.1 uncultured Actinomycetes bacterium | reverse complement strand
CGTGGGGCCCGGCGCTGCCCGGGAAGCCGAAGGTCGGCGACGGGACGACGTACCGATGGTGGCTCAAGCAGTTCGACGTCCTCGGCTACAAGCACCGGGTGCTCTACCTCAACAGCATGTTCTTCGGTGTGCCGCAGTCCAGAGACCGCCTCTACGTGGCGTTCTGGGACCGGAAGCTCCCGACGCCGGATCTCGACCACCGCCCGGCCGCCTGGTGTGGCCGCTGTGACGAGGTCGTCGAGTCGGTGTGGACGTGGAAGACCGGGGTCCCTCCTACGGGGAGTGTCCGGTACGGCAAGCAGTACCGGTACACCTGCCCTCGCTGTCGCGGCGAGGTGATACCGGTCGCGACCCCGTCCATCCATGCGATCGACCTGACCAACCTCGGCACCAGGATCGGTGACCGTGAGAAGCCTCTTGCGCCGGCGACGATGGCGCGGGCCGAGCGGTGCCGCCAGCGGTTCGCCGAGTTCCCCGCCGTCCTCATGCCGGCCAAAGCTGTGCACGGGTCGGAGCGGCACCCGTGGCAGCCGCTGGCGACCCAGACGAGCCAGCAGGAGACTGCTGTCCTGTCGACGGGAGCGGTGTTCGCGGCGCACCGGCACAACGGCGACGGCAAGAACTTCGCGCAACCGATGGACACGGTTACCTCGACGCACGAGAAGGCGATCCTGTCGACGGGCGCGATCATGCAGATGGCGAACTCGTTCGAGCATCCCGGATCCCAGTGCCGGAGCAGGGGCCTTGGCCAGCCGCTGTGGACCCAGCCGGCGACGAACTCGACCGGTGTCCTGACGCCGCCGGTCGCGATGGCGATCGACAACTTCCAGGGCGCGCCCCGCGGCATGGATGAGCCATTGCCGACCCAGGGCGGATCGGAGACGCTGGGTCTGCTGTCCGGGGTGGTGCCGTTCCGGAAGAACACCACCCCGACGACGCACGCCGAGCCGATGCCGACGGTCACCTCCGACCAGATCCCGGGCCTACTGACGGCTGCTGGGTTCATCAAGAACAACGGCTCCATCGACGAGGCCTCCTACCGCGCTCACCCGGTCAGTAGCCCGTTTGGAACATTCACAGCCGAGGCCTCTCAGTCGCTGCTGTTCTCTGGCTGGTACAAGCAGAACGGCTCGACCGGCTCAGAGACCGCAGCCCACCCGGTGACCGACCCGCTCGGAACCCTGACGGCCGAGTGGCGTGCGGCTCTGGCTGATCTCGCGTTGGAGGACTGCTACTTCCGGATGATGGGTCCGCACGAGGTTGGCCGGGGGTGCGGGTTCGACGTCGATTTCGCCGACCATCAGGGCACGTTCATCGTTTGGGGATCCGCGCGGAACCAAACGGATGGGTTTGGGAATGCCGTTTCTCCTGCTGTGGGTGAGTGGATAGGCCTTCGCCTCCGGGCTGTGCTGCACGGCGAGGTGGCGGCATGAAGCTGCCTCGTGACACCCAACTAACCTGCCCATCCTGTGGGTTTCGGACGAAGCTGACCAGCCGCAGGATGGCCGAGCATTCCATTCGGCTGCACAAGTGCGAGCGACACCTGGAGATCAACGAACGGTCGGAGCGGTTCTGGGCGCGTCTCGCGCAGGTTGATCGGACCCCGAAGCCCTGCCACCACAAGCGGGTGGAGCACGAGCACGGCACCCGGCTGGCCTACACGTGCGACCGATGCCGGTGCTGGCCGTGCACGAGAGCGCGCGGCGACGCCGATGTCCAGATCCGCAAGGACAAGGCGTACGGCCGGTCGTTGTACGTGCCGGCCGACGCGGCCCGTGCCCATGTCGAAAGGGTACGGGCGGCCGGCTGGGGGTTGAAGACGATCAGCGCCGAGTCGGGCGTCTCGTATTCGTCGCTCGGCAAGCTGGTGTACGGGTTCCGCGGCCGGCCGCCGTCGGTCAGGATCACGAGGTCGACGGAGCAGCGGATCCTGGCGGTCCCGCTGCCGACGGTCCGGCAGCTCGGATCGAAGCAGCACACCCCAGCCGTGGGTGCGATGAGGAGACTGCGTGCTCTCGCGGTGCTGGGGTGGTCGACGCAGGAGATGTGCCGGCGTGCCGGGATCGGATACCAGGGGTTCTACGCGGTGATCTCGGGGAGATACGACACCTGTTACGTCCGAACTTGGGTGGCGATCGCGGACCTGTACGAGCAGCTGTGGCAGACGCTCCCACCTGAGACGACCAAGGGTGAGCGGATCTCCGCGCGGAAGACCCGACGCTTGGCCGCTCAGCGAGGTTGGGCGCCGGCCTTGGCGTGGGATGACGACACGATCGACGACCCGCGAGCCCATCCGGCCATGGGTGAGGACATCGACGACATGATCGACGTGTTCATCGAGAACGCCGTCGAACTGTGGGAGATCGGCCTGCCAGCCGACCGGATTCTGCGGCAACTCGATGTGACCGCATCGGCGGCCGAGAAGAGGTTCAGCCGTCGCCGTGGGGACCATCCGTTGACCCGGGAGTTCCGCCGGGCAGCGATTGCTCGGAGGCGGGCCGCATGAGGGGCGAGGACCCGGTGCTGCGCGGTGAAAAATCAGCGATAACGTCAGGTATCGGATTGACGGGGGCCGGCAAGTGAGAACACGACCCGGCCGCCTCGCAGTCAATCTTTCAACCCACCACGGAGGTCGAATTGACCGCTGCCGTCAACCGCAAATCGAAACCGAGGGACGCAAGCTGATGCGGATCAGGGCAGTCAAGCCGGAGTTCTGGTCGTCACCGAATCACCCGGCCGATCCGTGGGCACGCCTGCTCTACATCGCCATGTGGAACTGGGCCGACGACGCCGGCGTGGGCACCGCCAACCTTCGAGAGCTGGCCGGGTTCGCCTTCCCGAATGACGATCAGATCGATGTCGGCGCAATGCGCCGCATGTGCGCCGACATATCGGCGCACTACGGCGCACAGTTCTACACGGTCGCGGGGCGCCCGTACTACGCCGTCGTGACGTGGCGTCGCCATCAGAAGTTCGACAGCCGCCGCGAGGGGCGTAATCCGGGTCCCGACCAGGCCGAAGAGTGGCTCTACCAGGCAGAACGGACGGAGTCGGCGCAGTGCGCCGACGGTGCGCCGACAAGTGCGCGCACTTCCGGCGCTGGAACAGGGGAAATAGGAACAGGGGAACAGTCTTCTTTGTCCGAGCCTGACGGCTCCGACGAGGAGAGGGATGAAACCGTCCGGGAGGACGTCGAGAGGGTCTGCCGGCATCTTCGGGATAGGATCATCGCCAACGGGTCCAAGCCACCAGTGATCACGAAGGCATGGCGACGGTCCGCCCGGCTGCTCATCGACAAGGACCACCGGACCGTCGACCAGATCCTCGCTGCGATCGACTGGTGCCAGAATGACGACTTTTGGCGCGGCAACATTATGTCGATGCCGAAACTGCGAGACAAATATGACCAGCTCCGCCTCAAGGCGATGGAATCAAAGCCAACCTCACGAACACACCCAACCCGAATCATTCACAGCGACGGAAAGGGGGGCATGGCGTGGGAAATGTAATGCCCTATCAATTCGCTGAGGCTGCGGTCCTCGGCTCGGTGATGATGGGTGAATTCGCGCACGAAGTTCTGCTGCGACTCAATGATGACGACTTCGACGATCCGAAACACAAGTTGATTGCATCGGCCATGCGGCACCTCATTCGCGACGGCGGGAAGCCAGACCCGATCACCGTCTCGGACGAGCTGGCTGCGAAGAAGATGCTCGGCCGCGTCGGCGGATCGGTGGCCCTGTACGACCTGATGAACCTGGTCCCGACTGCCCTGTCGGCGCCGTACTACGCAGCGATCGTCCGAGATGCGGCCCGGGTGCGGAAGGCTCACGAGGTCGGTGTCCGGCTCACGCAGATGACTGTCGGCGAGGACTCGGCCGAGGACATGCAGGAGATCCTGGCCCGGGCCCGGGAAGGTCTCGACGCGATCCCGGCCCCGTTCCACCAGGCCGACGAGGAACCACCGACGTACGACGACCTGCTCCGCACCGCGGACGAACCCGAGGACTGGCTCATTCCAGGCCTGATGGAGCGCGGCGAACGTGTCGTGATCACCGGCGGAGAGGGTATGGCGAAGTCGTGGATCACCCGCCAGTTCGCGGTGTGCTTCGCCGCTGGGCTGCACCCATGGACGGGGCGCCGGGTGGCCGACGGATACCGGGTGTTGCACATCGACTGCGAGAACAGCACCCGGCAGACCAGGCGATCGGTCCTGCGGATCGGCAACGGGATCGCTCGGATGCACCCCGCGTCCGGTTGGGCGAAGCGGATCCATTTCCATGCACGAACCGAAGGGATCAACCTCGCCGGCCGGGACCGCGGATGGTTCGGCGACGTCGCCGAGAAGTGTTCACCCGACCTGATCGTCCTGGCTCCCGCATACAAGATCATGATCGGGCAGGACCCGGACAAGGAGCGGGACATCCTGGCGCTCCTCAGCGCGATCGACGATGTGCGGACCCGCCACAACGCGGCGGTGCTGATCGAGGCTCATGCCGGAAACGGCTCCGACGGCGAGAAGCGGCCCACCCGTCCGATCGGCTCGTCGGTGTGGCGTCGCTGGCCCGAGATCGGGTTCGGCCTGCGGGTCGACGAGTCGAGCTATCCGAACGGCTGCACCGACAAACGCCCGAAATACCTTGAGGCCGTCCAGTTCCGGGGTCAGCGAGAGGACCGGGACTGGCCGGACCTGATCTCGTGGGGTCCGCCGAACGGCCTGCCTTGGGTGCCCACGAGGGGCGACTACGAGGCCGAGCTCAGCGTGAAGCCCGACTACCAGATCCCTGACAACGAAAGGCGTTCGGCATGAGCATGTGCACTTGCGTGGTGTGTTGCGAGCATCGGGCCGCCGTCGACGAGGACCGGGCTTGCGCTGAACTGGTCGATCACACGCTGGCGCTGCGTGCCAGAGCGTACGAGGACTGGCGCCGCTCCAACGACCGGCTGCGAGCGGCGACGCTGGCCCGGGACGCGGCCCACGGATCGGCGGGTGCGGCATGACCGGACCGCGAAATCACCCGATGACGTCCGTCATCACAACCCGAGAGGAGCCCTTCGTGGCTGAGGAACCCAAGCAGGTCAAGCCGTTTGCGGCGTACTTGACGAGCACGAACCGCGGCAGGACGCACACGGACCTGTCGGACAAGATGCACGAGCTGATCGAGCAGGTCCTGGAGACCGGCAAGAAGGGCACCCTGACCCTCACGGTCACGGTGGACGCGGACGACGCGGACGCTCGCCGGCTGATCCTGACCGAGAAGGTCGTGTCCAAGCTGCCGCAGCCGGACCCGCGCAAGAGCATCTTCTTCGCGGACGACACCGGGAATCTGACCCGGAATGACCCATCCCAGTTGGCTTTCGACGGCATCGCCGTCGTCAAGGAGGAGAAGCGCGCATGAGTGAGATGGAACTGGAGACGGTCAGCGCGGTGGACCAGCTGACCGAATTGGGTGTCGCCCTTGCTGACGCCGACGAGGTCACCGACGACGGCCCCCTGGCGGCGGTGTACCGGCTCCCCGAGGGCTACCAGGCCCACACGGTGGACCTGGAGAAGCTCCGCGCCCCGTTGCGTGAGGGCCCACGGCGCAAAGCCGGCACCTACCAGGTCAGCGACGTCGAATCGTTTCTGGGGTACTACCACAAGCACGCCGGTTCGGACGCCGAGACGTGGGTCGGGGACACGTCGATCGTTGCGGTCCTGGACGCCCACGGGGACGATCCCCGCTGGGAGGAGCACCGCCTGGTCCTGCAGTTGCAGCATTCGCCGGAGTGGACCCGCTGGACGGGCGCGTCCGGGAAGTTCGCGTCCCAGCAGAGCTTCGCCGAGTTCGTCGAGGACTCCGCCGCGGACGTGGTCGAGCCCGACGCCGCCACGATGCTCGAGGTCGCCCAGTCGTTGCAGGCCACGATCAGGGCCGACTTCAAGTCTGCGTACCGGACTTCGGATGGTCAGCGGGCGTTCCGCTACGAGGAGCAGGCGACGGCGAAGGCCGGCGCGAAGGGTGAGTTGGAGATCCCGGAGCGGCTGACTCTGCGGCTGCGGGTGTTCGTCGGCCAGCAGCCGATCCCGGTGACCGCGAGGTTCCGCTATCGGCTGTCCGACGACGGTCTGCGTCTCGGGGTGGTGTTGGACCGGGTCCAGGAGACCCTGGAGGCGGCTCGTGATCTGGTCGTGGATCAGATCACGGATGGCACGGATCGGGGTCTGGTGCTCCGCGGCCGGGCCCGCTGAGCCATGACCGACACGTTGCGCGATGCGCCGGCCGACACTGAGTCGGCCGGCGGCCGGTCCCTGTCGTCCACGGACGGCGTTTCAGGGTGTCCCGAGGGTGAGGGGGGCGGGGCCACCGTTACGAGGGCTCAGAAACGCAAGGAGACGATCGCTGCCCGCCGGGCAGCTATCGGGTTCCGCGTCGGTGACCGGGTTCGGATCAACACCCCGAAGACGCCCCGCTACGACGGCCACGCCGGCACCGTCGAGGGCACCTGCCTCGGCGAGGTCGGCGTCGAAGGGGCTTGGTTCCGCCCAGATGAGCTGGAGCGTGTCCAGTGATCACCCCGAAGGCCGCACGACTTGAGGCAGACGCTGCCGCGATGGCGGCCCGCGGGTTGACCAGGCCGCAGATCGCGACACTTCTCAAGATCAGCCGGGATCGAGTCGACGAGTTGCTCGGCGAGATCTACGAGCCGGCGGGCATCGCCCCGGAGCCACGCTCGGCTCTGAGGACGCATTACGAGTTCTGGCGGGACCTGTGCCGTCAGAAGGCGACCTGGCTGGCCGACCACGGCCTCCGCGCTGAGTCGTGGGAGGCGACCGCCGACGCGCAGCGGTTCGAAACCCGGGCGAGGCGATCATGATCCTCCCACCACCAGACCCTGACCTGCCCTGCTGCATGGCATCCGCTCACGACCCCGAGAGCTGCACATGCTGGCGCCCGATCCTGGTCGATCTCGATCATCTCGACGAGGTCGACGTCGAGTCGCTGATCACCCAGGTCCGGGCCGATGCGCCGTCAGCTGTGCTGGAGGAGGGACCGCCGGCGATTCGCCGGATGATGTGCTCGGACTGCGCCTACCGGCCGGGCTCGCCGGAACGTGCCGACAATGACGGGCAGCCACCCGATTACCGCGTCGGTGATCGGTTCTACTGCCACGACGGGATGCCCAGTGTGGTGGCCTGGGTGCACCCGTCCGGCGCTGTGCGCATGGCCGAGCAGCGGGCGGACTACGCCCCCGTGATGCGTTCCGATCGGGCGTGGCGGCACGACGGCCGGCCAGCTGTGCTGTGCGCCGGCTGGGCTGCCCGCAACGGGCTGCCGAGGTCAGCATGACTGACCGCCGTCAGCACGACATCACCGCTGCCTTGGTGGCCTACGCCCTGGCTCTGGGCAAACCGGTGCTCAGCGATCCAGCCCCTACCCCCGACCTACGAAGGA
>CAYZBB010000221.1:0-7489 GCA_964476495.1 uncultured Actinomycetes bacterium | reverse complement strand
TCGGCGGCTCGCCCGGGCGCAGCTTGCGGTAGATGTCCAGCAGCGCCTCGTCCTGGCCGGCGATGTGGTCCTTCTCCAGGGTGGTCAGCAGCACCGGGGACCACTCGAAGTGGCTGCGGATCCGCTCGGTGTCCCAGCCAAGGGCCTTGAGCAGCACGGTCACCGGCTGGCGGCGCTTGCGGTCGATCCGAACGCCGATGGTGTCGCGCTTGTCCACGTCGAACTCGAGCCACGCACCCCGCGAGGGGATGACCTTGGCCGCGAACACGTCCTTGCCGGCGGTCTTGTCCAGGCTGCGGTCGAAGTACACGCCGGGCGAGCGGACCAGCTGGGACACCACGACACGCTCGGTGCCGTTGATGATGAAGGTGCCCTTGCTGGTCATCATCGGGAAGTCGCCCATGAAGACGGTCTGCGACTTGATCTCGCCGGTCTCGCCGTTCATGAACTCGGCGGTGACGAACAGCGGCGCCGAGTAGGTCATGTCCTTGTCCCGGCACTCCTCCTCGTTCGCCTTGACCTCGTCGAAGCGGGGATCGGAGAACGACAACGACAGGTTGCCGGAGAAGTCCTCGATCGGGGAGATCTCCTCAAGGATCTCGTCCAGGCCGCTCGGGGTCGGCTCCCCCTGGCGGGCCCGCCAGTCGGCGGCGCCGATCAGCCAGGCGAACGAGTCGGTCTGCAGGGCGAGAAGATTCGGTACTTCGAGCGGTTCGCGGAGCTTGGCGAAGGAGACCCGGTTGGGGCTGCTTCCCGAGGTGGACCTGGGCGTGCTGGTGACTGCCAAGATTCGTCCTTTCGAGGACAGACACTGCCTGGACACTCTGTGATGCGCGGTCCCGTCCGTTCGCCGAGCGGCCGGAACCAAGGGTTGTACTGGTCGTGGTTGCATGTCGTGGATGGTCAGGTGGCGAGCCGACCCACCGGGTGTCTGACCAGGTCAGGGACGATCCGATCTTGGTCCTGGGGACGGTGGTCGGGGTCCGGCTGTATCCGGGCAGCACAAAGAGGGCAGCGCAAATAAGTAGCTTACCACCAGAAGGCACGCCTGTCCAGACGTCTCCCTCTGGAGCGACACCCCACCGGCGAGGGACACCCGAACGGTGCCGAACCTGCAAGCCGCTGGACGTGACGTCCGAAGGACGCGACCCGCTATATGGCCGACGTCGACTACTAGGTTGGCCCCCACGAGGGCATACGTCAAGCACCCCGGCCGATTCGACAGACTGTCGAATCCATGGGTCAGAACGGTCGGACCGTCAACTCCATGTCGTGCAGCATCCGGATCGGGGTCCGGTCGGCCAGATCGATCGCGACGATCCCGGGGGCGACAGGGGTGCACGTCTCCCCCTCGGACTCGCATCGGCCCGGCGGCGTGCCGACGTACAGCACGACCGGAACGTCCTGCGGTCGGTCGAGCGCCTCGAGCACCCAGCGTCGCCGGTCATACTCGGGGTAGACGGTCGTCACCGACGGGCCGATCAGCGCGGCGCACCCGTAGGCCGCGATCCGGTCGTCGAACACCGCGATGTCGGTTCCCGCGGAGGCGGCGGCGTCGCGGACCCGGTCACACAACTCCTGCAGATCGCCGGCCGGCATCTGCGGGTATTGCGAGGTCGGCACGACGGCCTGTACCTCGAGCGCCCCGCCGCGGTCGGACCAGCTGATCACCCGCCAGCAGGCGGTGAGCCCGAGCAGCAGCACCAGTCCGACCGCGGTCCACCGGTCCCAACTGCGCGGAAAGGGCAGCGGTCGCAGGCACACCGCGATGAACCACAGGCCCATCGGCAGCGGCAGCAGCAACCGAGCCGCCTGGAAGTACACCGACCCCAGGTCGTCGTAGGTCTTGCCGAGCGAGAGCACCAGCCCGGACACCAGGACCAGCGTGACGAGCGCGACGATCGGCGCCAGCCGGCGCTGCACCAGGACCAGCACGCCCAGGCCGGTCGCCAGCACGAGCACCATCAGCGGGCTGCGAAGCAGTTCGAGCGAGTACGGCCCGAGCATCCGGGCCGGATGCTCCAGGTTGTCCGTCAGCACCTCCCAGTGCGGCGCGAACGGCGCGGCCGGATGCATGTTGTCGGTCGGGTGTGCGCCGTACCACCAGCCCACGAACGCCAGCCAGACGCCGATCGGGGTGAGCGCGAGCAGGAAGGTGATCGTCGTCCGGCGCCAGCCCCGCTCCCGGGCCTGCGGCAGGCATCGCACCAGGCCGTACGCACAGGCCGGCGCGGTCATCAGCAGGCTGGACGTGTCGACCAGGAAGGCACAGGCGGACAGCGCGAACGCCGCGGCCACCCACCGCACGCGGTCCGGGAACAGGATGACCAGGGCAAGCACGATGCCGCCGACGAACCGGCCGGTCGCGGTGCCGTACACCGACGCGGCAACCACGTACTCGGTCGACAGCAGCGCGGGCATGGCCACGGCCAGCGCGGTGAGGAAGCGGTGCCCACGCCGCCAGGCCGCGACCGCCGGGATCCACCATGACGCCAGATGCGCCGCGGTGAGGGTGATGGGCAGGGCCAGCGGATAGCCGATGCCGACGGCGTGCAGCATCTGGGTCGGAATCGACTCCAGCGTCGACCCGTAGGCCTGGCCCCAGAAGTTGGGCTGCTCGGGCGCAAGGCGCCCCCACGACTCGGCGGCCGCCCACAGCAGTGCCCAGTCGTCGCTGACGAATCGGCTGAACCAGCCGACCACCAGCCAGGTCTGCTGGATCAGCACGAGCGCACCGATGGCCGCGACCACCCACAGGTCGATGGCCGGGCGAGCGGGTGGCCCCTCGACCGCCGACCAGGCCCGCGCCTCGATGTCCTCGTCCAGGCCGGGGTCGACGAGCGGCAGGATCCGCGTATCGTCCTGCGCCTCGACGGCGTCGTTCATCCGCACCGAACGGTCCATACCCCGCCCATCGCTTCGTTGCCGCCGGTCACACCGTGGCGGAGGGTATCGCGCGGGACCGGTCGACTCCGCCCGACTCACCGGCCGGCGACGACCCGGACTCCGGTCGACGAGACCGCACACGCGCGCCCGTCGAACCCGCCGGCCCGCATCCACTCGGTCAGGGCGGCCGGGTCGACACCGGTCTCGATGTCCGGGTAGCCGATCGGATCGGACCGGCTGTAGCCCTGCGGGGTGGGTACTCCCGACTCCGTCGACAGGATCACCGCGTCGATCGCGGTCAACCAGGTGGGCGTGTCCGGACTCTCGGCGAGCAGGATCACCGCGTCGCAGTCCTCGCGGATCCGTTCCACCTGGGCGGTCAGCTGGGGACTCAGCAGCTCGGCGCGGGTCCACTGCGCGTCCACCGGCCGCTGCATCTCGACGAACATCAGCGCCACCAAGAGCCCGGCCGCGGCCAGACCGACCGGTCGTCGCCAGGCGGGCTCACCGGATCGGTCGCGCCCCTGCCACCACAGTTCGAACGCCCGCAGGATGACAAGCACGACCAGTCCGAACAGGATGATCATCACCCGGAACGGGGAGCGGATCGAGTCCATCCCGGGCACCAACCGCCACAGGACCTGGAAGAGGCTGAAGCCGCGCTCGTCGACGAGGAAAAGGGCCAGCACCGCGACGATCGTCAGCGAGGCCGCCAGCAGACCGGCCCGGCCGATCGACCACGCCTCCCTCGGTTCCTGCCGTTCCTGCCGTCGGCCGAGCACAGCGCCGCGCAACGCGGCCAGGCCGGCCACGGTGAAGCAGACGAACACCACCGGGGTGAACCCGTAGGTCTGGTCGTTGAGCGACCCGTCCAGCGGCAGCCGGTCGTACAGCGCCGACCAGATGCCGCCGCCGCCCTCCGACGCGTTCCACAGGTCCGACCAGCGAGGGCTGTAGATCTGCACCTCCAGCCACTGCGGCTTGGGCAGCAGGCCCATGCTCGGCAGGTACACCCACAGCACCGCCGCCCACAGCAGCACCAGGACGGCGGCCTGGATGATCCCCGGCACCGAGCGCGCGCTCTCCCACAGACGCCGGGACACCTGCCGGACCTCGCGCCCGATCCCGGCGAGCGAACTGACCAGCGCCAGCGCGAGCGCCAGGAAGCCCAGGATGACGGCGGTCAGCAGCATGGCGTACCAGGACGACAGCGCCAGGAGCGGTGGAACGGCCACCAGCAGCCAGACGGCCCGCCGGACATGTCGCCCGATGACCAGGTCGTGCAGCCCGACGAAGATCCACGACGCCGACAGCATCCCGAAGAGCTGAACGTGGGCGAAACCGTTCTGCATGGCGTAGGAGCCCACGCACAGCAACACGAACGACACCTGGAGCCACCGCGCGTCCAGCAGCCGGCGACCGAGCACGGCCACACCCAAGGCTCCGACCAGGAAGAAGGCGAATCCGGCGACGACCCAGGAGTCGACGGCGGACAGGCCCACCAGCCGGGCGAGCGAATACAACTGGCCCTGCACCAGGAACGCGTCACTGGTACCGAGGGTTTTCGGCAACGGGAAGTAGAAGTGCAGGTCGCGAATCGCTTCCCGGCCGCTCCAGACCCGATACCAGTGTTCATGCAGCGAGATCGTCCACCGCGCATCGCCGATGTTGCCCGGCAGCCGCCCGTCGAACGCCACGCTGCGGAACGCCCAGATGCTCACCAGCACCGCGGTCAGTTCGGGCAGGAACGTCCAAACGCGTGCCCAGCCGCGCTGCCGCGCCCCACGACCGGCGACGCCGACCGGGTCGAGATCCGGTCGATCGACCGGATCAGCCGCCACGTCCATCGGTGTCCGCGGGACTCAGACCGCGATGGGGGTCCGGACGCGTTCGCGCACGAGGATCGCCAGTGCCTCCACCCCGTCCCGCCACGTCAGCTTCTTGCCCGCCTCCCGGCTCCGCGCCTTGTAACTGATGCTCACCTCGTACGGGCGCACACCCGACCGCAGGAGCTTGCCCGTGATCTCCGCCTCCATGCCGAAACCCGCCGACCGCACGTCCAACGCCCGGTACATCGGCAACGGTAGCAATTTGAAACAGGTCTCCAAATCACTGATGTAGCAATTGAACAACACGTTCGCCGCCGTCGTCACGGCCCGATTTCCCAATACATATAAATATGAGAATGCATTGTGGCTGCCGAACGTCCGGGTCCCGTACACCACCGTCGCCTCGCCACTCAGAATCGGTGCCAGCAACGACGGGATTTCCTCCGGCGAGTACTCCAGATCGGCATCACACATGATCAGGTAGTCGCCGGTGGCCAGCTCGGCACCCTTGCGGATCGCCGACCCCTTACCGCCGTTGGTCGGCTTGAGGTGAATGTGGACCCGAGAATCGCCCGCCCACCGCGGGTAGAGCTCCCTGGTTCCATCGGTGCTGCCGTCGTCGACGATCACCAATTCGATATCCACCGGATAATCGACGTCGAGTACCCGTTTCACCGCGGATTCCAGCGTCGCACGCTCGTTGTAGACGGGCATGACAATCGAAAGCTTCATTGCGGCAGCATAACAACGCGGATGCCCTGATCAGGGCCGGCGCGGGTGTTGGCGTCAGTTCGGCGCGATGGCCGTCCGGCCGTCGTCGTAGAGAACGACTTCCGGGCGCGTCTGACCCGGTCCCAGGACGAGCCAGGACCGGCCGGGGCTGTCGCCGTTGCAGACCAGCACGGGTGTGACGAGGGTGGCCCACGCCTGTCCCTCCACGCACGCCCGGAAGCCCTCGCGCCGGGCGTTCTCCACCAGGCCGAGGCCGGACGGCCAGCCCGCCACGTCGAATTCCAGTCGGACGTCGCCGTCGGGAAGCGCATCGGCCAGCGCCGGCGGCATCCCCCGGTACGGATTCGACGTCGTCCCGATGGACGTCAGGACGACCGCCAGGATCACGCACACCGTCGCGCCGACGAACCGGCCCGCCCGATCGATTCGCATCGCCAGCACATCGAGCACCGCGTCCAGCCCGGCCCACAACACGAGCAGTGGGGCCGTGAGGATGAACCAGCCGACGTACCGGAACTCGAGGTTGTCCACCCCGCGGGCCGCGTAGAAGGCGAACAGCGCCGTCTCCAGGACGCAGAACACGATGATGTCCAACCGGAATCGGGCGCCCCGGTTCTTCGGGTCGGCGAGCCGGGCGACGACGGCCAGGGCAACGGCCAGCCCGTAAAGAACGACGATCCACAGGCCGCCACCTACCCAGTAACCGGCGGTGAACGCGGCGACGTCCGCCGCCGAGCGGGGCACGAAGCCCTCGTCCGACCCGAGGAACTGCAGGTATCGGGCCAGTTCGCCGGGCCAGTGCAGGACCAGATTGGCCACGATCGGCAGCAGGAAGATCCCCAGGACCACACCGGCCCAGATCAGTTGTCGTCCACTCGGCCCCGCGGCGCCCCGACGCACCCGCGACCAGCCGGCGAGAATCGCGGCCAGCGCGGTGATCACGGCGAACATGGCGAACGAAACATGCCCGTGCACGCACAGCGAAGCGCTGGCGACCAGCGCCCACAGGCAGCCCCAGGCCGCTCCGGCGACCGCCGCCGCGGCGACCACCATCAGCAGGAACGGGGCGATGTACACCCCGGGCATCCACGTCGTGGCCAGCGCGTACGGCTCCCACACGTTGATCAGCGGCAGCACCGCGAGCAATGCGACGGCGGCGAGCCAGCGACCGGAGACGGCTCGCATGATCCCGGCCGCGATGCCGACGCACACCGAGTTCAACGCCAGGATGCCGGCGAACTGCCCCCCGTAGGAGCTCGGAGCGATGCCGAGCGCCCGGTGCACGAGGATGTCGCCGAATGCCTGGGCATACAGCAGGGCCGGGCCCGGGTGGTTGAAGCCGACGCGGGAGTAGTTCCCGACGAGCAGCCGCAGTGCCTCCGCCTTGTCGACCAGGATCGAGTTGGCGGCGAAGTCGCCGTCCTCGATGATCGGCGATGCGATCAGTTGACGGTTCGCCAGTGCCAGCCAGACCAGCGTCACCAGGCCGCACGCAGCTCCCACGAGCACGGGGCGCCCCCGCCCGCTGCCGGTCCGTCCCCCGTCGGCGGTCGTGGTTTCGGCGGTGCTGGCGCTCATCCGGGCAGACGATACTGCCTGCCTCCGCGGTCCAGGATCGCCGTCGTCGCCGCGCCGTGTCCGGGATAAGGTCCGGGCAGTCCCGACGAGGTCGGCGGATCGCGCCGCAGGGATTTGCGAGAGAGAGCACGATGGTTCAACGCAGGATCCTGGTCACCGGCGGCGCCGGCTTCATCGGCTCACACCTGGTCGGCCGGCTCCTCGGACAGGGCCACCAGGTCCTGGTGGTGGACAACTACTACTCCGGCAGCCGCGGCAACCTGGCCGACCTGCTGTCCGACCCGAACCTGGAGATCATGCGACACGACGTGACCTTCCCGCTGTACGTCGAGGTCGACGAGATCTACCACCTGGCCTGCCCCGCCTCCCCGGTCTTCTACCAGCGCGACCCCGTGCAGACCACCAAGACCTCGGTGATGGGCTCGATCAACATGCTCGGCCTGGCCAAACGGACCAAGGCCAAG
>CAYZBB010000220.1:0-7632 GCA_964476495.1 uncultured Actinomycetes bacterium | reverse complement strand
GCGTGTTCGGGCTGACCCTGGCGAACATTGTCGGCTGGCGGTGGAAGCGGTGAGCAGGCTCCTAGGCACCTTCCAGCCCGACACACCCGAATGGCACGCCGCACGGGTCGGCACCATCGGCGGCAGCAGCATCGCCGCCGTCATGGGCTGGTCACCGTACGAAACCCGCGACCAACTGGCCTCCCGCATGAGGGGCGAAACCGCACCCAAGGAGAGCAGCCGGGCCATGCGGCGCGGCAACTACTTGGAGGACGGCGTTGCCCGCTGGTTGGCCGACGACAAGGGCCTGACCTATGACGACGCCGCGAGCGCCGGAACCTACTGCCACGACCTGCACGACTGGGCCACCTACAACCCTGACCGGATCACGACCGGCGGCGAACTGGTGGAAATCAAGACCGCGCACGACCGCTCCGAAGACAACGGATGGGGCCGGGCCGGCACCGACCGCATACCGCTCGGCTATCAGGCTCAGGTCATGTGGGGCATGGGCATCTTAGGCCTGCCCCGCTGCTGGGTCGCCTGCCTCGCCGGGGCCACCAACGGCCGCCCGTCGCTGGATATGGCCGTCTATCGCGTCACGTTCGACCCGGACGCATTCGCACACCTGCTCGACCGCGCCGAGCGGTTCATCCACGACATCACAGCAAGGACAGCGGCATGACCATCGCCCACATCGAACCCGACAACACCAGCCTCACCGACAAGATCGCCTACGCGAAAGCGCTAGCCGCCGCCCAACTCATCCCGCAAGCCTTCCGCAACAGGCCCGCCGACGTGCTGGTCGCCATCGAATACGGCGATGCGCTCGGGTTGCGGCCCGTCGTCGCAATGGCCGAGATCAATGTCATCAACGGAACCCCCAGCCTGTCCGCCTCACTCATGGCATCCCTGGCCCGCGCCGCCGGGCACAAAGTCCGCGTCACCGGAGATGCCAAGTCGGCCCGCTGCGAAATCGTCCGCGCCGACGATCCCGACTTCACCCACGTGGCCGTCTGGGACGAGGCCAAAGCCCGCGCCGCCCAACTGTGGGGCAAAGGCCACTGGGCGAAGGACGCCGGAACGATGCTCAAATGGCGGGCCATCTCCGAGGCCGTCCGGTTCGCCTGTCCCGAAGTCCTGGCGGGCATCCGCTACACCCCGGAGGAAGTGTCCGACTTCACCCCGGCAGCCAAGACCAACGCGCCGCCGCCCGCCACGTCGCTCCGTGAGGCCATCGCGGCCGAGAAGGTAGACGCCGACACGGGCGAGGTCTATGAGGCCGAACTGCTGCCCACCGAGGCCGACTGAGATGCGCCTCCTGCGCTGGCTCGCCGCCCGCCTCGTGATGACCGCAGCGAAAGGACTCAGGCCGTGAGCCGCAAATGGTCCCTGCTCAAGCGTCACTGCCCGCTGTGCCGCGCGCCCCGCTGGATCATCACCGACCCAGACGGAATGCAACGCGGCTGCTTCGGACGCTGGATCACAGCCACGGACCTGCTCGCCCACTGGCGCCGAACCGCCGCCTGACCTGAACCCAACCCGCAGACCCCGCTACCCACCGTGGCGGGGTCTGCGCCATGCCCCGAAGGACCAGAGATGAGCTACACCGACTTCCTGCGCGCCAAGAAATCGAGAGTCAACGCGGCGGGCCGAGACGTGCCACTGGGCGCGATCAACGCCACGCTGCACCCCTTCCAAGCTGAGATTGTGCAGTGGGCTGCCCGCGTCGGCCGCGCCGCCGTATGGGCCGACACGGGCCTAGGCAAGACCTTCATGCAGATCGAGTGGGCGCGTCACATGACAGACGACGTAGCCCTCATCGCCGCCCCGCTGGCCGTGTGCCAGCAGACCGTCCGCGAGGCCGCCAAACTCGGCGTGACGGCCACCTACGTACGTGACGGGTATGACGTCACCGCCCCCGGCTTGTATGTCACCAACTACGAGATGATCCACCAATTCGACCCGGCCACCGTCGGGGCGTTCGTCCTCGACGAGTCCAGCATCCTCAAATCATCCACCGGCAAGACCAGAACCAAACTCATCGAATGGGCCGCGAACGTCCCCTACCGGCTCAGCGCATCAGCCACCCCCGCACCCAACGACCCGGAGGAACTGACCAACCAAGCCGAGTTTCTAGGGCATATGGATCGAACCCACATGCTCGCCGCCTACTTCATCCACGACGACCAGGGATGGCGGCTCAAAGGTCACGCGAAACGGCCCATGTTCGAGTGGATGAGCACATGGGCGGTGGCGATCCGCCGACCGTCTGACATGGGCTACGCCGACACCGGATATGACCTTCCCGGCCTCGACATCGTGCCCGAAATCATCGAATCCCACATCGAAGCCGAGGGCCAGCTATTCGCCACCGACCTCGGCGGCGTCGGGGGTCGGGCAAAGGTGCGGCGGCAGACGATGGCCGCACGTGTCGCACGCGCCGCCGAACTGGTGGCCGCCGAACCGGATGAGCCGTGGCTGATCTGGTGCGGACTGAACGACGAGGCGCAAGCCATCGCCAAAGCGACCGGCGGCTACAACGTCCACGGGTCCATGAGCCCCGAAGAAAAGGCGGATGCCTTGCTCGGGTTCGCCGACGGTCGAATCCCGATCCTCATCACCAAGCCTGGCATCGCCTCACAAGGGCTCAACTACCAGCACTGCGCCCGCATGGCCTTCGTCGGCCTGTCAGACAGCTATGAGCAGTACTACCAATCCATCCGCCGCTGCTACCGCTACGGCCAGCAGCGCGTCGTCAGGGCGCACATCATCCTGTCCGAACTTGAATCCCAGATCGCAACCAACGTCGCCCGCAAAGAGCGTGAGGCGTCACTCATCACGTCCGGGCTGGTCGCTGAAATGCGCCGCGCCCGGAGCATCGAAAGGACCGTGGCATGACCAACGACGACACCTATCGCATAGACGACGCCGAGGGCGAAACATGGGCGCTGATGTTGGGCGACTCGTGCGAGCGGCTCGGCGAAATCCACGACAGCACCGTGGACTTCTCGATCTGCTCACCGCCGTTCGATTCCCTGTTCACGTACAGCCCAAGCGTGCGCGACCTGGGCAACTCGGCCACCCGGGGCGAGTTCCTCGACCACTACCGGTACATAGTCGAGCACCAATTGCGGGTCACCAAGCCGGGCCGGATCGCGGCCATCCACGTCCAGCAGCTGACCACCACCAAGGCCGCGCACGGGCACATCGGACTGACCGACTTCCGGGGCGACGTGATCCGCCTGTTTCAGTCGGTCGGCTGGATCTTCCACGGTGAGGTGACCGTGTGGAAAGACCCGCAAGCGCAGAGCATCCGCACCAAAGCATTCAGCCTCGCGTTCCAGACCAAGAATCGGGACTCGGCCCACGTCCGGCCCGCGCTGGCTGACTACCTCATCCTGTTCCGCAAGCCGGGCGAGAACGCCGTCAAGATCCCGCACGACGCGCTGACCGGCGAAGTCACCAACGACGATTGGATCGAGTGGGCGTCACCGATCTGGACCGACGCCCGCGACGGTGGCTGGCTTACCGCTGACGGCAGCATCAGCCCCGTCTGGTTCGGCATCAAGGAATCCAACACCCTCAACGTCAGGGCAGCCCGTGAGGACGCCGACGAACGGCACATCTGCCCGCTGCAGCTCGACTTCATTGAGCGGTGCGTCAAGCTCTACACCAACCCCGGCGAGCTTGTCCTCACGCCGTTCGCTGGCATCGGCTCCGAGATGTGGGTATCGCGGCGGTTGGGTCGGCACTCGATCGGGTGCGAGTTGAAGCCGTCCTACTGGGCTACCGCCGTGGACAACATGCGGCGGCTCGACGACGAACTAGATACGCCGTCCCTGTTCGACGCCTCATGACCGACCATCCCTGTCCCTTCACAGTCGGCCAACTCATGGCCCTCCACGCCATCGCCAAGGTCGCCGGCTTCGACCAGCACGCCGCCCGACTCCTGGCTCACGCCGACCAGCACACGCCACCCCAGCAGCCACGAGAGGACGAGTCGTGACCGCTCAGTGCTCGTGGTGCTCGCATCCCGACCACCCACACCCCTGCCCGCGCACGATCCAGCGCGGCACCATCCGAAACCCCGACGAACAGCCCTGCCCATGCGTGAGGAGAGAGACGCGATGACCACCACCTACAAGACGTGTACGTTCCCCGGCTGCACCTCCATCGTTCACGGGCTGGGACTGTGCGGCGCCCACTACCAGCAGCAGCGCCGGGGCATGACCATGCACGCCGTTGGGGACGGCGCACCGCCCCGTCTGTGCGACTTCCCGGCGTGCGGCCGACCCCACTACGCCTACGGGCTCTGCGAGGCCCACAGGGACCAGCAGCGGCGCGGGCGGCCACTCACCCCGATCCAGGTCAGGCGCAAGCTGGCCGAGAAGTGCCTCCACTGCGATCTGCCGCCGGTCGCCCGTGACCTTTGCGCCAAGCATCACTCGGAGTACACCCGCCGCAAGAAGGGCATGAAGGTTCGAGGGCCGCGGGATGTAACCCTCAACCCTAGGGTTACCTCCGACCGGCCGCGTCGTAACCCTAAGCCGAAGGGCAACCCGAACCTGCCCCGCAACTGGGAGCGGGTCACCGACAAGACGCCGCCTCCGTACCGTCAGAAGTCGAGCAACGCCGAGATGGGGGCCGACTTCGGTGCCATGCTGCCACTCGACTCGTGGATGCCGCAGCGTGTCCGGCAGATGCTTGCCTGCCGTGACGCGCTGGACCTCGTTGGCATGCTCGGCCTAGATGAGATGGCCGCCTCGTGAGCAGCGAAACGCCTAGTGACGCTGACCATTCGCGGGAGTCTCAAGGTAGACTTGAGGGGCAAATAAATGCGGGTCCGGTAGCGCTTGCGACGCTCCCGAACCCTGACCGCCAAGACTTCGAAGGAGTCAAGATGGCTAGGCCCAATCCTACCCAAACCAAGACCAGCGTTCGCCGCAATCCGGCAGATCGTGCGTGGCACGTCGAGTGCCCGTGCGGCTTCACGTGGCGCGCGCGCTGGCATCGCACGGCGCTGCTCATGGCCGTCCACCACCAGCACGAGGCTGCCTGATGGCCCGTCAGTACGCGAAGTTCAGGACGGACATGTGGCGGCTCGACGACGACCTGCGCGGCCTGCCACGCGAAGCCCAACACCTGTACTTCGTGCTCATCACCAGCCCCGATCTGTCGCTGGCCGGGGTGGCCGATTGGAGACCGAACCGAGTAGCCAAACTGGCTGACGGCTGGACGCCGAAACAGGTCACGGCTGCCGCCAAGATCCTCACCGATGGCCGATTCATCCTGGTGGACGAGGACACCGAAGAGGTGCTGGTTCGCACCTTCATCAAGCATGACGAGCTACTGAGAAGCCACACCACCGCAATCGGCGTCGTTACGGCGTGGGGTTCGGTCTATTCGCAGCGGCTCAGATTGGCCGTGTCCGACGAGGTGACCAAGCTGGCCGAGGGGCTATCGGATCGGGTGGCAGGGGTTATCGCTCCGATCCTCGCTTACCCAGCGCATGGGGTAGCCGATACCCCATGCGATACCCCATCGGATGCCCCACACAGGCAAACAGCAAACAGCAAACAGCAAACAGCAGACGTCGCCAGCGCTGCGCGCTTCTCCGAGTTCTATGCCGCGTTCCCCAAGAAGGTCGCCCCGGCCAAGGCTGAGGCGGCATGGAAAAGCGCAACGAAGAAGGCCGATCCCGACACCATCATCGCCGGGGCGCGGGAGTACGCGAGACAGTCCGAAGGCACCGAATCGCGGTTCATCAAGCATCCGACGACGTGGCTCAACGGCGCGTGCTGGCTCGACGAAACACCACCACCCACCCGCCCATCCGGCTACCGCATCGAGGAGGACTGGTCAGCGTGAGCCACTACGACGAGACCGCCGAGAAGGCAATCCTGGGCGTTGCCGTCCTCGACCCACGGGTGACGACCCTGCTCCCCGCCGATGCGTTCGACCACTGGGCGCACCGCGAACTGTGGCAGGCCATCACCGCCGCCCACGCCGGACAACTCAAACCCGAACCGGCCACCATCGTCCCCCGGCTCGACCCCGGCCACGTGACGCCCATCATGCAACTGATGACCGAAGTGGTTGGCCTCGGAATCGCCAGCAACGTGGACGCCTACGCCGCAACCATCACGGACCGGGCCGAACGCCGCCGCGTCGCATCAGTCCTCGACGGCATCCGCGCGCGGCTCGACAACCCAGACGTGCCAGCCGGGGACACCCTCGCATGGGCTGAGACCAACCTCGTCGGCAACGGCAGCGAAATGGACCACGCCGCCGCGACCGTCCTCACCCTGGAGGAGTTCGTCGGCCAAGAGTTGCCGGATCTCGAATGGGTAATACCCGGCCTACTCGCAGCCGGGGAGCGCCTCGTCCTAACCGGCGTCGAGGGCTTCGGAAAGTCGATCTGCATGCGACAGATCGGCGTTGCCGCAGCGGCCGGGCTCGACCCGTTCAGCCTCGCCTCGACACCGCCGAAGAAGGTGCTGCTGGTGGACTGCGAAAACCCGGCCCGCATCATGATCGACAAGCTGGGCGACTTGCTGTCAGTCGTCCAACGCCGCCGCTCGACCACGGCGCAACGCATGTGGATCAAGCGCTATCCGCAAGGGCTCGACCTGGCAGACCCGAAGGACCGGCTCAAACTCCACCACCTGTGTCAGATGATCCGGCCCGACCTGCTCCTGATCGGCCCGGCGTACAAGCTCTACGTCGGCGGCAGCAACGCCCGCGAGGAGGACTTGGCCCGTCAGGTCACGTCGGTGCTCGACGGGCTCCGCGAAGAGTTCGGCTTCGCACTGGTCCTCGAACACCACAGTCCACACGGCCACGCGGGCGAGAACCGCTCGGTTCGCCCGATCGGCTCGTCGCTGTGGCTTCGCTGGCCCGAGTTCGGCCTGGGCCTGCGTCCACGGGACGGCACGAAGCCGCCCGACCGCAAAGCCGACCTGATCCCGTGGCGCGGCGCCCGCGATGAGCGGCCGTGGCCGAAACGGCTTGAGGCTGGCGCACCAGGGGAGCTGCCGTGGGTTGATCCTGCTCGGCTCCGCAACTACCGACGGGAGGCGTTGTGACCGACCGCGTGACGTTCACGATCCCGGCGAACGTCTGGCTCACCGCGAACCGACCGGCGCAGAACATGGCGCACCGATCCCGGCTCGTCACCTACCTGCACAGCATCGCGTCCCTGGCGGCGAGAAGTCAGGGGCTCGTGCCAGCCGTCGGGCGGGTCGCTGCCCACTGGACGGTGCGCTACCCGAAAGGCGTTCGGCTCGACAAAGGCGAGGCCAGCAACGCTCAGCCGACCACGAAGGCCCTGCTGGACGGGCTGGTGAAGGCCGGGTACCTGACCGACGACGGCCCCAAGTGGGTGTCCGCCGAACACTTCGAGCGCGGGCCGAACCTCGACCGCGCATCCGACCACGAAATCCATCTGACGCTCACACCCGAAGGGATCGACCGATGACCGACTACCTGGAATCCGCCAAGAACGCACTGGCCGTGGCGATCAAGGACGATGACGCCGCGATCATGGCCGAAGCGCAAGCCCTCGCGCTCATCTCCATCGCTGAATCCCTGGCGAACTCGTCGCACGATGCCCGCGCTGAGGCATGGGCCAAGGGCTACCAAGCTGGCTCG
>CAYZBB010000219.1:0-7718 GCA_964476495.1 uncultured Actinomycetes bacterium | reverse complement strand
GGCCGTCGGCGACCAGCACCCGGGCCAGCTTGCCGGTGGTGGTGGTCTTGCCGGTTCCGTTGACACCGACGATCAGCAGCACGGAGGGTCGACCGTCGTGCGGCAGCGCGCGCACCGACCGGTCCATCGACGGATCGACCGCGTCGATGAGCACCTTGCGCAGCAGCGCGCGGGCGCTGGCCGCGTCGGTGACGCCGTGCGCGGCCACTTCCGAACGCAGCCGCTCGGTGATCTCCGCCGCGGCCGACGCACCCAGATCGGCCATCAGCAGGGTGTCCTCGACGTCCGTCCACGAGTCCTCGTCGAGGGTGCCGGCGCCGAGCAGGCCGAGCAATGACCGGCCGAACGCGTTCTGGGACCGGGACAGCCGACCCCGCAGCCGGGACAGCCGACCGGCCGTGGGCGCGATCTCCTCGCGCACCGGCTCGGCCTCGACATCCTCGACGACCTCTTCGACCAGTACCTCGTCGGCCGTCTCCTCCGGCAGCGGCACCTCGACGATGCTGCGGCTGGGCGAGTCCCGCGGCACCGCGGTGTCCTCGCCCACCAGGGGGCCCTCGTCGATCGGCACCACCGGCATGGGTTTGGTGGGCGGTGGAGCGGTCGCGGTGCCCGAGGAGAACGAGATGGACCCGCCGGCCTGGTACCCGCCCTTGGCGGGTGGCCCTTCTGATACGGCGGTGGGGGTGCCCGACTTCGGCGTGTCCTTGAGCGAGATGCGGCGGCGGCGCGCGCGGACCGCCCCAAGGACGAGCACGAGGGCCAGAACCACGACGACGGCAATGACGATCCAGATCCAGGTTGGCACGCCGCCAATCCTCGCAGAGTCGTCCCGGTGGGATTAACCGCTGTCGAAGACCCGGTCCACCACCTTGCGAGCCCGCCGGGTCGCCCGGCGGTAGTCGTCCACGAACTCGCCCGGGTCACCGCCGGCCGGGTATCCACAGGCCCGGGCGATGGCGGCGAGTTCCCGGCCGTGACGCGGGATCTGGTCGTCCGGCTTGCCGCGGACCAGCATGATCGCGTTGCGGGTGCGGGAGGCCACCAGCCATCCGTTGGTCAGTGCCTCTGCGTCCTCGTCGCTGATCAGGCCGGCCTTCGCGGCGGCCCCGATCGCCGGCAACGTGCTCGGGGTGCGCAGGTCCGGCACCTCGAACGCGTGCTGCAGCTGAAGCAACTGGATGGTCCATTCGACGTCGGCGAGGCCACCCCGGCCGAGTTTGGTGTGCGTGGTCCGATCGGCGGTGCGCGGCAGCCGCTCGGTGTCCACCCGTGCCTTGATCCGGCGGATCTCCACCACGTCCCGCAACGACAGCCCGCCGTCGGGATAGCGGAACTCGTCGGCCGCGCGGGTGAAGGCGGCACCCAGGTCGGGGTCGCCGGCGATCGGTCGGGCCCGCAGCAGGGCCTGCCGTTCCCAGGCGACCGCGGTCCGCGCCCAGTAGGCCCGGTACCCGTCCAGCGGCCGCACGAGCGGCCCGTTCTTGCCCTCCGGCCGCAGGTTGGCGTCGATCTCCAGGGGCGGGTCCGGGCTGGGCCGGCCGAGCAGGCGGGCCATCAGGTCGGCCACCGCGCGGGCGTCGGAACGGGCCACCGACTCGTCCTCGCCGGGCAACGGCTCCATCACGAACATCACGTCGGCGTCGGACGAGTAGCTCAGCTCGGCGCCGCCCAGCCGGCCCATGCCGATCACCGAGAACCGTGCCCGGAACCCGTTCCGATCACGGCTCACCTGCTTGACGGCGGCCCGGTAGGCCGCCTCGACGGTGGTCTCAGCGACGCTGGTGAGCCCGCGCGCGATGTTCTGGACGGAGATCAACCCGAGCATGTCGCCGCAGGCCAGCCGCAGCATCTCGTGCCGGCGGGCGGACCGCGCGACGTCCACCGCATCCTGCGCCGACCCCGCCCGATTCGCCCTGGCCATCAGCGCGCTGGCCACCGTCTCCGGTTCCGGGGCGAGCAACGCCTCGTCGTCGACCAGCAGCTTGAGCACGTCGGGGGCGCGGGGCAGCAGGTCGGCGACCAGCCGGGAGCCGCCGAGCAGCCCTGCCAGCCGGCTTGCCACCGACCCCTCGTCCCGCAGCAGCCGCAGGTACCAGGGGGTGTCCGCGAGCGCCTCGGACACCTGCCGGTAGGCGAGCAGGCCGACGTCCGGGTCGGGGCTGATGGAGAAGTAGTCCAGCAGCACCGGCAAGAGGTGGCGCTGGATCGCGGCGCGCCGGCTCACGCCCTGGGTCAGCGCGCCCAGGTGCCGCATCGCGGCGTCCGGGCGCAGGAAACCCAGCGCGGCGAGCCGTTCCCGGGCCGCCTCCGGGGTCAACCGGGACTCGTCCACCTCGACCGCGGCCACGGCGTGCAACAGCGGCCGGTAGAACAGCTTCTCGTGCAGCCGGCGCACGGTGCTGGCATGCCTGAGCCGTTCGGCGACGAACACCTCGGCCGCGCTCGAGGTGCCGGTGGCCAGGTAGCCGTCGGCCCGGGCCAGCCACTCCATGTCGCCCCCGTCCTCCGGGAGCAGGTGGGTGCGGCGCAGTCGCTGCAGCTGCAACCGGTGCTCGGCACGCCGCAGGAAGGTGTACGCGGCAGCCATTTCCGCACCGTCGGTGCGGCCGACATAGCCGCCGCGGATCAGCGACCGCAGCCCCATCAGGGTCCCTGGCAGCCGCAGTTCCGGGTCCGAGCGGCCGTGCACCAGCTGCAGCAGTTGCACCGCGAACTCGACGTCCCGAAGGCCGCCGGCGCCGAGCTTGAGCTCCCGGTCCCGATGCTTGTCCGGGATGTTGTCCTCGACCCGCCGGCGCATCGCCTGCACGTCGTCGACGAACGACTCCCGGCTCGCCGCCGACCACACCCCCGGCCGGGTGATGTCCATGAACACCCTGCCCAGCTCCGGGTCGCCGGCGGCGGGCCGGGCCTTGAGCAGTGCCTGGAACTCCCAGGTCTGCGCCCACCGCTGGTAGTAGCTGGTGAACCCGGCCGGAGTGCGGACCAACGCGCCCGCCTTGCCCTCGGGGCGCAGCGCGGCGTCGACCTCCCAGGCAGCGCCGCCGCAGACCTGCATCATCCGGCTGGCGAGTTGCGTGGCGGCGGCCAAGGCCATGTCGTCACCGTCGGCGATGAACATGACATCCACGTCGGACAGGTAGTTCAGCTCCTTGGCGCCCGTCTTGCCCATGGCGATGACGCCGATCCGCATGGGCGCACCGGCGGGCATTTCGGCGGCCGCGACCGCGAGCCCCACCTGCAGGGTGACGTCGGCGAGCGCGGTCAGCGCGTGGCACACCGCAGGCAGGGCGGTGGTCGGCAGGCTCGGCTCGACCGCGGGTGCGAGGTCGTGCGCGGCGATGATCAGCAGCTGCGAACGGTAGGCCCGCCGCAGCGCGTTGATCGCCTTTCCCCCGGTGACGGTTGCCCGGGCCCCCTCGCTGCCGGTGCACGGCGGCGCGTCGGGGTCGATGCCCAGCGCCTCGCACAGGACTTGACGCATCCCCTCGGCCGGCACCAGCTCCTCGGCCGGCGCCTCCGCGAGCAGGCTGTGCCAGTCCTCCGGCCAGGCCGCCAGGTGCTCGGACAGCACGGTCGACGCGCCGAGCAGCCCCAGCAGGCGGCCCCGGAACCGGGGTCGCGTCCGTAACGCCTCGATCAGGGTCGCCGCGTCCCGGTCGGCCGCCTCGAAGAGCCTGGCCAGCCCGTGCACCGCCAGCTCCGGGCGTCCCGACCTGGAGACCGCGGCCAGGATCTCCTCGTTGGCCGCCACAGGCCCATCCGCCCCCCATAGGCCGACGAGCTCGAGATCCGCGCGTACCCGGCCGGTGTCCGGCAGGCTGTAGCGGGCCGGGGTTCGCAACGCGGGCCGGCTCATCTGGGCACCGCCGTGATAGGGAGCCGCGCCGCCGGCGGGCGATCGATCACCCCGACGAACCGGTGCGCGACGTCCCGCCAGACGGTCGTCGCCGACTCCTCGGCCTCGTCGAGCCACGCACCGAGCCGGGGTCCGCCGGTGACGCCGTGGGTCCGCGCCCAGGCCCGCACCACGGCGGCGGTCGCCTCGGGATGGAACTGGACGGCCCACGCAGCCGTCCCCTGCCGCCACGCCTGATGCGGGTAGCCGGTGGACGACAGCAGCAGGGTGGCACCCGCGGGGAGCGCGGTGACCACGTCATGGTGGCTCTGCATGACGTCCGGGGTCATCGGCACGTCGGCGAACAGCGGATCGGCGGTGGCCGCATCCCGCTTGGCCGCCAGGTAGGCACCGATCTCCGGACCGGCGGCGCCGGTCTGCACGGTCCCGCCGCCGGCCAGCGCCAGCAACTGCGCGCCCAGGCACACACCGAGAGTCGGTGTGTCGTCGGCAAGGACCCGGCGCAGCAACTCCTTGGTGGCCGGCAGCCAGGGGGTCGCCCGGTCGTCCAGGGAGCTCATCCGCCCGCCCATGCAGACCAGCCCGTCGAACTCCGTCGGGAGCTCATCGCCCGCGTGCGGCCGGCAGACGGCCAGTTCGGCCCCGGCCTCGGTCAGCCACTCCCCCAGCCGTAGCACCGGGTCGGTCGGGTCGTGCTCGAGCACCGCGATCCGTGGCATCACAGGTCCCGTAGCTCGAAGATCACCGGGGCGTGATCGGACGGACCCTTGCCCTTGCGCTCCTCCCGGTCGATCTGCGCGCCGACGACCCTGGCCGCCAGGGCGGGGCTGGCCAGTGCGAAGTCGATCCGCATGCCCCGGCGCTTCTGGAAGCTCAGCCGGGTGTAGTCCCAGTAGGTGTACACGCCCGGACCGGGGTGGAACGGTCGGACGACGTCGGTGAACCCGGCGTCGGTGATGTTGGTGAAGGCCTGGCGCTCCGGACCGGTGACGTGAGTGGACCCCTGGTAGTACTCGACGCTCCAGATGTCGTCGTCGGTGGGTGCGATGTTGAAGTCCCCGCACAGCGCGACCTGCGCGTGCGGTTCATCGGCCAGCAGCTTCTCGGCGTAGTCGCGCAGGGCGGCGAGCCAGTACAGCTTGTAGTGGTAGTGCGGATCGTCGACGACGCGGCCGTTGGGTATGTACAGGCTCCACACCCGCACTCCGCCGCAGTCCGCTCCGATCGACCGGGCCTCGGCGACCCGATCGAACTCCGGCAGTCCGGGCACGCCGACCTGCACGTCGTCGAGGCCGACACGGGACGCGATCGCGACACCGTTCCACTGGTTCGTGCCGTGGTGGGCGACCCGGTAGCCGATCCGCTCGAACGACTCGTGGGGAAAGCGTGCGTCATCGATCTTGGTCTCCTGGAATGCCAGCACGTCGACGTCGCTGCGTTCGAGCCAGGCGAGGACGCGATCGTGCCGGGCGCGGATCGAGTTGATGTTCCAGGTGGCGATGCGCATGTGTTCACCCAAGCACGGGCGCGGCCGGCGGCGCCGGAACGAAGAACGACACGGTCCAGTCGGGCCTGGACTCACCGTCGATCCGGGCCCGCCAGACAAGCACCCTTCCGGGCGGCAACGGCAGCCCGGTGTTGAAGTAGAGGACGACGTGCGAGCGGGCCGGCAGGGATCGGCGGGGTACCCCGCTGCCGCGGAAGTTGGGCTCCTCGATCTGCAGGGTCTGCCCGAACCTCATCACCCGGCTGCCGGGCACCGCAGCGGACTCGGCCAGTTCGAGGGGATTGCCGGCGGTGTCTTCCAGGACGACTTCGAAGGCGTACTGCTCGTTGAACAGCTCCGGCGGGAACGTCAGGCTCACCACCAGCGCGAACGCCGCGGACACCCCGGTGGAGTGGTCGCGGCCGACGAGCTGCAGCCCGCCGCCCACCATCTGCAGCTTGCCCAGCTGATCGGCGACGGCGAAGTCGGCCAGGATGAGCGACACCGCGGCCTTCTCGAACACCTCACTCATTCGCCCGATCGTGCCAGCCGCGGTCAGCGGAAGTCGCGGGAGGGGGTGGCGGCGATCAGGTTCACCCGGGCGATCCGGTCGGCGACGATCGAGATCGCGCCTCCGTCACGTTCCACCACCCCGCGAACCAGCAGCGCCGGCGACCCGCGGGCGACCTGTTTGTATCTGGCCCACAACCCGACAGAGCAGATGACGTTGAGCATCCCGGTCTCGTCCTCCAGGTTGACGAAGATGACCCCGGACGCGGTGGCCGGGCGTTGCCGGTGGGTGACCACGCCGGCGACCAGCACCCTGGTGCCGTGCTCGACCTGCCGCAGACCGGTGGCGGTCCGCACGCCCCACCGGTCGAGCTGCTCCCGGGAGAACTCGGTGGGGTACGACTCGGGCGAGATCCCGGTGGCCCAGATGTCGGCGACGGTCAACTCGATGTCGCTCATCCCGGGCAGCGTGGGCGCCTCCGGTTCGGGCAGGTCCAGGGTGCCGGACCGCTCCCCCGCCACGGCACCGGCGGCCCACAGCGCTTGTCGTCTCGTGCCGGTGAGTGAATCCAACGCGCCGGCGGTGGCCAGCGCCTCGACCTGCTGGGCGGTCATGGTCACTGCTCGGGTGAGTTCGTCCAGGGTGCGGTAGCCGTCTCGGGGGCGCCTGGCGACGATCCTCTCCGCGAGGTCGTCGCCGATGCTGCGGACCTCATCGAGCCCCAGCCTGACCGCGGGCCTGTCGTTCGGCCCGGGCTCCAGGTCGGCGTGGGAGTTCGATGCGTTGATGTCTGGCCGGTGGACCGTCACCCCGTGCCGGCGGGCGTCGGCGACCAGCGACTGCGGCGAGTAGAAGCCCATCGGCTGGGCGCGCAGCAACGCCGCGCAGAACGCCGCCGGGTGGTACAGCTTGAGCCAGGCGGACTGGAAGACCAGCGCCGCGAACGACAGCGCGTGCGACTCGGCGAACCCGAAGTTGGCGAACGCCAGCAAACGTTCGTAGATGCGATCGGCGATCGCCCCCTCGATGCCGTTTTCTCTCTTCATGCCTGCGTACAGCCGGTCCTTGAGCTTTTCCATCCTCTCGGTCGATCGTTTGGCGCCCATCGCCCGGCGCAACTGGTCGGCCTCGCCGGCGTCGAAGCCGGCGACGTCCACCGCCAGCTGCATCAGCTGCTCCTGGAACAGCGGGATGCCCAACGTCTTGGCCAGCGCCTTTTCCATCGCCGGGTGGTCGTAGGTGACCGGTTCCAGCTCGTTGTGACGGCGGATGTACGGGTGTACCGAGTTGCCCTGGATCGGACCTGGCCGGATCAGCGCGACCTCGATCACCAGGTGATAGAACTTCCTCGGTTTCAGCCTCGGGAGGGTGGCCATCTGCGCCCGGGACTCAACCTGGAACACGCCCACCGAGTCCGCCTGCTGCAGCATCTCGTAGACCGCTTGCTCCTCCAGGTCCAGTTTGGCGAGGTCGACCTCGACGCCCTCGTGCTCGCGGACTAGGTCGACCGCGTAGTGCAGGGCCGAGAGCATGCCCAGGCCCAGCAGGTCGAATTTGACCAGGCCCATGGTCGCGCAGTCGTCCTTGTCCCATTGCAGGACGGACCGGTCCTCCATCCGTGCCCACTCCACCGGGCACACCTGCGCGACCGGCCGGTCGCAGATCACCATGCCGCCGGAGTGGATGCTCAGGTGCCGCGGATAGTCCTGGATCTTCTTGGCCAGGTCAAAAACGTCGCCCGGAATGCCACTTTCCTGGCCGGCCAGCGGCGTCCAGCCGTCCAGTTGCTTGGAATAGGCGTCCTGCTGGCCCTGCGAGTAACCCAACGCCTTGGCCATGTCCCGCACCGCCATCCGCGG
>CAYZBB010000218.1:0-7769 GCA_964476495.1 uncultured Actinomycetes bacterium | reverse complement strand
GAGCCTGTCGGCCGGCGCGATGTGTTGGTCCCACCAGATCCGGGACAGCTCATCCACGACGTCATCGCTCCACAGCATCGGGTGGAGATCGTTGAGAACGCTCATCGGGATGTCACTGATCTGCGGGTTCTGCTCGCCGAGATGTCAGTAGGTGCTCACCTGGATGTCATCAATCCGCTCACTCTCGTCAGTGGCGGAGCCACAAGAGTTTGTTGAACTCCGGGCCACTTCAGTGAGTCGCAGGTCAATGGAGGTACGGGCGTGGGCGACGACGACCGACTTCCTCGAGTGGCGGCGATCCGACGGCTGATGGCGCTGGATGGTGAGGGTCGGATGACAACGGAGCACGTACAGCTGGTGGCCGAAGGTTTGGCCGTCTCGGAACGAACGGTCTGGCGGTGGATCGCGGACGCTCGGGCCGGCGGTGATGTCGACCAGGGCCTGCCGGGCCGGTTCGAGGTGACCGATCGGGTGCGTGAGCAGTTGGCGTTCTGGCGAGGCAACGTCGCGGCCGTTCAGCGGGAGTTGGTCGAGGCGGCCAAGTTGGACGGTTCACCGGCGCCGAGCCGGCAGACGCTGCAGCGGGCAGTGCAGCGGGATGTTCTGCGCGGCGACCGGGCGGGGCTGCGGCATGGCGAGCGTGCCCGGCGCGCGTATGACGTGTTCTTGCAGCGGCCGCCCGGGCACCGCAACGAGGTGTGGGAGTCCGATCACGTCGAGGCGCCGGTCGAGGTCGACGTCGAAGGGCGGCTGGTCAAGCCGTGGGTGACGTGGTTCATCGACGTGGCCACCGATGTGGTGTGCGGCACGGCGATCACCCCGGGTCCTCCGAGCCGGGAAAGCATCCTGGCCGCCCTTCGGTCGGCGATCACCATGGACGCCCCGTACGGGCCGCCGGGTGGACTGCCCGGCCGGGTCCGGATCGACCGGGGCAAGGACTTCCTGTCCTCGACGGTGGCCGCGGTGTTGGCCGGGTTCGCGGTCAAGGTGGTGGCGTTGCCGCCGTACACGCCGCACCTGAAGGGGACGGTGGAGACGGTGAACGGCGCGGCCGGGCAGATGTTCTTCGCCGGGCTGCCCCGGTACACCGGTGGGCAGAGGCTGGCGAACGACCGCCCAGCCGACCCGGATGCTCCGGCGTTGACGTTCGAGGCGTTCGTGGCCGAACTCCTGGGGTGGGTGCGGTGGTGGAACACCGAACACCAGATGCCGGTGCTGGACGACCGGACGCCGTTGCGGGCGTGGCTGGACGACCCGACCCCGCTGACCACGGTGCCGGCCGGCGATCTGCGGCTGCTCACCCTGGAGGACGACGGCCGCACCCGCAAGATCACCACCAAGGGTGTCGCGTGGCGGGGCCGGCAGTACGTGGCGGCATGGATGACCGGGCAGGTCGGGCGTCAGGTCCGGCTGCGGTACATGCCGCACCACGAGCACGAGGTCGAGGTGTTCGACGCCCACACGCAGGAGCACCTGGGTGCGGCCTCGCTCGCCGACCAGGCCAGCCCCGAACAGATCGCCGAACTGCGCCGGACCCGGGAGGCCCACCGCAGACGGTTGGCGAAGGACCTGCGCACGGCGGAGAAGAGTCGCCGAACCCGGTACGCGGCCGCCACGACCCCGGAACCACCCAAGCCGGTCACCGCGGTCACCGCCGCGCAGGCCGCCGCCGAACTGGGCGAGGCCGACGATCAGCAGATGCGGGCCGCGGCCCGGCCCCAGGTCGTGCCACTCGGGCCACCGGCACCGGGCTGGGTACTTCCCCGTTCGGCGCCCCCGACACCGCCCGTCGCCGATGCTGCCGATCATGCAGTTCCAGCCGACGATCCGGGGGAGTGAGCGACGGGTGACGTGGGCGGGTATCGACGAGCAGGCCGACCACTACCTCGGTCTGGCCGGCGCGCACGTGGTCGCGACCGACGCATTGATGATGGTGCGGGACAACCTGGCCGACGTTGTCGCGGCGAAAGCGATGATGTGCGTGCACGGCGACGCCGGACTGGGCAAGACGTTGTCGGTGAACGCGTCGCTGCGTGCGCTGGCGCCGGCCGACGTGTGCCGGGTGCAGTTCCGGGCCCGGCCCACTTCACGCGACATCCGGCATGTCCTGTTCGACGCCCTGGGACTGAGCGGCAGCCCGCCGACCCGACCGATCGAGTTCGACGCCCTGCTCAAAGATGCACTGTCCGAACGGTTCCGGGTGCTGGTGTGCGACGAGGCGCAGTGGCTGTCCCGGGAGTGCTTCGAGTTCTGGCGGCATCTGTGGGACGACCGCCGCACCGACATCGCGATCGTGTTCGTCGGCGGCGGCGACTGTTACCGGGTCCTGCGGCGAGAGCCGATGCTGTCCAGCCGGGTCTACGTATGGCAGGAGTTCCGGCGGCTGAACCCGGAGCAGGTCCTGGCGACCATCCCGGTGTACCACCCGGTGTGGGCCGACGCCGACCCGGCCGACATCGCCTACACCGACACGCACGCCGGGCACGGGAACTTCCGAGCCTGGGCCAGGATCACCGCCCACACGGTCACCGCGTTGGATCGGCTGCGGCGGGCCAGGCCGGACCGGGAGGTCCTGCAATGGGTGTTCGGCCGGCTCGGCGGCAGCGGCGAATGAACCCCTGTGAGTGAGGCCGGGGATCCGAGGGTCACGGTTCTGATGGACCCACTGGACGACGTCCGGGTGACCGTCGGCCTGCTCGAATGCCACGACCCCGTCCGGGGCCGGGTCGTCGTCCACCCCACACCCGCGCCGATGGACAACCATGTCTTCGCGCACGATCTGCTGGCCGCCCTGGGGCGGCCGGTATCCCGCCTGGACGACGAGCGGTTGACCGCCGCGAAACCAGCATGGGCGGCCGCGGCCGCCGGGATACTGGTCGACCAGGTCCAGGACCTGGTCGTGCTTCGCGCCGATCGGCTCGCCGTCGGCACCTGGTCCCGCCTGCTGCGACTACGCCGGCAGACCGGACATCGGCTGACCCTGGTCTGCCACCGACCCCAGATTCCGGCGGCGCACGCAGCCAGACTGGTCGGCACGGAACACCAGGTGCTCCACGACCTGTCCCAAGTTCAGGTCATGCACGACAGGTCTTCGCCCACGGGTGATCCGGAGCCATCCCCGGTCACCGGACCGAATGTTCGCGATCTCGCCCCGATTGCCGTCCGTGGAGTGGCGCACTCCCGGGCGGAGGCGTTCCGCACGCTGGACCCGGCGGCGTTCGCCCGATTCGACGCCGCCTACCGGCACGGGTTCGACGCGGCCTGCGGCTGGCTCAGCGCTTCCGAGCCGGAACCCGCCCGACCCTCCGGCCGGGTCGCCGGGTCCGAGCGTGTGCAGTCGTTCCTGGCCCAGCTCGTGCACCAGAGTCCCACCCGTCGCCATACCCTGGCCCTGCTGCGTGGCGCCCAAGCGGGTTTCTTCGCCCATGGCCTGCTGCTCACGGTGCCCGCCGCCGACGACCTGCTGCACACGCTGAGCGGGCCCGGCCTGAACACCGTGCCCGTGACCGCCGAGTTGGTCGACCGGATCCGCATCGGTGTGCCGCACCCCGTACTCGCGGCCGCCCTGGCCGCCATCCTGTTCACGGGGATGACGCCGGGGGCGTTGCTCTACAGCCATCTCTCCGTGGGCAACGACGCCCTGCGGGTGGTCTGCAGACCGAGCGGTCCGCGGACACTCACCGCGGTCAACGCGACGGCGCCGGGTTCGGTGATCACCGCGGTCTTCCATATTCCACGGGTGGCGCGGCCGCTGCTGATGGCCGCGCATCACTTCGCCGAGCACATCTCCCCGAAATCGGGTCGGCGACCATTCACGACGACGGTGATGACGACCGAGAACGTCCAGGCCGCAGCCGTCGACTGCCGGATCATCCTGCCCGATCTGCCTGCCGATCTGGCCGCGACCTGGCAGATCCGGTCGACCTGCACACCCGTCGACGCTCCCGCGCCGCACCTCGACTCCCCACAGGGCCGGGAGCTGACCAGCAGCGGCGTCGTCGCCCGCGAGCGTCCTCCGAGCAGCCCAAGCCAGCGGACCAACTGCGTGGTAGCCATCCTGACCGTTCCCAAGCGTGACCAGCACATCTCTGACCAGCGCACTGACATCGAATGAGCGGATTGCTGACATCTCGGTGAGCACTCTCAGTAGCAGCGCGGTCGTCGTACACTTCTGGAGTGTCGAACATGTGTACGGTTCCGGTGCGGTGGGTGGAGTCTGGGCCGGTGTTGGTGCGCTGGGCACTCAGCGCGGTGCCGGCCGGGTTCCCCAGCCCGGCCCAGGACTACGACACAGACCCGGTCGACCTGGTCCGTGCCCTGGTCCCGAACCCGGCGGCGACGTTCGTGTGCCGGGTGTCGGGTCATTCGATGGTCGGCGCCGGTATCTACGACGGCGACGAGCTGCTGGTCGACCGGTCGCTGCCGGTGGTCGACGGCAGGATCGTGGTCGCCGTCCTGGCCGACGGGGAGTTCACGGTGAAGCGGTTCCGGCGCACCCGGTCCGGGGTCGTGTTGGAATCCGAGCATCCCGACTATCTACCGATCGCCATCCGTGACTCCGAGAGCCGGATCTGGGGTGTCGTCCGCACGGTGATCCACCATGTCTGACCACAGCTCCCGCGGCCGGCAGGTGATCGCGCTGGTCGACGTCAGCTCGATGTACGTCAGCTGCGAACGGGTCTTTCAACCCGAGTTGCAGGGCCGGCCGGTGGTGGTGCTGTCCAACAACGACGGGTGCGTGGTGGCCCGGAGTCAGGAGGCGAAGGACATCGGTATCCCGATGGGGGAGCCATGGTTCCGGGTACGGTCAAACCCGAAGTGGCGCAACACGATTGCCCGGAGCAGCAACTACGAGCTATACGGCGACATGGGTTCTCGCCTGGTTCAGGTGCTGGAGACCTTCACCCCTCACGTAGAAACCTACTCCATCGATGAGTGTTTCGTGCGGCTTCCGGCGGAACCCGGCCTCGCATTCGCGACGGCTGCCCGGATCCGGGAACGGATGGCGACCTGGATCGGCCTGCCGGTGCAGATCGGCATCGGCCCGACGAAGACCCTCGCGAAAACCGCTCAGCATCACGCGAAGGCCCACCCCGAGTTGGGCGGCCGCTGCGATCTGACCGGATGGGCGCCAGCCGCCGTCGACGAGCTGCTGGCCAGCCTGCCGGTCTCGGACGTCTGGGGCATCGGCGGCCGGCTCACCGCCCGCCTGGCTCCCCTCGGGATCCGCACCACCCTCGACCTGGCCAGGGCCGATCCACGTCAGATGAGGCGGCTGTTCAGCGTGGTGGTCGAGCGGACCGTCCGCGAACTCGGCGGTGTGCCGTGCATCGAATTCGGGCCGGCCCCGCCGGTCCGCAGAGAGCTGATGCACGGGCGGATGCTCGGCCAACCGGTGATCAGCTGGGCGGAGATGTCCGAGGTCATCAGCGTGTACGCGCAGACCGCCGCACGGCGCCTGCGGCGGCACCAGCTCCAGGCCGGCAGTGTCACCGTCAGCATGTCGACCAGCCCATTCCGGCCCGGTCCCAGTCATCACGGCACCCGAACCCTCGCGCTACCGATCCCCACCGATTCACCCGTCGACATCGTCCGCACCGCCCTGCGCGCCGGCCAGATCGCCTACGCCGCCGGCCACTCTCACATCCGGGCGATGGTCATGCTCACCGACCTGGCCCCCGCCGGATCCCAACCACACCTATGGTCCGACCCGGACCGACCGGACAACCCGATCCCGACCCTGATCGACCGGATCAACCACCGGCACGGCCACGGCCTCATCGGCTACGGCGCCGCCGGCCTGCGCCGTCACCGACCCTGGTCGATGCGCCGCGAGATGCTCTCGCCCCACTACACCACCCGCTGGGACCAACTCCTTCCCGTCACGGCGTGAGCCGACGAAAAGGTCAGCCAGCCCACCCCCTCGGGATCCGCCCGGCCTGCACGATATCCCGTGTCCCCTCGGCGTGACCGCCCATCATCGCCCACACCGACAGGCCCAGCTGGACAAGATCGGTCAGGCCGCCGGCCTGACCCTGCCAGGGCGCCCATGAAAACGCCGGCGGTAGGTGCACTGACCCCAGTACCCCGCGGGGATCGGGCAGCGGCCGACGTCGGGCGGCTGATGCCGTTCCCGCCGCCACGCCTGTCCCACCGGCACCGGTCGACCGACCACCGGACGACGACCGAGCCCGGCCCCTGGGTCGGCCGGTCCGCCCCAGACCGGCCACGGGTCGGGCGATGCGCGTCGAACCCGGCCAGCCCGGGCGCTGTCGGTACTGTCGTCGGATGGTCACCGTGACTCGCACTCTCCTGGTCGACGACCTGGACGGCTCCCAGGACGACGTGCACACCGTCCGGTTCTCCCTGGACGGCACCGACTTCGAGGTCGACCTGAGCGCGGACAACGAATCCAGGCTGCGGGACAAGCTGGCCAGGTTCGTCGACAACGCCACCCCGGTGCGGCCGCCCCGCGGCCGCACCGGAAAGCCCAGCCGGGTATCGCGGCCGCCGGCGTCCGACCCGGACCAGACCCGGGCGATCCGCGCGTGGGCGGCCGCCAACGGATACCAGGTCTCCACACGCGGTCGCATCCCTCAGTCGGTCCAGGAAGCGTTCACCGCAGCTCATTGAACTCAATGCTGAGCGCTGTCTTCGCTGAAAGGGCGGCGCACGATGTCGCCGGGATCCGGTCGTCCGGCGCAGCAGCGGAGCCACCCACGCCGATGACGGCAAGCTCGGGAGCGCTGGCCCTGCCGGGGGCGACTGCACCGACCTGTCGGCGGCCGAGGTGGGAACGCGGAGGCACGACAGGGTGCCCTGGGTTGGTGGTGCCGAAGTGCCGCGGCGGGCGTGCCCGCGGGGCATGATCGCCGCAGGAGGTTCCACCGGTATGGGGCGCGCGCAGAGTGGCAGGTCGGCCCAGCGGTCGACAGCGCAGGGGGCCGCGGCAGATCGAATCGAATTGACTGCCCGGTATTTGCGTCGGCGATATGTGGTGAGCGGGTTGACCGCCACCGAGATTGCGGTGGAAACAGGATGGTCGAGCCAGTACGTCCGGGACCGACTCCGCGACCACGGAATCCCGCTGCGACCGCGAGGACTGGGCAAGCCGCGGTTGGGCCGCGACCAGCTGCAGGGCTGGGTCGACGCCGGCTTGACCGTGGGCGAGATCGCCGAGCGAGCCGACTATTCCACCTCCGGGGTGCGCAAGCTGATCGCCCAGTTCCAGATCCCGATCCCCGAGCGGGTTCGACCCCCGCTGGCCGGGCAACGGCTGCTGACCGAACTGGCCGCCAAGTATGCCCAAGGTCAGTCGCTCGAGGCGCTGGGCGCCGAGTACGGCCACACCGCCGATTGGGCCCGGGCACGGCTCACTCAGGCCGGCGCGGCCATCCGACCGGTCGGGAGCCGCCGCAAGATCACCGCGGACCAGGTGCGGGCCGGACTGGACGAGGGTCTGCGGACCCACGAGATCGCCTCTCGGCTCGGTTGTTCGGACTGGGCCGTGCTGCAGGTGCTGCGGGATCAGGGATGGACGGCGCCGCCGCCCCGGCCCCGCGGCCCGTCCCGGTCGCTGCCGCCGGTTCCCACCGAGCCCGTGTTGCGCCGCTTGTATGTCGAGCAGCAGATGACGGTGGCGCAGGTCGCCGCCGCTACCGGCGTTTCCACGACCAGGATCACCGCGGCGTTGAAGCGGCACGGGATCGCCCTGCGCAAACCGGGATGGGTCGACGGCGTCCCACCGCCACGGATCACCGCCGAGCAAC
>CAYZBB010000217.1:0-7816 GCA_964476495.1 uncultured Actinomycetes bacterium | reverse complement strand
CCCCCATGTCGACGCTGACTCTGACCCTGACCGACGAACTCGACGCGATCGAAGCCGAGCTGGCCCCGATCCGCTGCGACACGCACGGCTGCCCCGAGACACGGCGGCGGGTGCTCGACCTGATCGGCCGGGCTGTGGCGATCCGCCGCAAATTGGGGCTCCTGCCGTACACCGCGGCGGGGCTGTCTCCGGTCGTGGCCACGCGGATCGACCTGATCGACAGCCGGGTCGTGGTCGCGATCACGCACCTTAACGAGTGCGACGACGACACGATCACCCTGGGGCTCGCGAGCGACCCGGCCGTCGGCGCGCTGGTCCCGGCCGATTTGTTCGAGGATTACGAGGAGCTGCTGGCCGACTGTGTGGACGTGAACGCGGAGGCTGACTGGAGCTATCGACACGCGAAAGGATGGGTATGAGCAACGCGATTGATCCGGTGAACGATCGTGAGGCGTGGCTGGCCGAACGCAATCGAAGCGTCGGCGCGAGCGAGGCGGCGGCCGTGCTGGGCGTTTGCCCCTACTCCACGCCGATCGACGTTTGGCAACGCAAGCTCGGGTTGGCTCCCCCGCTGCCCGAGTCCGAGCCGATGCTGTGGGGCACGCTGCTCGAGCCGGTCATCCTTGCCGAGTACGAGCGGCGAACCGGTCGCACGGTATTCGACCGTCAGCAATTCGTACGGCACAGGAGATCCCCGTGGATGACCGCCACGCTGGACGGAATGGCCGAGGATCGGCTGGTCGAGGTCAAGACGACATCGGCCTACGCCCGCGAGTGGGGCGACGAGGAGACCGACCAGATCCCTGAGTCCTACCTGATCCAGGTGCACCACCAGATGGCCGTGACGGAGCGGGATCGAGCCGATGTCGTGGCCCTGATCGGTGGTCAACGGCTGCGGATCTACGAGGTCGAGCGGAACGCCGAACTGATCGAACTGATCGAGGATCGGGTGGCGCAGTTCTGGGATTGCGTCCTTCGGCGCACTCCGCCGGATTGGGGCCGAATGGACTCCCGCACTTTGGCCGTGCTCAACCCGGACTGCGAGGGCGAGGTCGACCTCGGGCATGAGGCCGCGATGGACCTCGAAGCCTACGAGCAAGCTCAGTACGAGATCCAGCGGCTCACCAAGGTCAAGACGATGGCGGCCGAGCGCGTCCTGGCGGCGCTCGGATCGTCACAGTTCGGCGCGCTGCCCGACGGCAGCCGAATCAAGCGGTATCGCCAGGAGATGCCCGAATCGACTCACACGGTCAAGGCTCACGTGCGGCATTACTTCAAACGAGTGAAAGGGGCTTGATGATGGCGATGGTCACACGCGGCAGCAACGAACTGGCCGAGATCGAGGGCGGGGAACTGATCGACCTGAGAGATCAACCGACCGCTCTGGAGGCGATCACCCGGGCCGAGGTCGACATTCAGATTGCAACGGCCAAGCGGTATCCCCGTTCGATCCAACGCTTCATGCAAGAGGCCAAGGCGATGGTCTCACTCGACCCGGACCTCGCCGCGCAGTGCACCTACGTGCTCCCGGCGCGCAAGGGGTCGCGAGACAACCAGCCTGTGACCGGGCCCTCGGTGCGGCTCGCAGAGATCGCAGCGGCGACCTACGGCAACCTTCGCGTGGTCGGGCGGATCACCGACGACGACGGCAAGACGATCACCGCTCAGGCCGTGGCCATCGACCTGGAACGCAACGTCGGCTACTCGGTCGAGGTGCGGCGGGGGGTGACGACACGGGAAGGACGTCGCTACGGCGACGATATGGTCAAGGTCACCTGCAACGCGGCCATCGCGATCGCGACCCGCAACGCGACGTTCAAGGTGATCCCCCGGGCGTTCGTCAACCTGATCGAGGACGAGGCGCAGCGCGTGGCGCGTGGCGACGTGCGAACGCTTCCCGAACGCACCGAGCGGGCCGTGCATTACTTCGTCGGCAAGGGGATCAGCGAGGAGCGGATTTACGCGGCGCTCGGGATCACCGGACCCGGCGACATGACGCTCGACCTGCTGGCCCAGCTCAACGGCTTCAAGGTCGCGCTCAACGAGGGCCACACGACGCTCGACGAACTCTTCCCGATGGCCACACCCGCCGCCGTGGTGGCTGCCGGTGCGACCAAGGCTGAGACGCTGGCGAGCCGGATCAAGGCCGAGGCCAAGGTCAAGTCCGAGCCGCCGGAGCCCGGCTCAGACGGTTGACGCACCCCCCGCTCTGGCGAGGGCCGGGCTCATCCCCCGGTCGGCCGGTTCGATTCCGGCGGCGGGGGCTCTCAGTGACTCGGACCGGTATTTCCTGTTTCACGTAAGGAGAGATTGCCTTGTCGATGCTGCAATTCAACCTGGACAACCTCAAGGAGCTTGACGGCGGCAAGGCTGCTGCCGCGTTTGAGACGCACGTTCGCCGGGCGGCGGCCGACTGCATGGACCGCCCTGGCGACAGCAAAGCCCGCAAGGTGACGCTGGAGGTCACCATCGTCCCGATCATGGACCCGGCCGGTGATTGCACTGAGGTCGAGGCCCAGATCCACGCCAAGAGCACGGTTCCGCCGCACCGGACGAAGCCTTACTCGTTCGGGCTGCGGCGAAATGGTGTGCTCGTCTTCAACCCTGACAGCACGGACAACATCGCACAGAGCACCCTGATTCCCGATGAGGACGATTGATCAATGATTGCTGAAGCGATTAACAGGCTGTCCGAAATAGTTGTGAGGGCAACGGCACCCGTCCCTCTCGACCTCGGCGATCCGCGAACGAAGGCGTACGTGATCGGCGGCGAAGTCGCCAAGAGCAAGACAGAGCCATCGCCAAGGGCTCACGAAGTCAAGCATTTGGCTGACCTGATCGCCCTTGCGAACCGCTTCGCGGCCGATCCCACTTCGGGCGGGCCACCCGTCGTTTGGTATGACGAGTCGGCCGTTGTGCTGGTGATCGACGATGACGGCCACCGACTGGAGACCGCCACGTTCCGTCTCACACACACGGATGTGTTCGCGCGTCTCGTGGATCTCGCGAAGGCGAAGCCCAAGTTCGATCAGAAAGCGTTCGTGCGGCTTCTCAGGATCGACCTGGCTGGCACCCTCGACCCGGTGGTTCTTCTGAACGCCGTTCGCGCCGTGCGGTGGTCCAGCGTCACCGATGTGAACGTCGGGAAGCAGCGGGAGTCGCTGGGACGCGATATCGAGGCCCGATGCGTCGACGGGAAAGACCTTCCCGAGGAAGTGACGCTGAAGGTGCCTGTGTTTCGTCAAGCAGACGAACGCACGCCGCTTTCGCTTCGCTGTTCGGTCGAGGTCGACGCCGGAGAGGGCACGTTTCGGCTGTTGCCTCTCCCCGACGAAATTGACCGCGTGCTTCAGGTTGCCGTCGCCTCGATCGCGGAGCGGCTGACCGACCAACTTGATGGCGCGACAGCCTACTACGGCAAGCCGTGACACAACCGCCCTGTTTCACGCAACAGGGCCTAACGACTCACAGGGGGCCGACCAACCCAAAAGGAGCGGCAAAGATGTGCGTGTGTACGCCTGAAATCAGAACGCCGTTTTGCGGCAAGCCGGGCTGCCAGTGGCCCAAGCAAAAAGCGGCGAACCCACCGCCCGCGACGGGCTACTGGGCTCGCTACAACGACCTCGTGCATCTCAATCAGATCCTGTGGCGAATGCGGTCGGAGCCAGCGTTTTGCGATGACGGCCAGTGGGACGTGCTGACCGAGGGCTACACGGCCCTCGTCGATGAATGCACGCGGCTCCGTTTCTGGCTGGAGTTCGTCCTGACCGCCGACGCCGCTGACCTTGAACAGTGGCGCAACGGCGACTTCGCCGCGTCGATCGTCAACGGCACGCGGCGGATCTGACAACAAATCACGGGGGGCTGCCGTCGGTGTGCTTGGCGGCGTCCGGCGGTGGCCCCCAGTGAGTCAGGACTTGGGTTTTCGAGGAGGTTTCGCAGAGCGAGTGATCTTTTCGGCTTCCGCCACAAGGTCACGCTGGGCGATTGGCTCGACGATCGAAGCCAGGTACTCAGCGACCGAGGTGCGTCGCATCGCGGCAACCTGACGAAGCAGTTCGGCCAAGTCCATGTGCACGCGGATGGTCGTGTCTTTTGCTTTCGCCACGGGTCGTTCCGTCACCAGTGCATTCATCGGGGCCTCGGCAATGGTCGTGAAGTGTAACCGCTGACTACCAAGGATTCTACGCTTCGGTCCTTCGGTTGCACAGATCCGATATTGCCATTGATCTCGACGCAAACGCGGTTTACAATGAAACCGGGCCACTCGACTCGACGATTGAGGGTGCCTTGATGCAGCAGCAGAGACGGGAGCATTTGCCGCAACTCCAGGTCCGTAGCGCCGTGCTCGACACCGCGATGCGAGCGGCTGAGTTGGGGATCTGCGTGGTCCCGCCCGCTGAGGACGGCAGCAAGCGCCCCCTGCCGGGCGGCGCCGGACAGTGGAAGGACTATCAGACCCACCCGCCGACACTGGCCCAGATCGCAGAGTGGTACGGGCCGAAGATCGGCATCGGGTTCGTCTGCGGCAAGGTCAGCGGCGGCCTCGAGCTGTTCGAGTTTGACGACCGCCAGACCTACGAGGATTTCAAGGAAGCTGCGATCGGGCTAGGCGGGGCCGACTTGATCGACCGCATCGAGAGCGGCTACCTGGAAGAAACTCCGGGCGGCGGCATCCACTGGTTCTACTACGCGCGCGAGGTTCGCGGCTCGACCAAGCTCGCGACGCGGCGGGCGGACTCGACGGTCAAGACGCTGATCGAGACGAAGGGCGAGGGCGGGTTCGTCATCGTCTCCCCGACATCGGGCCAGGTCCACCCCTCGGGTAAACCTTACCGGCTCGTAAGGGGCGATATCGGAACCATCGCGGAGGTCAGCGACGCAGAACGCGAATGGCTCTGGCGGCTCGCCCGCTCGTTCGACGCCGGCTCCGAGGTGCCTGCTGACCCGGCCGAGGCCAAGGTTGCCGACAAGTACCGTCGCGGCACCGGCGAGTGGGACGACACCATCACGCCGGGCGACGACTACAACCAGCGTACCGCGTGGGCCGACATTCTCGTCGGCTGGTCGTTCTGCTACCAGCACGGCGAGACGCAGTTCTGGCGACGACCAGGCAAGGGCGAGGGCCACTCCGCGACGATCAACCACACGGGCACGAACCGGTTGCACGTCTTCACGTCGTCGTCGGCTTTCGAGCCCAATCAGAGCTATTCCAAGTTCGGGGCCTACGCCGTCCTGTCCCACCGGGGCGACTACGCGGCGGCCGCGAAGGCGCTGTATCAGGCGGGCTACGGCACGCACAAGCGGTGGGTCAAGGACGGGCCTAAGTGGGTTCTCCGATCCTTTTCCAACCCGATCCCCAAGGGCGAACGTGCGGCCAAGCCCGGCGAGCCGCCCCCGGAGATCCTGCCCAACGGCACGGTGGCAAAGGCCCCGGCCAAGACTCAGGTGTCCGACATCTTCGGGGAGATGGCCGACGAAGACCTGGGAATGGTCGTGGCGTCGTCGCTCACCCCGCAGTCGATCTCGTGGCTGTGGCCCAACCGGATCGCGCAGGGCAAGCTCAACCTGATCGCGGGCGAGGGCGGCGACGGTAAAAGCCAGATCACCATATCGCTCGTCGCCTCCATCACGAAAGGTGGCGCGTTCCCCGACGGCACGGGCCCGGCCCAGCAAGGCTCGTGCTGCATCCTGTCGGCCGAGGACGGCGCCCGGGACACCATCGTGCCCCGCCTGATCGCGGCCGGCGCCGACCTGTCGCGGACCTTCATCAACACGGCGAAGGTCACGCTCAAGGACAAGGACGGGAAGACGCAGATTCACCCCGTGTCATTCCAAGACCTCGCCTACTGGCGTGTCGTCTTCCAGCGACACAACGTGCGGCTGCTCGTGGCCGACCCGCTGCCGGCCTACCTGGGACGAGGCGTCAATGACCATCGCAATAACGAGGTGCGGGCCGTCCTCGAGCCGTTCGTCGACCTGCTCAACGAGTGCGGCGTTGCGATGGTCGCGATTACCCACCTGAACAAGAGCACCGACCAGAAGAGTCCGACCCACAAGATTCTCGGTTCAGTCGCCTACTCCAACCTCGCCCGCGTCGTCTACTGCACCTACAAGGACGCCGAGGACGAAGGACGCCGGTACTTCGCCATGATCAAGGCGAACATCGTCGCGCCCCAGCCGCCGCTCGCCTACAAGATCGAACCGGTCGAGTTCGACCATGAAGGCGAGGTGATTGTGACATCGCGCGTGGCGTTCGACACGAGCGAGTGCCACTTCAACCCGGTCGCCCACATGGCTGGGGCATCGTCGAAGGTCGGGCGGCCCCCCACGACCTCGCTCAAGGACGCTGAGTGGCTCTATGACGCGTTGTGGGGCTGTAACTGGGTTCCGCTGGCCAGCATCGCGGAGATGGCTGGAGAAGCCGGCATGTTGGGGGAGAAGAAGCCCGACGGGAAGTACCCCAGCCTGAATCGGTTGTACCGGGCCAAGGATCGTGTCAACGACCTGGAAGCCGACCGCAAGGGCTTCGTCGTCGACGAGGACCGGTTGCCGTACCGGGGCACCGGGAAGACCTGCACCCACTGGAAACTCGTGCCGGAGGACGCACCGGTGAGGGCGTTTTGACCGCAAAGTCTCCCAATTTCGTGATTTCGTGTCAAACGCCATAAACCCATAGCCAGACATGGACTTACGGACATCACGAAATTGTGCCAAGACCAGGGATTTTCGTGTCAAGAATTCTACCCATCTACCCCAAACCACCACAACACGAAATCACGAAATTCCCCTCTGCATCACAAAACTCCTGACACGAATTAAGTCTATATATAGTAAGTAGTTACACGATATCACGAAATTCCAGGGCATTCGCACGCGAGGGCCATCCATGAGAGCCAGACAGGTGCCCGAGACGCTGGAGGCATGGCTACAGGACTGGGGCATCGGGAAGAAAAAGGGCAACCCCTACAGGATCGTGGGGGAGGACGTGTACGTCGTCTATCGACGCCGCGACGGATGGGGCGCGTCGATTGGCAAGACCCACTCGCGGCATACCTGGCCCGACGCCGAGGCCGCGAAGGTGGGACTGTACGAAGCAATCCGACGGATGACCGCCGACCAACTCGCCCGCGCCCACGACGGGACGCTGCGGGCCTGATGCCGGCGGGAGGGAGCGACACCATGATCCACGCCAAGACCGACAGCCAAGACCCCTGGGAAATCGCCAAGGAGCATTTCGCGTGCGACTGCTCCGGCCGCCGCCTCGTGGCGAAGCGAGACAGTATCGGCCGCACGCACTTCGTCCTCCAATGCCTCCGCTGCGGATCGGCCGAACCGGTCAAGAAGACCGAACTGACGCAGCGTGAGATGGACGCCGCCCCCGACTTCGACGCTGGGCTGGCTGACCGCTGGAACTGGAAGCGGCAGAGCTACGCCCGCGAGCTACACAACGCCCGCCGCGAGGCCGAGCACGACGCCTTCCGGGGCGAGCACGAGGCCTTCCTGCGTTCGGCTGCGTGGCAGGACATGCGACGGCGGGTGTTCGATCGGTGTGGCGGCATCTGCGAGGGGTGCCGGATGCGACGTGCCGTGCAGGTGCATCATCGCAATTACACGTACAAGTTTGGTTGCGAGATGCTCTTTGACCTTGTGGCCGTCTGTCGTGAGTGCCACGAAGCCATTCATGATCCGGCGAACCTCCGCAACCCACCGACAGCCTAAGCCGCGGCGACCACGAGCCCAATCGACCCCGCAAGACCTCAGCCCGAAAGGACCGCCCATGACCCGCCTCGAAGCCCAGCTTACCGCCGCCCTG
>CAYZBB010000216.1:0-7822 GCA_964476495.1 uncultured Actinomycetes bacterium | reverse complement strand
CGTCGCGGACTGATTGACCCGTGGCGCCCCGCTCGTCGGGGGCGGGGCGCCCCAACCAGAAGGACATGTGATGAACAGCGACTACCCCGATATACCGGACCGGGAAGGGATCCTCCCTGCGATCGACGAGCTGATCGCAGCCGTTACAGATCCCGACGTCACTCTCGGGATCGAGACCGAGGGCTACGGCAAGTGCGTCGAGGCGATGTGGCGTGCCGCGTACATCATCCACGAGTATGTGGCAAAACAGCTGGGCGTAACAGGATTCCAGCATGGTGGCTCCTCGCTGCGGCTGCTGGGCAAGCTCCGGCGCTACGAGGGCCCGTTCATGGTCATCGACGGCAGCGAAGCGCTCTACCCCCAGTACGACCTGCGGGGCCGGGTTGACGACTTCCTAAGCTCGGCCAATACGCGAAAGTGGTTGGCCGAGTGCGCAACCGCTCTCTTGGCTGCGAATTCTGCTTTCGTGGTCGGGCCGGTTGCTGACCACTGGCGGGGACTCGTCAATCAAGGCCCCGATCCGAAGGGCCAACAGTGACTACTCCCGAACCCGTCGACGTGACGTTTACCGTCGACCTCTCCACCGTCGTCGGCCGCCACCACAGGCAGATCTCCGAGGACGACTACACCACGGAGGACGAGACTCTCGGCGATCGCATCGCCAGTCTGGTCGCCGAGAAGGTGTACCGGGCCCACAAGGACGTGTGGGCCAGCTACGAGCGCCGTCAGGAGGTCACGGAAGCCGTTGACCGCGCCATCGACGCCCGGGTGTCCGAGGCACTCTCCCGGCCGATCACGCCGACTGACCAGTACGGCCAGCCGAAGGGTGAACCGACAACCCTCGGCGAGATCATCGACTGGCGGTTGGCCGAGTGGTTCAAGGCCGCCAAGGCGGACGCCGGCTACCAGCGTCAGCAGGTCAGCAACCTTGACGCCCTGATCGAGAAGGCCGTCAGTGAGGGCATCCGGAAGGACGTCGACGGCGCAGTCAAGGCGGCCCGGGCGCAGATCGTCGCCACGTTGCAGGCCGAGGGCGTCAAGGTCATGACCGAGATGCTTGCTCGGGCAGTGGGTGTCCGACCGTGAACGACCCAGACGCAGCAGCCCGGCGCGCCCTCGAGTTCCTGGGCGCCATCCGCAACACCCCCGACCTGGACCCGGATGTCCGCCGGTGGTCGAACACCGCCGCCCGCTGGTCATGGCTGGCCGGCTACCTGGCTGCACGCGAGGACCAGGGCGAGGAATCCCCCTGCGGCAACCCATTCGGATCGCGATCAGGGGAAGAGGAGTCGGTTCCCGACCCTGCTCCGCAGGGTCGGACTGCCCTCGTCCTGATGCATGCGCAGATGGCCAAGGCTGAGGGCAAGGGCTACACGCTGGCCCACGACCAGGCGCACGGTCCGCGCAACCTGATCCTGGCCGGCCATGCCTACACGATGAGCGCGTTGGACCGTCAGGTTCGCGGCATCGGTAACAGCGGCCAGCACCTGTGGCCGTTCTCGGGCGGGTGGAGCCCTAGCCCTGACCCGGCCGTGACGCTGGCCAAGGCCGCCCAGCTTCTCTTGTCGGCAGCCGATGTGATCCTGGCCGAGCAAAGCGTGGACGCGCCATGACCGAGGAGTTCGGGCTCTCCCACGGCGGGGACATCCCGTGGGAGGTGTGGCGAAGGTTCTCCGGTCGACTCGGCTACGGCGACGGAGTCACCGAACCGGCGGCCACCCTTGACGACCTGATCGATCCTCTCGAGGAGGTGTTCGCCGCCGCCCGGGATCACGACGAGTGCCCGGAGTGGTGCGACGAGGACGAGCAGTGGGAGCGGCCCCGGTCATGCGGCACCTGCCATGGCAGCGGCTGCCTCCCAAACGCCGAACTCGCCTACCTGGAATGCCCGGACTGCGCGGGTGACGGACGAGACCATGCGGAGTATCGGCTGTCTGGGCCACGCGATCCGGGCACGGTCCTGATCGAGGCGCCCAGCGTCAACCACAAGGGCCCGTACGACACCGACGCCAGCATGTTCCGCGGCGCTGCCGACAAGCTCCGCCGCGGGTACGAGCCGGGCGGCGGCAATGTCAAGGAGGCCATCGCCAAGCTCCTCGTGCGAGTGGCTGATGCGCTGGATCGGCAGGCCTCATGAGGTACCACTCCCCCAAGCGCCGGCAGTCCACCCGCGACCTCAAGGCATCCCGCGCGATCGTCGGCCAACGGTCCGACGGCCTCTGCGAGTGCTGCGGCCGACCCCTGCCCGTGAACGACGACGGCACCTACCGGTTCGAGTTCCAGCATCGGAAGGCCAAGCAGCGCAACACGCCTGACCACAGCGTGACCAACGGGCTCGCTCTCCTCCCGGCCTGCCATGCCTACATCACGGCCAACCCGGCCGGGGCGTTCGAGATGGGCTGGTCGGTGGAACAGCACGAGGACCCGGCCCGGGTGCCTGTCATGCTCCACGGCCTGCGCCAGGTATGGCTCCGGCCGGATGGGACCACCGAGCCCGTCGACGGATGCCCCGAGTGCTCCTCCGGTGATTGCGCCCCGGACCGCTGTCAGAACTACGCCTACCAGGAGGACTGATGGTCAGCAAAGCGGCCGACATGGTCGACGAGTTCCACCGGGCTTTCCGACTTCCCGTGACCGACCTGCCCGACCGGGCCGAGCTGAACATGCGCGTGCTCCGCGAAGAGGTCAACGAGTTGGCCGACGCCATGGCCGACGGTAACCGGATCGCAGCGACCCATGAACTCGCCGATGTGCTGTACGTGGCCTACGAGATCGCCGCCACCTACTCGCTTCCCCTCGACGTGGCGTTCGCAGAGGTGCACCGGGCAAACATGAGCAAGCTCGACGACGACGGCAACCCGATCTTCCGAGCTGACGGGAAGGTGCTCAAGGGCCCGAACTACCGGCCGCCGGACATCGCCGCCCTGGTCGTTGGGAGCCCGGCATGACTGACCGCACGATCGGCCTCACCGGCAAGGCCCGCTCGGGCAAGAGCACGGTCGCCGAGATCCTCCGCCGCGACCACGGCTTCACCGTCGTCAGCTTCGCCGACACCCTCCGGGACATGGCACTGGCGATCGACCCGCTGATACAAGCACCCATTACTGGGCAGGTGTGGCGACTCTCCGAGGTCGTCAAATGGGGTGGCTGGGAGCGGGCGAAGGACACTTACCCCGAGGTTCGCAGGTTCCTCCAGCGGCTCGCCACGGAAGGCGTCCGCGACCACCTCGACCAGGACGCCTGGGTGCGCGCCTGGTCGGTCAAGGTCGGCTGCATCAGCGACGCAGGTGACGTCGTCGCCGCGGATGTGCGATTCCCCAACGAAGCAGCGGCCGTCATCCGCGGATTCGGAGGTGAGGTCTGGCGCATCGAACGGCCCGACCTCGTCGACCCGTCCCGCGCTGCGGGGCATGTGAGCGAGGCGGGCATCCCTGACCACCTGATCACGCTGACCATCGTCAACGATGGGTCGCTCGATGACTTGGCCAGCGCGGTGGCCGATGCCCTCGCGAAGCACCCACCGATCGCAGGTGCAGCATGACCGACCTCCCCCCACCAGAGTCCGTCACCACCGACCTGACCGGCTACACCCAGGCCATCGGCCGCATCGCGGACATGCTCCAGGTCGCAGCGGATGCAGCCACCGGATACCGCCGCCAGTTGGAGCAGGACGGGTGGAGTCCGTGCATCGCTGAGCAGCTCGCCGGGCAGGCACTGTCGGTTTGGCAGGCGGGGATCCTCCGGTGACCACCTACGACGAGTTCCTTCTGGCCCGCGCCCAGCTCGCCAACGCCGGCGGGTTCGAGCCGGTCGACCTTCCATCCCACCTGTTCGACTTCCAGGCTCACCTCGTGGAGTGGGCGGTTCGCCAGGGGCGCGCGGCGATCTTCGCTGACTGCGGATTGGGCAAGACCCCGATGTCGCTGGCCTGGGCCGAGCAGGTTCACCGGTACACCGGCAAGCCAGTGCTGTTTCTGACCCCCCTGGCGGTCGGGTTCCAGATCGTCACTGAGGCCGAGAAGTTCGGTCACGACGCAGCCCTATCGCGGAACGGGGGGCTGCCCGCATCGATCGTGGTCACCAACTACGAGCAACTGGAGAAGTTCGACTGGTCCGACTTCGGCGGTGTGGTCTGCGACGAGTCGTCCGCGATCAAGGCCTTCGACGGCGCTCGCCGGGCCGAGGTCACCGAGTTCATGCGTCGGATCCAATATCGGCTATTGGGCACGGCCACGGCGGCGCCGAACGACTACATCGAGTTGGGCACCAGTAGCGAGGCCCTCGGGGACATGGGCTACATGGACATGCTCACCCGGTTCTTCATCAACGACTCCCGGTCCGTGTCGTCCCGTGGCCGCACCCAGACTGGCAAGAGCATCGACTGGCGACTCAAGGGGCACGCCGCAACCCCGTTCTGGCAGTGGGTGTCGTCGTGGGCCCGGGCGATGCGCCGGCCGTCCGACTACGGATTCTCCGACGAGCGTCACCAGCTGCGCCGGCTGACTGTAAATCAGCTTGTCGTCGAGGCGTCACGGCCGGCTGACGGGACCCTGTTCGACGTCCCCGCGTACGGGCTGCGCGAGGAGCGTGAGGAGACCCGGCGGACGCTGGTCGAGCGCTGCGCTGCGGCCGCCGAGAAGCTCGCCGACACTGACCAAGCAGTGGCGTGGTGTCACCTGAACGATGAGTCGACCTGCCTTGCCGATCTGACCGACGGAGCGGTCGAGGTCGTCGGCTCCGACCCGGTCGAGGCGAAGGAAGAGAAGCTCGCAGCGTTCACCCGCGGTGAGATCCGGGTGCTGGTGACGAAGCCTTCGATCGGCGCCTGGGGGCTGAATTGGCAGCACTGCCACCGGATGACCTACTTCCCCTCCCACAGCTACGAGCAGTGGTACCAAGCCGTCCGCCGCTGCTGGCGATTCGGCCAGACCGAAGAGGTCACGGTGGATGTCATCACCACCAAGGGTGGGGCCAACGTCCTGGCGAACCTGCAGCGCAAGGCAGCGCAGGCCGACGCCATGTTCACCGAACTGGTCGCGCACATGAACGCCGCTCGAGCGGCCAGCCATCACGCCTACGACCATCGATTGGAGCTTCCACCATGGCTGGCGTCCTGAGCCAAGAAGTCACCGGCCGCTTCGCGCTCTACAACGCGGACTGCATGGACATGCTCCGCGCAGTTCCGAGCAACTCGATCCACGCGAGCATCTACTCGCCGCCGTTCGGTGGGCTCTACCACTACTCGTCGGACATCCGGGACCTAAGCAATGCCAGGGACTACCAGGAGTTCTTCCAGATGTACGGCTACGTCATCCGAGAGAAGTTCCGGGTCACCGTGCCGGGACGCTGCTCCGGGGTCCACGCCTCGGTGGTCCCCACCGGGAACACCGGTCGGGACGCCTACACCGACTTCCCCGGGGACGTCATCCGAGCCCACCAGTCGGCCGGCTGGCTGTTCATCGCCCGCCATGTCATCTGGAAGGAACCCCTCGCGGTCCGGAACCGCACGCTGGCGAAGAACCTCGCGCACCGCACGATCGTCGAAGACGGCACTCTTGGTGGGGTCGCGGCCGCCGACGAGCTACTCGTGTTCCGCAAGCCGGGCGAAGGTGAGCCGGCCCGCCACCCATGCGGACTAACCGGTGACTACGCCGGCGGCGAGCAGGTCCCCATCGACCTCCGGAAGTACCGCGCCTGGGATGGGGATCAGAAACTCAACCGGTACTCCCACTGGATCTGGCGACGCTACGCCTCATCGGTGTGGGACGACATCCGGCTCGACCGCGTGCTGCCGTTCCGTGACGCCAGGGACGAGGACGACGAGAAGCATGTCCATCCCTTGCAACTCGATGTGATCGAGCGGTTCATCGACCTTCGAACCATGCCCGGCGAGCGGGTCCTGACCCCGTTCATGGGCGTCGGGTCCGAGGTCTACACCGCAGTCCGGATGGGCCGGTTCGGGATCGGCACGGAACTCAAGCCGTCCTACTTCGAGCAGGCGCGCCGGAACCTCGCCGCGGTCGACGACAAGGTCACTGTCGACGACGCGGTTCTGTTCGACCCGGAGCCAGCCGCATGACCCGCGAGCAGGAGGCGATGCCCTTCCGTGAACCCAACACCCGTGAGCGGGAGTTGACCGCACTGCTGGCCAGGATCGACCGCGAGTTGGCGTTGGGACCAGGGCCGGTCCGGGAGCGTGCCGCATGACTCGCCGACCACCAGCGAAGCGCACAGCCCAGCACCGGCCGGCCCAACGCAAGCGCAGGTTCCGCCACGACGACCACGTTGCCGTTGACCTGTTCTGCGTCGATGACAAGACGGAGATCCTCACCGGCGACGGATGGAAGCGGTATGACGAGCTTGCAGTTGGCGACCTCGCACTGACCATCCGGCCAGACGGTGCCGCTGCCGAATGGCAGCACGTCCAGGCGGTGAATGTCTTTCCCGAGCAGCGCCGCAAGATGCATTCCATCGAGGGACGCGGGATCTCAGCTCTGACGACTGACAATCACCGCTGGCTGGTCCGGCATCGAACCAAGACCTACCTCGGAGGTGGTCGCCAGAATAGGCGGTACGGCAAGGGCCCCGATCGGTTCGAGTTCCGCCGCAGCGACCAGCTCACGGTCGACGACGTAGTGCCGATGGCCGCACGGGTGAACAACCTGCCCGACCGCGCATCCGTGCCGGATGAACTGGTCGAGCTCGTCGCCTGGTACTGGACTGAAGGCACCGACCGTCCTTCCGGTCGGATCCACATCGCACAGAGCCACGCGGTCAACCCTCAGCACGTGGCAGCGATCCGCTCGGCGTTAGAGCGCCTCTATGGGCCTGAGCGTGAGCCGCATAAGCGCCCCGGCGGACCACTGTGGCGTATCACGCGAAGCCGCGACGACCTGACCATCTTCGGCCTTAACGCACAGGCTGCGGCACCCATTCGCGCAGCAGCGCCAGGCAAGGTGCCTTCGGTCCGGTGGCTCAGGTTGCTCACGCAGACCCAGCTGGATCTGTTCATCGCCCGGAGCATGGATGCCGATGGACACGAACGTCGCAGAGGTTCGTGCTCTCGCATCGAGGCGGTGCTGTCCCAGAACGACGAGGCACGCGCTGACGCATTCCAGATAGCGTGCCTTCTCGCCGGCCGACCCGCATCGAAGAAGGTCTATCGCTCGACCTACCGCCACGCAGGAGTAGAGCGGCCCAACGTCATGTACGCGGTCAATGTACTCAACCGCGAGTACGTCAAGCCGCTGCGGCAGAAGGCCGTCGACTGGGTCAACCACGAGGGAATCGTGTGGTGCCCGACCACGCCGAACGGCACTTGGCTGGCCCGCCGGAACGGAACGTGCTACTTCACAGGCAATTCCGGCTTCGGTGGGTTGACGCAGGGCATCCGTCGAGCGGGGTTCACGACGATCATGGCGGCCAACCACAACGCCTACAAGGTGGAGGTGCACGAGGCCAACCACCCGGAGGCCGAGCACTGGATCGCTGACCTCGTCGATCCGGAGTCGTCGGACTACCACTCGGCCCGCGACCTGCCCCCGGCCGATCTGCTCGTCGCCGGGGTATCCTGCGTCAACCACTCGCAGGCGAACACGCAGAAGGCGTATGCGCAAGGCATCTCGCTGTTCGATCTGGATGATCCGGAGTACGAGGCGCGCGTGACCCGGTCCGAGCGGGACCGGGCGACAGCGAACTGCGTGCTGCACTACGCCGCCCAGCACCATCCGCGGCTGATCCTGGTGGAGTGCACGACCGAGTTGCAGTCGTGGGGCCCGGCGCTGCCCGGGAAGCCGAAGGTCGGCGACGGGACGACGTACCG
>CAYZBB010000215.1:4113-7850 GCA_964476495.1 uncultured Actinomycetes bacterium | reverse complement strand
CGGCCACATCGCGTTCGTCGGCTGGTACATCGGCGACATCACCGCACACGCCAACTGGCCCGCGTTCAAGCAGTGGGTTCGGAACCACTACGGCCTGACGGTGGCCTGACGGTGCCGTCCGAGTTCCACGCGATCAACAAGAAGCGGGTCGACGCTGCCCGCAAGCGTCGGAACGAGTTCATCGCCGCCCTCGACGAACTCAAAGACATCGACGCCGCGTGCGAAGCGACCGGCGTCCCCCGCACCACCTACAAGGACTGGCGGAAGCGGATCCCCGAGTTCGCGTCGCGTTGCGACGCCGCCCGCCTCGGCGACGCGTCGAAGTGGGACAAGGAATGGGAGAAGGGGTTCGCCGCGTTCCGCTCCCAGTTCCTCGGCATGGACTCCCCGTGGTTCCACCTCGAGGCCATCGACGCCTACGAGAACACGCCCCCCGGGAACATCACCCTGATCCTGTGGCCACCGGAGCACGGCAAGACGACGCTGTTCGAGGACTACGCGACGTACAAGCTGGCGACCGACCCGACCTATCGGTTCTGTGTCGCGTCGGAGAAGCAGGGGATGAGCCAGAAGGTCCTCGCCCGTGTCAAGGCCCGCCTCGACCCGATGGGCGCCTACCCGAAGCTCGTCACCCGGTTCGGGCCGTTCGTCCCACAGAACGGCGTCGACGGTCCGGCGCAGCCGTGGGGCGCGAACTTCTTCAACGTGTTCAAGAAGGGCAGCCACGACGAACGGGACTACTCGATGGTCGCGCTCGGCATCACGTCAGCGGTGGCCGGCACCCGAACCGATCACCTTCACGCCGACGACGTCCAGTCGCTCAAGTCGCTGAACCTCACCGAGACCTTGGTGAACGTGTTCCGCCAGGACTGGCTGTCCCGCCCCGGTGAACACGGCCGCACCACCATCAACGGGACCCGTGTCGGCGAAGACGACTTCTACGAACGGATCGAGCTCGAGTTCCCACCGGAGATCCTGCGGATCATCCGGTTCCCGGCGATCATCCGTGACGAGATCACCGGCGAAGACAAGCCGCTGTGGCCGGAGCGGTACACGATGGAGATGCTGGAACGCATCAAGATCAAGGCCGGCCCGGACGCGTGGGCGCGGAACTACATGCAGAACCCGTTGGCGTCAGGGAACCGCACGTTCGACGATGACGCCCTGGTCGCCGCGACGAACCCGTTGCGGCGCATCGGCCAGACCCTCGACTCGACGCCGGGCACCGGGATCATCACGTTGGACCCGGCGCTCGGCGGCAAGAACTGCGTGACCGGCCTCGAGATGACCACGACGAAGCTTGCCCTGTTCGACACGATCGAACGGTCCGGCCTGACCGCGACGAAGCAGATCTGGGCGGACGTCGAGGCGATGCTGTGGCGCATGAAGGGCGCGGGGCTGCGGGTCTCCGACGTCGTGATCGAAACGATGGCTTTCCAGAAGGGCCTCGCGACCGACGACGGCCTCCGAGAGCTCCGCAGCACCTGGGGGTTCGCCGTCCGTGAACACCTCACCGGCGTCAACAAGTACGACGAGAACATCGGCATCCCCACGATGGTCAACGACTACCGCACCGGCAAGCTCGACCTGCCCGGCGCCGACGACCCGAACACCCGGTCGATCATGGACGAGACGCTGCGCCAGCACAAGGCGTGGCGGCCCCTCGCCCGCGGCAACCGGCTCCGCCAGGACCGCGTCATGGGCATCTGGTTCGGGTGGATCCTGTGGCGGGAACGAGCACAGACCCTCAACGCCACGTCGTCCCAGTTCAACTTCAAGGCCATGCCGTTCCAGCCCACCAGCGGCGGGCTGTTCATCCCACGGAGAGCATCATGAAGGACTTCGGTGACGTCGTCGCAACGATCCGGCAACGACAGCTCGACAACAGCGTCCTCATCGAGCAGATGATCGAGGTGCAGCGCCGCTACAACGGCGACTACGTCGTCCCGGTCCCCACCCAGGCCGACGCCCCCGAACTGCCGCCGCTCACCCCGGCGATCATCGCCGGCTCGATCGACTCGGCTGCGTTGCGTGCCGCGTCGGTGATGCCGACCGTGTTCTCCCCGGCGCTCAACCCGTACAAGGACTCCGGGGTGAAGTCCCGCGAGTACGCGTCGATCCGCCAGACCGCCATCGAGGACACGTGGCGGGCGTCCCGCATGAAGCTCATGCTGCGCCGCGCCTACCGCCAGCTCGGCGGCTACGCGACGACGTGCATGGTCGTCGTCGCCGACGAGAAGCAGGGCCGGCCCATCGTCGAGCTCCGCGACCCGCTCACCGCGTACCCCGAACCGAAAGCCCCCGGTGACTTCACGCCGCCCGCCGACTGCGGGTTCGTCGTGCAACGCTCCGCGACGTGGATCCGGTCCCGTTACCCCGAAGCCCGCTCCGAGGTCGGCGGCCCGATCCCGAAGCCGGAGCAGTCGACCGGCATCGAGATGTGGGACATGGTCGAATGGATCGACGCCGACGACATCGTGATCGGTGTGCTCGGCCCGTCGAACTGGCGGTACACCGGCGGCTGGCGTGGCACCCACGACGCGGTCGCCCAGTCGATGAAGCAGGCGATCGAGCTGCGCCGCTGGAAGAACAAGGCCGGCTGCTGCACCGTCGTCATGCCGTACCGCGTCACCCTCGACCGCATCGCGTCGCAGGTCGCGAACATCACCGGCATCGTCGACCTGATGGCGAAGCTCCAGGCGCTGCAGATCATGGCGACCGAGAAGTCGATCTTCAAGGACCGGTACATCCTCGGCACCGCCGCGCAGACCCCACAGCTCCTCGACGGCGAATGGCACGACGGCCGCACCGGCCGCGTCAACGTCGTCCTCGACGCCCAGCACATCGGCGAGCTGTCGTCGACCCCCGACCCCCTGAACCAGCAGACCCTCGACCGGCTCGAACGCAACGCCCGTGTCTCCACCGGCTACGTCCCCCAGTTCGGCGGCGAAACCGGCGGCGCTGCGCTGCGCACCGGCCGCGCCCAGGACGCCATGATGGGCGTCGCCGTCGACCCCGGCGTGCAGGAACTGCAGGAGATCATGGAGATCTCGCTCGAGCAGGTCAACTGCGCGATCTTCGACACGTTCGACGGGTACTACGGGTCGAAGACGTTCGGCCTCTACTCGGGCCGTGTCGGCGACAACACGACCGTCGAGTTCACGCCGAACAAGCACCTCGAAGGCGTCCGCCACAACGTCGTGTCGTACTCGATCGCCGGCGCCGACATCCAGGGTGTCACCATCCAGCTCGGCCAGCTGTTCGGCACGAACGCCTTGTCGATGCAGTCGTTCCGTGAACGGCACCCGTGGATCGCCGACCCCGAAGGCGAGGAACGCAAGGTCGAACGCGAGAAGCTGGAGCAGGCCACGATCGAGTCGATCATGCAGCAAGCCGTCCAGGGGGCGATCCCGCCGGAGTACCTGGCGCACATCTACAAGGCCCGCGTCGGGTCGGACAACATCTTCGACGCGGTGCTCACCGCCAGCCAGAAGCTGAAGGAGGAGCAGGCGAAGCTCGCGCCGCCGCCGACCGAAGAGCAGCACGCCGCCCCCGAGCAGATGCCTGGCCTCGCCCCGCCGGGGGTGGCGCCGGTCCCGCCGGGGATGCCAGCCCCGGAAGTCCCGACCGCGCCAGGCCAGATGGCCCCCGACCAGGACCTGAAGGGGTTCCGCCGGATGATGGAGGCGTTGAGCCAGACTCCCCCGACGGCCCCACCGGAAGCCAGCCCGACCCCG
>CAYZBB010000215.1:0-4013 GCA_964476495.1 uncultured Actinomycetes bacterium | reverse complement strand
CGGCGTCCCAAGCCCTCCGGCCGGGGGTCCCGGCACCCCTCCCCAACCCCCGGCCGGGGGACCCGTCCCCGGTCCAGGCCCGGCCGCACCCGTCCCCCCGCCCGTCGGGCCACCCGACCCGATGGCCGCGTTTCTCGCCGAACCACCCCCCGAAGGCGGGCTGTTCAACCCGACCGGACGACCGGACGAACCGGTGACCGCCGGAGCGAACGCCGGACCCGGCCCCGGCCAGGAGATCCTGTCGTTCTACAAGCAGCCGATCGCCCCGAAGCGGCCCACCCCGATCGCTGACACGCTCTCCATGCTCGCCGGCAGCTCGCCGGCTCTCTCCGCGCTCGCCGAGCGCGCCCGCGCCCAGGGGGTCTGATGCCCGATTTCCGGATGCCCGGCACCAGCTCTTCGACGTCCCCGGGCGCCGACGAGATGGGCCGGCAAGCCCAGCGAGCCAACGCGCTCACGTCGACGTTTCCCGAGCTCGACCCGGCGATGGTCGTCCAGCTCTCAGCACAGCCACTGCAGATCCCCGATCTGCTCGACCAGGCGTCGAAGGTCGTCGACTTCTCGAAGGTCAACGAGAACGTCTCGCAGATGCAGAAGCTCGAACCCGACGAGCAGCGCATCCGGTACAACGCGATGCCCGCCGAACGGCAGCGGCTGTACCAGTCGGTCGGCTACACACCGCCGGACATCGCCGCCCGCCAGGAAGCGGCCGACGAGTCGTGGCTCAGTTCGGCGTTGTCGACGGTCGGCGCGCCGTTCGCGTGGGTGAAGGACCAGGCGCTCAACCTCGGCGGGAACCTGATGACCGCCATGACGAACGCGTCGGACTTCGTGTCCGGCCGCCCGTTCCGCGCGATCGAAGCGTCCGAAGGCCACCAGGCGCTCGCCACCACCGCGCTCGCGTTGCGGCAGGCCCGAGAGAACCTGGCCCGGCAGGGCATCGAGCTCGACGACGAACAGGCCCGCGCCGCGTTCTCCCGGTACATGCAACGCAACACCCACGACTACCCGCTGCTCGGCCGCGGCGGATACGGCGTCCGTGAAGACGTGAACCCGTGGGCGCAGGCCGACACCAGCCGCATCGATGACCAGACCTACAAGGCGTTCGAGGCTGAGGCGTACAAGGTCGAAGCCGACCCCGAGTACACGATCGACAACGCCGGCAACACCTGGGGCCGTACCGCCGATGGCGAAGAGTGGATCACCCCGCAGGTCCGCGTCGAAGCACAGAACCTCATGGCCGGAGCGAACCGGATGGGCGCCGCCAGCGAGGGCTACGACATCGCCTACTTCATGGCGTCCGAGAACAAGGGCCTCGAGGACTACCTGATCGAGAAGAAGGGCATCCAGCAAGGCACCCCCGAGTTCGACCAGGAGTTCTCCCGGCTCGCCGAGACGTTCCAGGCCGACGAGAACTGGAACAAGGGCTACCAGCTGCTCGCCTCGAACTCGTCGCGGTACAGCCTCGGCCGCGGGTTCGCCGACACCGTCAACCAGGATCCCGGCACCGCCGGGTACACGATGACGTCCGGCGCCGCTGACCTCACCGCCACCCTCACCCTTGACCCGACCCTGTTCGCCGGGCACGCGTTGAAGGGCTACCGGTCGTTCAAGTGGGGCATCGACTTGGGGAAGGACTTCAACAAGCTCGCCGACGCCGAGAAGATCGAACGGTGGACATCGAAGGTCGACGAGATCCGTGACCTGGCGAAGTGGAACCGCTCGGGCCAACCCGCCGAGATGGTGCTGTCCGACGGGTCGAAGATCGGCGCGCCGTCGGGGCTGCTGACCAGCTACCGGGCGAAGCGCGCCGACGAGATGTGGTCCGCTGCCGAGCTGATCGCCGACGCGAACCGCACCGGCGACTACGCCGAACTGGGCCGCAAGATGCCCCGCGTCATGCCCGGCCTCGGTTCGGTCGTCGAGGAACACGCCCGCCTCGTCAACCTCGGCGAGAAGGGCCTGGTCACCCCCGACGCGATCTTCGACTTCATGTCCCGCGACCTCGGCCAGCGGCTCATCGGACAGGGCTCGGTGTGGGCGTCGCACACGTCGTCGAACCTCTACGAGCTGCCCCGGGTCACGAAGACCAGCGCAGCCGGCCGGAAGGTCACGACCAGCATCGGCAAGGCCATCGAGTTCGCCGCCGCCCCGAAGGAAGGGTCGTGGGTCGCGTCGGCCCCGGCGAAGCCGCTGCGTTCCGCTGCCCGCACCGTGTTCGCCTTGACGCACCAGCCGAACGTCGCCAGCCAGCTCTCCCTCGTCGGTGACGATGCCATCGTCCAGTACCAGAAGTTCCTCGACCAAGGCATCCTCGCCGGGATCCCCCGCGCCGACCTCGACCGCCAGCTCAACGACTTCATCAAGGGTGTCTCCGTCGAACGGGTCGACATGTCCACCGACCAGTTCCTGCGCCGCCTCGCCGACATGGTCCCCTACGCGTCCCGCGACTTCGACGAAGCCGACGACATCGTCAAGGGCGCCACCAGCCGGCTCCGTGAGATCGCCGAAGACACGTCGAAGATCGGTGACACCGACGCCGAACTGATCCGCACCTGGGGCGACCGGCTCGTCCCCGGCTGGGAAGGCCGGCTCTCCGACGGCGCCGACGTTCTCGGCGCCTACCACCCCGGCGTCATGAACGCCGCTGGTGTCACCGCCGAACCGATCCAGATGATGGGCGTCGGGAACCGCATCGCTCTCTACAAGACGTTCCTCGACGACTTCTTCGTCCGGACCGGGGTCACCGACTCAGCGAACCCGAAGGTCCGCCAGTGGGCCCAAGACCTGTTCGACCGGATGGACAACTTCCGGTACGCGCCCGGCGACCTCGACGTCATGTACGTCGGCGGCAAGCCGATGCGGTACGGGCTGCTCCCCATCGCCCAGTCGTCCGTCGCGCTCGAGATGCCGGCGTTCAAGGAGCTCGCCGGGAACATCAACCGGACCGGTGTCATGGGCCGGTTCCTTGGCCGCGTCAACGGCCCGATGGCCGACGCGTTGATGTCGACGTACTGGAAGCCGGCGATGCTGATGCGCGCCGGGTTCCTGCCTCGGGCGATCGGCGAAGAGATGTTCGCGTTCGTGTCCCGGTTCGGGTTGAAAGCCCAGGAGGCCCGCCTGGCGTCGAAGGCCGTGAACGAGCACGGGACCTTCACCGGCTGGCTCATCAAGCACGGCCTCGGCGCCGACCTGCGGTTGTTCGCCGAAGCACCGGCGGAGGCGTTCCGGTACATGGAGGTGCGCCGCTTCGCGAACATCCAGGACTGGACGACCCATGTCGCGTCGACGTACGGGTTGAAGGAGCTGAACTGGGCGGACAAGGCGGCGTTCCACGCGAACCACCACGCCGCGCAGGTGTCGAACTGGATCAAGCAGATGGGGTGGCGGCTCGCTTCCGAAGATCTGCAACGGGCGGCGCTGTTCACGTCCGAGCAGGAAGTGATGCAGGCCGTCCCGCGGCGCACGTTCAAGCAGTGGCGGGAGAACATGCCATCACGGACCGTGGAGCTGCGCACCGAACAGAAGATGCGCGAAGCGGCGTACGAGTCGATCAACCGGTTCGCGTTCGAGCCGAACATCAAGAGCGCCGACGACATCGACCTGGCGTCGCTCACTGACGTCGAACGGCAGGCGATCGAACCGTTGGCGAAGTCCAGCGTCGCCGAGTACTACAAGACCCGCCCGAAGTACGACACGGTCCTCGACCCGCTGGCGTTGAAGGCGATCTACGAGCAGACGTCGCATCTGTCGTGGGCGGCGCAGCGCATGATGCGGAACCCGGCGATCGCCCGGGCGTTCACCGAACGGATCGGCGGCCACCACTTCATCCCTGAGCTGCCCGGCGAAGACGCGGTGCACTCGTCGGCGACGGTGCAGTTCCGGTCGGGCAGCAAGCTCGGCATCGAGCACATGTTCGACGGGTTCGAGACGATCTCGACGCGCACCGCCGGCCTCGACGCGGACACGGCGTGGCGGGTCGCTCACTGGTACGCGAACCAGTTGGGTACGGA
>CAYZBB010000214.1:0-7922 GCA_964476495.1 uncultured Actinomycetes bacterium | reverse complement strand
CGACAAGGTGCGGGTGTCGCGGTGCCGGGTGGTGGACGTGTTCGACGCCCCCGCATTGATCCGTGGCGGCTGGTGCGCCGGCGCCGACCTCCGGGGCGCCGACCTCCGGGGCGCCAACCTCCGGGGCGCCAACCTCGGGGGCGCCGACCTCGGGGACGCCTACCTCGGGGACGCCAACCTCGGGGACGCCAACCTCGGGGGCGCCGACCTCCGGGGCGCCGACCTCCGGGGCGCCAACCTCGGGGGCGCCAACCTCGTGGGCGCCAACGCCAACGAGTTCACCCGGTGGCCGGACGGGCTCGACCCGACGGCGGCGGGGGCGACCCTGCCAAGCGTGGGGTGAAGGTCTGATGATGCACGGACCGAACGTCGAGCCGTCACACGAGATCGCCCTCGCCTCCATCGCCTCGGGGATCACCGTCCTCGAGGCCGAGGTGAGGCTGATCGAGGAGGAGGACGCCGAGTCCACCGTCGAGTGGATCGACCAACTCATCGACCGTCTGGCGAAGTGCCGAGTGGAGGCCGAGATGTACGGAGGGGAGCGGTGATGGCCGATTCGGTGTACCTGTTCGGGGCCCTGGTCCTGCTCGGGGTGCTGCTCTGGATCGCATCGGACGACGGACGATGAGCGACATCGAGCGGCCGAACCTGCCCGCAACCCGGCCGGCGCCCCCACCGGCGATCCGGGACAACCCGCTCATGGCGCTGCGCCAGGCGATCATGGTGCTCGACGACCAACGGGCGGCGCTGGTCGAGCGGGGCGACTACGAAGGGCTGGCGTTCGGCGGCCGGGACCTCGGGGTGCTCGTCGGCGAGCTCGACACGGTGCTCCGCCAGGTGCGGGTCGACGTGGCCGAACTGGTCGACGACGAGGAGCGGGAGCGGCGGGCCGAGATCCGCGAGCGGGCGGAGGAGGCCGGCAAGAAGGTGCCGAAGTTTGCCGAGCCCGACGCCCGCCTCGGGAAGGTGAAGCGCGAGGTCGACGGGCTGGGGCTGGTGGAGGTGAACGGGGGCTACGACCGCAAGGGGTGGCAGTCCCTTGACCTGCTCCGCAAGATGCTCGGCATCGCCCTCGACGAGTACCCGCTCGTCAACCCGGAGACGGGTGAGGACGCCCACGCTCAGGTGTACGACCGGCTGGTGGAAGTGCTCGGTGATACGATGCCACTCCACCCGTCGTTGCAGTGGAAGGTCGGCACCGACTGGGAGGGCAAGCCCCCCACGGGGCTGCGCAAGTACGGGATCAACCCGGACGATTGGTGCGAACGCACGGACAAGCTACGACTGGCCTCATGGCCAAAGGAAGAGGGAGCATGAGACCCGACATCTACCCGACCGACCACCACCAGGAGCGCTTGCAGCGCGAGGAGGACGAGCGCGAGGAGGTCGAGGTGATCTGCGCCCCGTGCGTCCACGACGACCACCGCCACTGCGACCGTCCGTTCACGTGCGACTGCCCCCAGCGCGACAACCACTGGTGGGCGTGCGCCGGCTGCGGCGGGAACCCGGTCCGACACCCGAACCACCTGTGCTCCGAGTGCCAGGACCCTGACCCGATCGAGGAGCCGTCATGAGCACCACCAGCCAGCGCTACCAGTTGGCGATCCCTTTCCCTGCCTCGCTCGTGAAGCAGAAGCCAGGATCGAAGGCCCGCTACGTGCCGCACCACGTCTACACCCAGCGGCTCATCTCGGTGCTCGGCACCTACGACTTCGAGGTGGCGCAGGTGTTGCGCGGCATGGTGGTCGGCACGCCGCCCGACCCGAACGGGTCGAGCGCTCGCGCCAAGCGAGGAACGCCGGACCTGCACGATGCCGTGGTCGGGGTCGTGTGCCGACTCACCGTCACCATCGACGACGAACGCCAGGTCATCGAGGAGATCGGGGACTGCGAGCAGCCGTACAACTGGCTGACCGACGGGGCCCGCCTCAAGGACGCCATGAGCGACGCCCTCAAGCGATGCTGCATGAGGATCGGGATGGGCGTGCACCTGTACGCGAAGGACCCCGGCGACTTCGTGTTGCGCGACGCGCTGCGCAAGAAGCTCGACGCCGTGCCCGAGGACGACCCCGACGACGACGAGATCGTGGTCGGGGTCGAGGACGCCGACCATGCCGAGTGACCAGTCCGACGTCGTCGAGAGCGAGCTCGACGCCTGCGCCGTCGCCATGCACGAGTTGTTCATGTCGTATGTCCGAGCGGGCTTCACCCGCGACGAGGCGCTCACCCTCGTCATGAACCACCAGAACCAGTGGGCCAACGATCCCGAGGAGGGACCATCATGAGCCAAGGCAACTTCACCGCAATCGTCGGCAACGCGGTGGGCCCGCCGGAGCTGCGCTTCACGCCGAGCGGCGCGGCCGTCGCCACGTTCGGCGTCGCCGTGAACCGGCGATGGAAGGCGAAGGGCTCCGACGAGTGGTCCGAGGAGGTGTCGTTCTTCAACGTCACCTGCTGGGGCACCCTCGGCGAGAACGTCGCCGAGTCCGTCCAGAAGGGCACGCGGGTGATGGTCGAGGGGCGGCTCGAGCAGCGCACGTGGGAGACCGAGGAGGGCGACAAGCGATCCACCGTCGAGATCGTGGCCGACGACGTGGCCCCGTCGCTGCGGTGGGCGACCGCCACCGTGCTGCGCAACGACAAGTCGGACTCCGCGACGTCGCGGACCTCGGCGCCGTCCAGCCCTCCCCCTGGCTACGCCGACGAGGACCCGTTCCTGGTCGACGCCGGCGAGTGGACGCCAGGGATGTGGGGCCACTACCCGGAGAGGATGCTCTGATGGCCGACGTCACCATGACCACGTACAAGCGAGCCGACGGCGAGTTGATCTGGGGCGACTACGCCCACGTTAGCGACCTCGAGTTTGACGCACCCGAGTGTCCGCGACCGAACGACTGCCGGGACGTGGGCGTGTGCTTCTACCGAGCGACAGCCGACCGATGCGTGACCCTACCCAGCAGATCATCTCGGAGGCCGAGTGCGCGGCGCTCGGCCACATCCGGTGCGAGGAGGTGACCTTCGACGAGGAGGTCACCCGAACATGGTGCCCGCACTGCGGCGCCGACCTGATCGACGACAACGAGGAGGCCCCCGATGGCGGGAGCGACTGACGCACAGATCACCCAACGAGACCTGCACGGCGTGATCCGATCCATCTACAGATCGGCTGGCTGGCTGGTCGTCGAGCTTCATGAGAACCGGGCAAACCCGCGCCAGCAGTCGGGCCCTGACTTCATCGCCCTGCGCGACGGGGAGAAGGCGGCCATGAAGGGACTGCTCAAGGGCGACCTGTCCAACCCGCAGGAGAAGGTGCGCGCCGAGTACGTGGCGGCCGGGTTCGACTACCGGCTGTACTACCCGGCCGACTTCGTGCGGATCGCCACCGACGCCGAGAGATCGACGTGACCCACGGCGACCTCGAGGCGACCGTCCAACGCCTGCTCAAGGTTCCCGACCAGGCGTTCGCCGAGATCGTGGTGGCCGAGTCGCGTGGCCGCGCCGGCGACGACGTGGTAGCCGCGCTGCGCCACGACTGGGAGCTGTGCAACCGGTGGGTGGAGGCGCTGGTGGAGAGGTCGAAGCAGGCGAGGGACCGGCTCTCCACGCTCGAGGCGGACTCGAAGGCGTACAAGGACACCAGGTTCTTCCTGTCGAAGATCGCCAAGCGGTGCAGGGCGGCGCGCACACGGCGGGCCGAGCTCGAGCGCAACGCGCTGCTGTCGATCATCGAGGAGATGGACTGCCTGCTGTTCGACGCTGTCGGGGAGGGGTGGCCCGACAACCTGTCCGACGGCACCTACGAGGCGTTCGAGCGGTTCGTGCCCTGACGCGAGACGCCCCCGAGGGCGAGGCCATCTAGTGCGAACAGGACGGGCCTCGCCACTCAGGGGGCGTGCCGTGCACCGTATCACCGGGTTCACCTGATTTGGGTGATGGGTGTATGGTCGTCAGACCAACAGACGCGAACGTGCCCCCCGCTTCGACCCGGGAGGCACGTTCCAAGACCGAGGAGATGACCCTCGTGGCACTCACACTAGCAGTGGCTCCATGAGCGTCCAAGCGATGACGTGGGTCCTCGAGCAGTGCCCTGAGCACGTCCCCCCGCAGGCACGTCTCGTGCTCATCTCGATAGCGAACCACGCCAACGCACACGGCGAGAACGCGTGGCCTGCGATCGGCACCATCGGGAAGGAGACGGGACTCAGCCCGGACCAAGCGCGTCGGTGGGTGCGGTGGTTGGAGAAGGACGGCCTGGTGGCGGTGAAGAAGAACGGCGGCGGGACGGTCGACACGCGCTCGGATCGGCGCCCGAACCTGTACTCGTTGCCCCGGATGAAACGGGGTGGCACTGACGCCACCCCGCAGCCGAACGGGGTGGCATCGACCCCCTCACGGGGTGGCACTGACGCCGCTAACGACCTCGCGCCCATGCAAGGGGAACCGTCCTTAGAACCGTCCATAGAACGCGTGGTCGCAGACGAGGTTGTGGATGACGAACCGCCACTTGACCCCACGCTGGCGAAGGCACGGATATCTCGGGCGAAGCAGGACTTGCGTGGTTCGTGATGTGTGATACGTTCTCAGCCAGCGAACAGGGAGACGCCATGGGCACCGAAGGCCACCACCAGGACGACCCGATCATGGTCACGATGTTCGAGGGCCTGACCGACTGCGACGATTTGTGGGAGGAGCGCAACACGCTTGCCGTGGCGCTGCGGAAGATCGCCCGACTCTTGGACTTCGATCCATGCGCCCACCTCACCAACGAGGAGGACGAGATCATCAAGCTGTGCGATGCGGCCCTTCGAGCGGTGTTCCCCGAGGACCCGCTCGGCGAGAAGGCGATCTACGACTGCCCGGCAGCGGACGGGCGGAACCGGCTGCGCGAGGAGGCCGACCATGGCGCGGACTGAGGGGATGGAGGCCGACCACGGGAACGTGACGTGGAAGATGACCCCCGAGGCCGCCCGCCAAGTCGCCACACTGATCGAGATGTGCGAGGTCGACCCGTTCCACCTGCGCCATGAGATCGCATCCGACTTACGTCACTTCGCCAACGCCGCCGAGGCGCAGCGTGGCGGCCACCGAACCACGAACATGAGGATCGTCCGATGAAAGCACGAGTCGCCACGTCCACCCTCGAAGCCGCCCTCAGCGCGGTGAACCCAGCGGTGTCGAACCAGCGCCCCCACGTCATGCTGCGCTTCGACGGCGGGCTCACCCTGCTGGCCGACAACGGCGACGTGGGGATCGAAGTCGACGTCGAGACGGGGATGCTCTCCGACGGCGACGGCGATGTGTTGATCCAGCACAGGCCGTTCGCCGCCTACGTCGCCAAGGCCAACGCCGGCGAGGTCCAGATGGAGGCGACCGACGAGGGCGTGGAGTTCCGGTGCGGCCGGTCCAAGATGCACCTGTCCGCCGTCGTGTCCGACGGGTTCCCGCAGCGCCCTGCGGTCGACGCCGAGCCTGCGGTGCTGACCGGTGAGCAGTGGGCACGCATCCGTTCGCTCATGCCGTTCGCCGCGACGAAGGACTCGGCCGGCGCGCTGTGCGGCATCCACATCTCCGAGCGTGGAGCCATCGCCAACGACAACCTCCGCATCGCAGGGTGGCAGCACCCATTCGGGTTCGAGACACTCCTGCCCGTCTCCGCGGTGCAGGCCATCGGCGACGGCCACGAGCAGGTCACCGTGCTCGCCGACGAGCGTGGCCTCGAGCTGCACGCCGGCAACGTCCGACTCCGCACCTCGCGCCTCGCCGCACAGTACCCCGATGTGTGGACCCCGCTCCTCGCGTTCGAGCCGACCGGCACCATCACCGTGTCGTCCGAGCAGTTGGTCGACGCCGTCGCCCTGGCGTCGGTCCTGTCGAAGGACGGGGCGGTGAACTCCAAGGTCGTGTGCTTCGACATCTCCGAGACAGGCTTCGTGGTGGAGTCGTGGCCCGACGCCGCAGCCGCAGCCAAGGACGTGATCGTCGAGGAACTGGACGCCGTTGTCCGCGACGTCGCGGACCGCTTCGGTATCCACGCCACCCACGTCAAGCCGATGATCGACGCCATCGGCGCACCCGACGACATCGTGATCGAGTACACCCGGCCGGGCGTCCCGCTCATCGCCCGGGGCGACGACGCCATCTCGGCCATCGGCTACATCCGGCGCACATCATGACCGTCTGGCACGAGGAGGACCTCGCCACCCTCCATCTCGGTGACTGCCTCAAGGTGCTCGCCGAGATGGAACCGGACAGCGCTGACCTCATCGTCACGTCCCCCCCGTACTTCTCCCTGCGGTCCTACACCGACTCGTGCTCGACGTGCGAGGGGTCAGGGTGGCTGGCAGCTACGCCCGCCACCGCCGAGGCGTCGGGCCGTGGCGGGATCGACTGTCCGGAGTGCAACGGCACGGGGCGAGGCCACTACGAAGGCCAGATCGGGTCGGAGGCGACCCCGCAGGCGTTCCTCGAGGCGCTCTGGGCGGTGACGGCCGAGTGCGTGCGGGTGTTGAAGCCGTCGGGCAGCCTGTTCGTGAACCTCGGCGACAAGTACGCCGGGAGCGGTGGGCACAACAACTCGGGTCTGCCAGGGGCAACGTCCGGCCTTCATGCCAAGGCGAAGGCTGCGGCCACCGTGCAGGGGGAGGCTCGGGAATCGAACCGAGCCACCAGACGCAACGCTCCCGACTCCTACAACAAGAACGCCGCCTTCGGCGACACCGAGATTCGCGCCAAGTCCCTCATGCTGCTCCCGCAGCGGTACGCCATCGGGTGCATCGACCAGCTCGGCCTCATCTGCCGCGCCAACGTGATTTGGGCCAAGCCGAACTGCCTCAGTGGCGGCACCGTCGTCTACGCACGCACGAAGGGCCGCGAGCGCACGATCAAGGTCCACGACCTGTGCCGGCACTACCAGCCCGAGGACGTGCAGTTGTGGAACGGCCAACAGTGGACCCAAGTGGTCTGGTGGCAACCGACCGATCGCGCCGAGGGCGCGCAGGTGGAGATCGAGTTCCGCAACGGTCAGCGGGTCGGGTGCACGAACGAGCACCGCTGGCCCGTCCTCGGGAAGGGCAACGTCGCTGCGTCCGACCTGGCGCCAGGTGACGTGATCGAGTCGTGCGGCACACCCGAGGGTACGAAGCGACCAGAGCGGGTGGACGACGCAGAGATCGGGTGGTTCGTGGGGCTCTACATCGCGGAGGGCTCGCGCTCCGGGACGACCATTCAGATCGCGTCCCACGCCGACGAGACGGCCCGCTACAAGCGGCTGACCGCGCTGGCCGAGTCGTTCGGCGAGAACTGCGCGGCGCACGTCACGAGCGCCAACGGCATGACGATCAACCTCACCGGCCGGTTCCTCGACGCGATCCTGTCCACGTTCGTCGGCGGCAAGGACGCCTACACGAAGCACCTTCGCCCCGAAGCGTGGACCCGCAGCAACCGATTCCTTCGGGCGGTACTCGAGGGCTACCTAGACGGCGACGGCCACGACAACGGGGTCGGTCGTTGGACCGTCGGATTCACCGGACGCAACGACGACCTGGCCGCAGACCTCAGGGCGTTGGGTGCTCGCCTCGGCGCGTCGGTTCGTCTGCGTCGTGGCACCACCACGGGGTTCGGCCAGGAGTGGCCGACGTGGACCGGAACCATCTACTTCGACGCGTCACGGCGCAAGCGCCCTGACGCTGAGGTCGTCGCCATCCGCCCGTCTCGGGCCCGTCGCTTCTGGGACATCGGCGTAGAGGATGATCCGCACCTGTTCGCCTTGGCGTCGGGCGTGTTGACACACAACTCACTGCCCGAGTCGGTCACCGACCGGGTGCGCCGCTCTCACGAGGACTGGTTCCACTTCACGAAGGAGCCCCGCTACTTCTCGGCGGTCGACGAGGTGCGGGAGCCGCACACGGGCGGCAGCCACACCG
>CAYZBB010000213.1:0-7928 GCA_964476495.1 uncultured Actinomycetes bacterium | reverse complement strand
GACGATGTTGGCTAATGAAACGCCGAAGTGCGTCATTAAGTCAGAAACACGTCACCTGGATCGACCACACCAAGACCCGAGTCGGCTACGAGATCCCCTTCACACGCCAGTTCTACGTGTACACACCGCCACGGTCGGTAGCCGAGATCCGCGCAGAGATCGATGGGCTTGAAGTGCAAATCCAGAAGTGGATGCAGGGACTCGTGAAGTGAGCTATTCGAGCATTCGCCTGAAGCGCCAGGCCATAGTATTGGCCGGGCAATCCCCACCATCTTCAGAGGTCCAGGATCTTGGACATGGCCTTCCTTTCATACAGGGAAACGCCGAGTTCGGACAACCGCATCCCGTCCCGCGATTTGAGTGCGACTCGCCTCCGAAGCATGCGCTACCAGGCGATATACTCATTTCGGTTCGCGCGCCCGTTGGAGCAATAAATGTCGCTAACCAGCGAATCGGTATCGGCCGGGGCGTTGCGGCTATCAGGGCATTGCAGACAGTCGACGATCGATTCTTGAAATACGCGGTGCAGAGCCTATTGCCGGCATTGTCGTCGAAAGCAACTGGAACCACCTTTCTCGCGGTCACGGCGCAGGACATCGGCGATCTCCGGATCCCTCTGCATGACCTCGAACGGCAGCGGCGCATCGCGGATTTCCTCGACGACCAGGTCGCCCGCATCGACAACATCGTCGCGGCCCGCGAGAAGCAGGCGAACAAGTCCAGGGAAGAGGTAACCTCGACAGTTAGAGAAGACCTCCGCTCTCTTTCGAATACGCATCATCCCACTCCTCTTCGTAGGCATGTTGTGGCAACTCTGACCGGGTCTACACCCAGCGAGTCGATGGACGCTCTTGTCGGAATCCCGTGGTACACACCAGCATCCTTGACGCCAGATGGTCAGATTGGCGCGCCGATTCGAACGATCGACGATAGCGGCGGACGAGGCGATGGTATTGTGCGCTTCAGCAAGGGATCGGTGCTGATGGTGGGGATAGGTGCAACCGCGGGCCGAGTAGCTTTGCTAGATCACCATGGCGCCGGTAACCAGCAACTTACTGCGATCCTCCCACGAAGAGGCGATTCATCGGGCTTCTTGTTTCGACAAATGCAAGTTCGAGCCGACGAACTGCTTGGCACGGCCCCATTCACAACATTGCCGATAATCAACAACGACGTTCTTCGAAGATTCCCCGTCGTGATGCCACGAAGAGAGATTCAGGACAAGTTGCTTAGAAAGTGGGACAACCGATACCGCACACTGGGCGGTATCGTTGTTGATACCGGACGGTTCACGGCCCTGATTGCCGAACTGAAACGCTCGCTGATCACCGCCGCAGTGACTGGCGAGTTTGACGTATCCGCCTCCGACGGATCGCGGGTGCCGGTATGAGCAAGGTGACGTCGGAGACCGCCTTCGAGGATTCGATTGAGCAGCACTTGCTCGATACAGGTTGGGGCAAAGGCCCGTCCACGTCCTTCAACCGGAAGCTGGGCCTGGATCCCCACGAGCTGGCGTCGTTCATCGCCACATCGCAGCCGGATGAGTGGGACCAGCTGATTCAGCGTTTAGGTGGAGTGGAGGCGGCGACCGAGAAGGTCGCTGCCTTGGTTGCCGGGCAGATCGACCTGCGGGGCACGGTGGACGTGCTGCGTGGGGTGGTGAAGATGCATGGGGTCCGGTTCCGGATCGCGTTCTTCGCCCCGGCGAACGGCCTGACCCATGAGTTGTGGGACCGGTACGAGGCGAACCGGCTGACGGTGGTCCGGCAGCTGCATCATTCGGAGTCGAACCCGGCGGATTCGCTGGATCTGGTGCTGCTGGTCAACGGCATCCCGACAGCCACCGCGGAGCTGAAGAACCCGCTCACCCAGCAGACGGTGCAGTATGCGATGCGGCAGTACCAGAAGGACCGTAACCCGGCCGATCTGATCTTCCGTGGCCGGGCGGTGGTGCATTTCGCGGTCGACCCGCATCAGGTGTACATGACCACCAGGCTGGCGGGGGAGAAGACTCGGTTCCTGCCGTTCAACCAGGGATCCGGGGGTGCCGGCCACAAGGGAGGTGCCGGGAACCCGCACAACCCGGCCGGGTATGACACCGCGTACCTGTGGGAGCGGGTGTGGCAGCGGGATGCCTGGTTGGGGCTGCTGGGCGGGTTCGTGCACGTTGAGGACGTCCGCGACGAGGACGGCAAGAAGACCGGTCAGCGCCGGACCTTATTTCCGAGGTTCCATCAGTGGCACGCGGTGCAGGCTCTGCTGGCCGCGACCCGCGAGGCGGGGCCGGGGGTGAACCGGCTGGTCGAGCATTCTGCTGGGTCGGGGAAGTCGAACACGATCGCTTGGGCGGCGCATCACTTGTCTCGGCTGCATACCCCGCATCTGGACGAGGAGTTGACCGGGCGGGTTCGTGAGGCGGGGTTGTCGACGGATCAGCCGATCTTCAGCAAGGTCATCGTGATCACTGACCGGGTGGTGTTGGATCGGCAGTTGCAGGACGCGGTCGCTGGGTTTGAGCACACGCCGGGGACGATCGTGAAGATCGATCAGGATTCGTCCCAGTTGCGGTCGGCGTTGGCGGGGAACACCGCGCGGATTGTCATCACCACGTTGCAGAAGTTCCCGGTAGTCGCGGAGATCGCCGCGAAGCAGGGCGGCGGGGTGGCCGGGCACCGGTTCGCGGTGATCATCGACGAGGCGCATTCGTCGACCTCGGGTGATGCGATGAAGGATCTGAAGAAGGTCCTCGGCGGGGGACCTGGCAGTACGGGTTCGAGCGGTGCCGGTCAGGACACGTGGGTGACCGGGGACGAGGCCGCCGACCACTTGACGGTCGCCGAGGTGGCGCAGTCGCGGATCGAGAACGAGGTAGGCGATGCCACTGATTTGATCGCGGCGTCGATGACCGCTCGGGGGAGTCAGCGGAATTTGGCGTTCTTCGCGTTCACGGCGACCCCGAAACCCAAGACGCTTGAGTTGTTTGGTGAGACGGTCACCGGTCCGGATGGGTCGTTGGTGAAGACGGCTTTTCATCTGTACTCGATGCGTCAGGCGATCGAGGAGGAGTTCATCCTGGACGTGCTGGCCAACTACACCACCTACGACACGTATTACCGGTTGGCGAACAGCGCGCCTGGTGGGGATGACCCGGAGGTGCCCAAGGGCAAGGCGGCCGCGACGTTGGCCCGGTTCGTGTCGTTGCATCCGACGAACCTGGGGCAGAAGGCGGAGCTCATCGTCGAGCATTTCCGGCAGAAGACTGCTGGGAAGATCGGCGGCCGGGCAAAGGCGATGGTGGTGACCCGGTCCCGGTTGCACGCGGTGCGGTACAAGCAGGTCATCGACGAGTACATCAAGGCGAAGGGTTACGACTCGGGTCCGGGTTCGGTGGCGGCGTTGGTGGCGTTCTCCGGGACGGTGACGGACCCGGACAACGAGGCCGTGACCTACACCGAGCCTTTGATGAACGGTTTCGGGGAGGCGCAGCTGCCGAAACGGTTCGCCGGCGATGACTACCAAGTGTTGATCGTCGCGGAGAAGTACCAGACCGGGTTCGATCAGCCGTTGTTGCACACGATGTATGTGGATAAGAAACTCGCTGGTGTGCGGGCGGTGCAGACATTGTCGCGGCTTAATCGGACTGCGCCGGGGAAGTCGGACACGTTCGTGTTGGATTTCGCGAACAAGGCCGAGGACATCCAGGCGTCCTTCGAACCGTTCTTTGAGGAGACCACTGCGACTCCGACCGACCCGAACCTGCTGTACAACCTGGAGACCACGATCCAGCAGGCCCTGGTGATCAACCCGGACGAGCAGGACGCCGCGGTCACGGCGCTGTTGACCGGTGGGTCGCAGAATCAGAAGACCATTTACGCCAACCTCGGGCCGGCGGTCACCCGGTTCACCGCCTTGGACGAGGACGATCAGGCCACGTTCCGGGACGCGTTGAACGGTTATGTGCGGGCGTATTCGTTCCTGGCGCAGGTGATGCCGTGGACCGACCATGACCTCGAATCGCTGTACCTGTACGGGCGGGCGCTGCTGCCCCTGTTGCCGAAGGCGCCGGACGATCCGCTGCCGCAGATCAGTGACAGTGTCCTGCTGACCCATCTGCGCACCGAGGCCCGCGGTGAGGCCGAGAACCTGTCCCTGGCCTCCGGCAGCGCCGAGCCAGGGGACGCGTTGCCGGGCGGTGGAACCGGCAAGGCCTATCAGTCGCCGCTGGAGAAGCTGTCCCAGCTCATTGATGATATGAACCAGCGGTTCGGGATGAACCTGACCGATGCCGACCTGGTGTGGTTCGAGCAGCAGAAGATCGTCATCGAAGCCGACGAGCACATGCGACTAGTGGCCTTGAACAACGACCGCGACCAGTTCCGGGTCGTCCTAGACGAGTTCGCCGAGAACGCGATCATCGAACGACACGAGGCCAACAGGGTCCTATTCGACGCGTTCTTCGCCAAACCCGACTTCCGGCAGATGTTCACGGATTACCTCGCCGGATCCTATGACCATATCCGCGCCGAGGGCGCGTGACCGGGGACCGATGAATTGGTTTCGGCCGCACAGAGCCGCATTGCTGAATCGAAAGGGGTGTCGTGTCCGAGGTGGATCGCAGTATAGACGGCGTCGCCAAGACGGTAGCGGGTGTGCTGGCCAACCAGAAGTACGCCATTGACTACTACCAGCGCGAGTACAAATGGGCGGCCAAGCAGGTCGGTGAACTCGTCGCCGATCTGACGACCAAGTTCCTCGACCTGCACGAGCCCGAGCACGCTCGCAAGGACGTGGCGAAGTATCCCGGCTACTACCTGGGATCCATCATCATGTCCCAGAAGGGCAGCGAGCCTTTCATCGTCGACGGGCAGCAGCGGCTGACCAGCCTGACCCTGTTGCTCACCTTCCTCCGTCGTCTCCAGATCGACCGCGCCGACAAGGTCGATGTCGACGCCTTGATCTACTCCGAGAAGTTCGGCGAGAAGTCCTTCAATCTCGACGTTCCTGACCGAACCGATTGCATGAAGGCACTCTTCGAGGACGGCACCTACGAACCCAAGCCCGACGACCCCGAGTCCGTCCGCACACTCGTTTCGCGCTACGAAGAAATCGACAACCTCTTCCCTGAGGAACTGCGCGACAACGCACTGCCCTTCTTCGTTGACTGGTTGAAGGATCGAGTGCAACTTGTCCAAATCACGGCGTATATGGACGACGACGCCTACGCAATCTTCGAGACAATGAACGACCGCGGACTTCGACTGACCCCGGCTGACATGCTCAAGGGTTACCTACTTGCGAACATCGAAGATGGCAAACCCCGCGCGAAGGCCAACGATCTGTGGCGCAGGCGACTGCGTCAACTTGATGAGCAGGCCGAGGATGCGAGCTCGGACTTTCTCAAGACCTGGCTGCGGAGTCAATACTCGACCAAGATCCGAGAACGCCGTAAGGATGCCCGATCTGAGGACTGGGACCGGATCGGAACAGAGTTCCATCGATGGCTGCGCGGCGCCCATGAGGGGGTCGGGCTGACGTCGCAGGCGGAATACCTCAACTTCGTCTGCACCGACTTCGAATTCTACAGCCGTCAGTATCAGCGGATCATCGAGGTGTCGGGAGGCAAGTTCGATCCGAACGGTCCGTTGCGGTTCATTAGGTACAACGCGGATCATCGGTTCACCTTGCAGGATCAACTGCTGCTGGCACCCCTCCGCGTCGGAGACGACCCCGCGACGATCGACCGCAAAATGGAACTTGTCGGCCGCTTCGCCGACATCCTCTTGGCATGGCGCATCTGGAACTACCGCGCCACCGACTACTCCACGTTGCAGTACGCCATGTTCACCGTCATGCGCGACATCAGGGGTCTAGCAGTCCCCGACCTCGCGGACGTGCTCTACTCCTACCTAAACGGCGTCTCCGAGAACTTCGACACCCAGGATGACCTTGGTGTCCACCAGCAGAACCGAAGGCAGTTGCACAAGATCCTGGCCAGGATCACTGACTACATCGCCGTCAACTCCGGCCAGGCTTCGAACTATGTCGAGCTGACCAACGGCGCCACCGTCAGGTACGAGGTCGAGCACATCTGGGCCCACCATCCGGAGCGACACAAGGACGAGTTCCAGCACAACGCCGACTTCGCGCGGGCCCGTGACCGGATCGGAGATCTTCTCCTGCTGCCCAAGCAGTTCAATGCCAGCTACAACGACGAGCCATACGCAGAGAAGAGGTCGCGATACTTCAGCCAGAACCTGCTTGCAGCGAGTCTCGACCCGCAGGCCTATGAAAAGAACCCAGGATTTCTTTCGTTCATCGAATCGTCAGGTCTCCCGTTCAAGTCATATCCCGATTTCAAATCCGCCGACATTATTGAACGAGGCAACCTGTACCGAGAGATCGCCAAACATGTGTGGAACCCCCAAGACATTCTTGAGGTGGCGGAACTGGCTGGGTAGCGTGAGTGGCGGAGCGGTTTGATGGAACGTATTCAACGCGATGTCAGGCTTCGCACGTAGAGTGCGCTACCGGTCAATTTCGTCTCCGATCGAGAATGCGGTCGTGCCGGTTCGGCAACTCACACTTGAGAATTACGTCATCTAAAGAACTCTCAGCAAATCGGTTACGGAACTGACCTCCGTGGTGGGCTTGACGCTGAGTTCGACCACCGACTGCGCCATCTCCCGAGTCAGAATCGAACCCCAGGGTCCACGGTGGACCCAAGCGGTCGTGACTCCGGCGCAATTGGCCGGGGAGATGTCGTTGTCGAGCCGATCGCCAACATAGAGAACCTCCTGCGGTGAGTGCCCGGAGACGGCGACGAGCTTGTGGAAAAAGTTGACCGATGGCTTGCTCACGCCCCAGTCGTCGGAAGTGGCGATGATGTCGGCCGGCAGGTTGAGTTCGCGGATGAATCGGCCGGCTCGGGCGGTCTGGTTGCCGGCGATGCCGACGAAGTACCCGCGCTCGCGAAGCTCGGTGAGGCAGGGGCGTACGTCGGGATAGAGATCGTTGGCGTTGAGGTACTCGCCGAGGCCGGCGTCGATGCGCGCTTGGCGTTCGGCTTGGAGGTCGAAACCAGGCCGGAAGTGTTGAAAGACTTCGCGGTAGTCGCGGCCGGAGGCGATGACGGCGCCGAAGACGGCGGAGAACGTGTGTCGGGGGACGCCGAGCCAGTCGGCCCAGGTGCCGTATTCGCGAGATTCATCGATCAGCACTTCGCCGACGTCGAACCAGACGGCCTTGATTCCCCGGAGCCGCTCGTCGGTCGTCATGCGGCGAGCGCCAAGTGCTGGTCGAACTCACGGACGGCCGTGGATTTCGCCCATGGTTCCAGGCGCGATCGGAGAGTTCGGAGACGGTCGATGCCCGTCGCGTAGTCCACTTGGCGTAGGCGCTCAACGGCATCGACGGCGATTGCGCAGGCGTGGTCGACGTCGTCTTGGCCGAGGTGGGCCGCGGCGAGATCGGCGAGGACCACGGCTCGCTGCTTCACTGCCTGATCGGGTAGGTCGTTCAGGGTCGCCGACAGCAGAGTCAGCGCCTCCTCGTGTCGGTCCGTACGAAGGTTCGCGTAGCCGGCGAATCCGTTGAGGCGGGATTCGTCGAAGAAGTCGAACCATGGCAGTTCGGGCGCGAGGCTTGGCCGGACGAAAGAAGTTCGAGCCTTGTCGATGAAGTCGAGACTCTCGCGGGCCGAGCCTGCGTTGGCGGTGATCTCCGATCCGACCGCCGCGAGCCACGATTCGAGTCGGTGGTGCGGATCTCGGTCCAGCACCGAACCTGCCTGCTCCAGGTATTGGACTGCTGTCGTCGTCCGTCCTTCGGCAGCCGGGACGAAGGCGTGGTGGCCCAGTGCCGCTGAGGTGAGGTGGTGAGACACCCTTTGTCAACCCCGGCGACCAAGGTCCTTCTGCCGCTGTTGATGG
>CAYZBB010000212.1:0-8000 GCA_964476495.1 uncultured Actinomycetes bacterium | reverse complement strand
AGGTCAAGGTCGGGCTGCAGATCCTGTAGTCGCTGAACCTGCGGGAACGCGGCCTGGAGATCGTGTCGTGCCCGTCGTGCGGTCGCGCCCAGGTGGACGTCTACACCCTGGCCGAGCAGGTGACGGCGGGCCTGGAGGGCATGGACGTGCCGTTGCGGGTGGCCGTGATGGGCTGTGTGGTGAACGGGCCGGGTGAGGCCCGGGAGGCCGACCTTGGGGTGGCCTCCGGCAACGGCAAGGGGCAGATCTTCGTCAAGGGCGAGGTCATCAAGACCGTGCCCGAATCGCAGATCGTGGAGACGCTGATCGAGGAGGCCATGCGGATCGCGGACGACCTCCGCGCCGCCGGCGTGCCGTCCGGCACCCCGACAGTGGTCAACGCCTGAGCCCGGAAACACGACATGGGCGCGCCGGCCGTCCCGGTGCAATGGACGCGGGCGTGGCATCCTTGGCCTGACTGACGTCCGCGACCGGGATCAGCGAAGGCCGCCCATGCTCACCGCGAGTTTCGCCCGGGTGCTCGGCCCGGGACACACCGCACAGGTGTCCCGCGTGCTGACCGCCGACCCGATGTCGTCGTGCATGGTTGCCGCCCGGTTCGAACAGGTCGGGATGGACGAGGCCGCGATGGGCGGCCAGTTCTGGGGGATCGCGGGCGGGCGGGAAGGATTGCTGTTCGCCGGCGCCTCCATGGTTCCGTTGGCCGGTGACGCCGCCGCCATGCGCACGTTCGCGCACACCGCGGCGCGCCGGGGTCGCAAGTGCGCCACCATCCTCGGGCCGGCCGAGCGGGTACTGCCGCTGTGGGACAGGCTCGAGTCCCGCTGGGGTCCGGCCAGGGAGTTGCGGGCCGACCAACCGCTGATGGCGTGTCCGGGTGAGCCGCTGGGGCCGGTCGATCCACACGTTCGGTTGGTCCGGCCGCACGAGATCGAGGCCTACTTTCCGTCGGCGGTCGCGATGTTCACCGAGGAGGTCGGCGTCGACCCGCGGGGCGGCGACAATGGTCGCAGCTACCACTCGCGGATCAGCGAACTGATCGCCGCCGGCCGGGCCTACGCCCGGTTCGACGGCGATGCGGTCATGTTCAAGGCCGAGATCGGTTCGCTGTCACGATCGGTCGCGCTGATCCAGGGCGTCTGGGTGCATCCCCAACTGCGCGGACGAGGTTTGGCCTCGCCCGCGATGGCCGCGGTGGTCCGGTCGATCCAGACCGCACTCGGCCGGGTGCCCACGCTGTACGTCAACGACTACAACATCCCGGCCCGGCGGACCTACCACCGGATCGGCTTCCGGCAGGTCGGGACGTTCGCCTCGGTGCTGTTCTGACGGGTTCCGGCCAGGGAGCCTGCGGGCGACGACGCCCGGCTCAGCCGATCACCCGGTGCTCCACGTCGTCTCCCCGCGCGATGAGCACGTCGCTGACCATCGACGGCGGAAACAGTCCGTGATCGACCACGCCGGGGGCGGCGCTGAGCCGGGCGGCCAGCGCGGCGGGGTCGGTCAGATCACCGTGGTGGTCGCCGATCACCCCGCCGTCCGGACTGCGCGGGATGTCCCGCAGCACCACTTCCGGCAGTTCCCGCAGCGTCGCGGCGAGGCCGAACACCAGCAACTCGACCGGCACCGGCCCGCGCAGGGCGTCGACCGGCTTGCTCGAGTCGGCGATCACCACGAACCGGTCGGCGGCGTTCGCGACGATCTTCTCCCGGGTGTGCGCCCCGTGGCCGCCCTTGATCAGCCAACCGTCGGGCGCGATCTGGTCGGCACCGTCGATGGCGATGTCGAAGCGGTCCACCTCGCTGAAGTCCAGAACTTGCAGGCCGAGCCCGGTCGCCACCTCCGCGGTGCGGGGCGAGGTCGCCACGCAGCGGATGTCAAGGTGACGGTCGGCCAACGCCGGCAACAGGTAGGCCACCGTCGACCCGGTGCCCAGGCCCACGGTCATGCCGCTCTCCACCAGACCGGCGGATGCCTCCGCGGCGATCCGCTTCTCGTCCTCGCTCGTCATGCCGGACCTCCCGTGCCTTCGCCGGCCGACACCGCCGCGGCCGGGCAACGGTCACTGTAGGGCCGGGCTCAGCCGCGAGCCATCTCGTCGATGCACACGGTGACGGCCAGGATGAACGCCTGGTTCTCGTCAGCCCCGATCTCCACACCGTAGGTGTCGCGCACCCGGAACCACTTCTTGGAGATGGTCGCAATGGTGTCGCCGTCCCGCTCGATCTTGTACTCGTGATCGACGAAATTGCCGTGTGCGTGCAGCTTCTCCCCGTTGTCGGGGTCGATCGTGTACCGGTCGCGGATACCGATCAGGGCCTTGTGCACGGTCGCCGATGTGCCACCCCACTCGATCTTCATCTTGTCCCGCACGGACAGCTTGCGCTCCTGGATCTTGGCCAGCTCGCCGCCGGAGCTGTCCTCGAGGATGAAGGTGTCACGCAGGCGAACGGCCTTGCCGTTGACCTTGTAGGCCTTCTCGTCCTGCTCGTTGGTGATCCAGTAGTCGTCGCCGATGGCGAGCAGCTTCTCCCGCATCTGGTAGCGGCGGGGCGGCGGGCCGTCGTGACGGTGGCGAAGGAGTCCCATGTCGCTGATGATCCCGCGCCGACCGGTTCCGGCGCGCCCTCCGTTGGGGGTGAGACCGCACCTCCGGATCCCTCGGTTGGTGGTCCCGCTGCCCCCGTTCGGCCGTCACGCGATCCGAACCGTCCGGCGTAAAGTGGTTCGGCCACGTCCCGGGGGAAGGGGTGGCCGGCCCGGACGATGGTAGTCGGGTCGAGACGAAACGGGGAGGAACGCGTGCCTGCGTTGATCACGGGGCGGGCGACACATCGGGGATACCGGCACGAGGCGGTCTACTACCAGGGCATCGGTGAGTTCATCGAGCTCGTGGCGCCGTTCGTGCATGATGGTGTCGAGGCCGGCCAGCCGGTGATGGTCGCGGTCACCGCGCTGCGGATCGCGGCGCTCCGCAGCGAACTCGGTCCGCGCGCCGACCAGGTCGAGTTCGTCGACATGAGCGAGATGGGCCGCAATCCGGCGCGGATCATCCCGGCCTGGCGCGAGTTCCTGGCCAGCCACGCCGCCGACGGACCCGTCCGCGGGGTCGGGGAACCGATCTGGGCAGGTCGGCGGACCGCCGAGATAGAGGAATGTCAGTTCCACGAGTCGTTGCTGAACATGGCGATCGCGCCGGGAACCCCCTTCTGGCTGTTGTGCCCCTACGACCGCGGCCTCGATCGGGAGATGCTCGACGAGGCGGCGCGCAGCCACCCGGTCATCATCGAGCCGAGGGTGTACCGCGGCAGCACGACCTACGGCGGCGCCTACCACGCCGCCGAGTTCTTCTCCAGATCGATGCCGCCGCCGGGCGAGCCGGTCCGTCGGCTGGTCGTCGACCCGACCGTCGGTCACCACGTCGCCGACTGGGTCCGACGCTGGGCGGAGGCGTCCGGCGTGCCGCGCCGGCGCGCGTCCGGGATGGCCGCCGCCGTCCGGTCGATCGCCCAGACGACCGACGGGCCTGCCGGCCGCAGCGAGGTGCTGCAGCTGTGGCAGCAGGGCAGCGACCTGGTCTGCCAACTGCAGGGCTCCGCCCAGGTGAGCGATCCGATGATCGGCCGCCGGCCGGCCGGCCAGGACAATTCGCTCGGCCGTGCGTTGCGTGCGGCCAACGACGTCTGCGATCTGGTGCAGGTGCGCTCCAATGCGGCCGGAACGACCATCCGGGTGCACATCTGGCTGTGATGTCCGGGCCGGACCGAATGTCGTGACGGTCGCCTCACGTGCCGGTTGGGATACTCGTCGGCATGGAGGCGCGGGGAGCAAGGTGGCGACCGCTCCGGGCCATCCGGCCGCCCGCGACGATCGTCGCAGCGCTGATCCTTGGTCTGCTGGTGTCGTGCTCGTCCGATCCGGGCGCCGATCAGGGGCCGGCCGCCCGAATGACGGACTTCATCTCCGCCTGGCAGCAGATGGACTTCGCGGCAGCCGCCGAGATCACCAGCAGTCCCGCGGCTGCCGAGGTGACGCTGGACGAGGTCACCAGCGATCTGCGGCCCGACCAGTTGAGCATCACCGCCGGAGACATCGTCCGGAACGGGGCAAGCCAGGCGACCGCGAATGTCACCTTCAGCTGGCAGCTTCCGGACGGCGGAACCTGGACGTACCCGGCCAGCTGGACGTTCAAACGCAACGGCGACTGGAACCTGCAGTGGGCACCCACCGTCATCCACCCCAAGCTGGGGGAGCGGCAGACCCTGGCCGCCCGCACCACCGCCGCCGAGCCGGGCATCCTGGTGGACCGCAACGACAACCGCATCGTCTCGCCGGTCACGGTGTATTCGGTCGTGCTGATGGCATCCGAGGTTCCCGACGTGCCGGGCACGGCGGCGGCACTGACGGCGGCCCTGGCGCCGGTCGATCCCACGGTCACCGCCGACGGTATCGGCGCAGGCGTCGGGCAGGCGCTGGCCCAGGCCGCCGCCACCGGGCCGGCCGTCTCGGGATCCGCCGCACCCGCCGACAGCACCGACGGGACACCCCCCGACGACCCCGCGAGCATCGGCTACACCGTGACCAACCTGCGGGAGGCCGACTACCTGAAGGTCAAGGCGGCGCTGGACGCGATCCCGGGGTTGCGATTCCCGTCGCAAGTGCGCAACCTTCCGCCGACCCGGGACTTCGCGAAGGCCATCCTCGCCCAGGTCAGCCCGGTCGCGGACGAGCTGATGCGTGGAACCGACGGGTGGTCGGTGGTCGTCGTGGACAGCACCGGCGGCGTGCTCGAGAGGCTGGACGACCACCCGGCCGTCGCGGGCCAGCGGGTGACCCTCACGCTGGATTCGGCGATCCAGCAGGCGGCCGAGGCGGCGATCGCCGACCAGGACAAGCCCACGGTGCTGCTGGCGATGCAACCGTCAACCGGGGAACTGCTGGCGGTGGCCCAGAACGCCGCCGCGAACGCCCAGGGCACGCCCGCGCTGACCGGGCAGTACCCGCCCGGCTCGACGTTCAAGATCGTCACCGCGACCGCTGCCATCGAACGCGGGTTGACCGCGCCCGGCCAGCCGGTTGGCTGCCCCGGCGTTTTCACCATTCAGGGCAGGGCGATCACCAACGCGCACGATCTCGCGCTGGGCAAGGTGGACGCCACCGAGGCGTTCGCGCAGTCCTGCAACACCACCTTCGCCGAACTGTCCACCCGTATGCCGGCCGACGCCCTGCCACAGGCGGCGGCCGCCTACGGCATCGGGTTGGACTTCGTGATGTCGGGCGCGACGACGCTGACCGGCAAGGTACCCAACGCCGATTCGGTCATACAGCGAGCCGAGAACGGCTTCGGCCAGGGGCAGGTGCTCGTCACCCCGTTCGGTGAGCTGCTGATGGCGGCGACCGCGGCCCGCGGCAGCATGCCGACCCCGATACTCATCCGGGGCACCACGACCACTGTGGACAAGCAGCCGCCGGAGATCTCGGCCGCCGCCAACCAGGGTGTGCAGACGTTCATGGCCGCGGTCGTGGCCAGCGGTACCGGCGCCGGTCTGGCCGGCTACGGGGACACCCACGCCAAGACCGGCACCGCGGAGTTCCAGGCGGACGACGGCACGATCCATGCCCACGCGTGGACGGTCGGGTACCGGGGTGACATGGCCTTCGCCGCGATGATCATCGGTGGGGAGGACTCGGCCATGACGAACCGGATCGCCGCCAAGCTGCTGGCCACCGTCCCAGCCTGACCTCCGCCCCCTTCCTTCGTTGTTGATCATGGCGCGCTGCCGGCGACACGCCGACGATTCTCGCGACACGCCGGACGCCGGCGGGCCGAGCGCCATGATCAACAGTTGGCTCGTAGTCTCGTTGGCATGTTGCGCACCACCCTGCAGCCCGGCCGGCCGGCACCGATCCGGGCCGTTCCCTCATCGATCACCCGGCCCGAGTACGTCGGCCGGGACAGGCCCGCGCCGAGCACCGACCCCTGGGTGCAGACCCCGGAGATCATCGAGAAGATGCGGGTGGCCGGACGGCTCGCAGCGCAGGCGATGGTCGAGGGATCGAAGCTGGTGCAGCCCGGGGTCACCACCGACGCGGTGGACGGCGCCGTGCACGAGTACCTGTGCGACCACGGCGCCTACCCGTCCACCTTGGGTTACAAGCACTTTCCGAAATCTTGCTGCACCTCGCTGAACGAGGTGATCTGCCACGGCATCCCGGACACCACCGTGATCGAGGACGGAGACATCGTCAACATCGACGTCACCGCCTACATCGACGGTGTGCACGGCGACACCAACGCCACCTACCTGGCCGGTGACGTCAGCGAGGAGAACCGGCTGCTGGTGGAGCGCACCGAGGAGGCGCTGCGCCGAGCCATCAAGGCGGTCGCGCCGGGTCGTCAGCTGAACGAGATCGGGCGGGTCATCGAGTCCTACGCGCGGCGGTTCGGCTACGGCGTCGTCCGCGACTACACCGGGCACGGGATCGGCCGCACGTTCCACTCGGGCCTGGTAGTCCTGCACTACGACGAGCCGAGCGTCACCACAGTGCTGGAGAAGGGGATGACGTTCACCATCGAGCCGATGATCACCCTCGGCGGCATCGAGTGGGACCTGTGGGACGACGGGTGGACGGTCACCACCAAGGACAAGTCGTGGACGGCGCAGTTCGAACACACCCTGGTGGTCACCGACACCGGCGCCGAGATCCTGACCCTGCCCTGAGCCGTCCCGTCCTGGCCGTTCCAGGCCGCTGGTTAGGATTCGCCGGTGAGGCCCCCGGACCAGAGTGCGCCCGATGCGCGCCGTGCGACGGAACCGACTCCGACCCTCGATGTGCGGCTGCTCGGCCCGCTCGAGCTCCGCCTCGACGGAACTCCCGTACCACTGCCGGGCGGCAAGCCACGAGCCCTGCTGGCCGCGCTCCTGGTCAGCCGGAACCGGGTCGTGCCATCGGATTCGCTGGCCGACGCCATCTGGGACGGCGACGTCCCGGGCACCTTCCTGTCAACCCTGCAGGTGCACGTGTCGACCCTGCGACGCGCGCTGCGCCCGCTGTCCGACGCCGGCCTGTTCACGGTCGCCACGCAGCCGCCGGGCTACCGGGCGGTCGTCGACGACGCCCTGGTGGATGTCGGTCGATTCGGGCGGTGGGTGCGGGCCGGCAACGAGTTGTTCGCCGCGCACCGCCACGCAGAGGCGGCCGACCGGCTGCGGGCCGCGTTGGCGGAATGGACCGGACCGGCCCTGGCCGACCTGCGGGGGCTCCGGTTCGCCGACGACTTCGCGGCCGCCGTCGAGGAGGAACGGCTGGTGGCCCTGCAGGCCCGCATCGACGCCGACCTCGCGTCCGGCATGGAGTCCGCGGTGATCGGCGAACTGGTCGCGCTCACCGGCCGGCATCCGCTGCGTGAGCCCTTCTGGATCCAGCTGATCACGGCCCTGTACCGGCTCGGGCGGCAGGCCGACGCGCTGGACGCGGCCCGACGGATCCGCCAACTGCTTGACGACGAGCTGGGCATCGACCCCAGCCCGGCCCTGCGCGAGCTGGAGGGCAAGGTGCTGCGGCAGGAGTCGCTTGCCCCGCCCGCCGGCCCGACGACACCGCCCTCGCAGCAACGGACCGTTGCCGAGACCGCGATCGTGCTGTCCAGGGCGCGCGTGCGGCTGCCATCGGGAGAGTCCCTGCCGGTGCCGAGCCGGGGTTTGCGACTGGGGCGGATGGACGACAACGATCTGGTGGTGACCGGTGACAAGGTCAGCCGCTACCACGCCGTGGTCGCCGAGACCGCGAACGGATTCACCGTCACGGACCTGCGGTCGACCAACGGCACGCATGTCAACGACGTGCGGGTGGTGGAAAGCCACCTGCTTCGCGACGGCGACCGGATCCGCATCGGCGGGACCGAGCTGGTCTTCCTCCTCGACACCTGATCGGCAGGGGTCGTCGACAGCGCGGTCGACGTGCCTCGTGCGCCTTAAGCCGTTCTTCGGTGGGCCTTC
>CAYZBB010000211.1:0-8068 GCA_964476495.1 uncultured Actinomycetes bacterium | reverse complement strand
TCGACTTCGTGACCTTGCCCTGCTCGGAGGTGGGGGAGTACTGGCCCTTGGTGAGGCCGTAGATCCGGTTGTTGAACAGCAGGATCTTGAGGTTCACGTTGCGGCGCAGCGCGTGGATCAGGTGGTTGCCGCCGATCGAGAGCGCGTCGCCGTCACCGGAGACGACCCAGATCGAGAGGTCCTCGCGCGTCGTCGCCAGCCCGGTCGCGATCGTCGCGGCACGGCCGTGGATGCTGTGCATCCCGTACGTGTCCATGTAGTACGCGAAGCGGCCGGCGCAGCCGATGCCGGTGACGAAGACGGTCTTCTCCGTCGGCACGCCGAGCTCGGGCATCAGCGTCTGGACGGCGTTGAGGATCGCGTAGTCGCCGCAGCCCGGGCACCACCGGACCTCCTGGTCGGACTTGAAGTCCTTGGCGGACAGGGTGGTCTCGGCCTTCGGGATCAGCTTCAGGGCCGGTGCGTCGGCCAATGACACGGCGGCACGGACGCGGGCGGGACGGGGCGGGCCGTCGACAACCGGTCGGGCCGGCCGGTCCGCGGTCGGCCGGGTGGGTTCGGTCATCGCGCGCCTCCGTTCGCTGTGGGGGTTGAGGCGGTGGGCACGACGACCAGCGTCGGCTGACCCCCCGCCGGTGCGCCGGGTTCTGCATCGCTCGGTCCCGGCTCGTCACCGATCCGGACGGAGGGTATGGGCGGTAGCCCGCCGTACCGGCCCGCGCTGCCGATCGGTGTGCGGGTCGCGGTGCCGTCGATGACCGAGCGGATGGCGCCCACCAGATCGTCGACGCGGAACGGCAACCCGCGAACCTGGTTGATGCCGATCGCATCGACCAGATACAGGCCCCTGATCAACAACGCCAGCTGGCCCAGGTTCATCTCGGGGATGACCACCCGCCGGTAACGACGGAGCACCTCCTCGGTGTTGGCCGGCATCGGGTTCAGGTACCGCAGATGGGCGCGCGCAACCCGGGCCCCCCGCCCGCGAAGCGTCCGGATGGCCCCGGTGACCGGCCCGAACGTCGATCCCCAACCGAGCACCAGGACGTCCGCATCCCCGTCGGGATCGTCCACGACGAGGGGCGGCACCTCGATTCCGGCGACCTTGGCGGCCCTGGTGCGGACCATGTGGTCGTGGTTGGCCGGGTCGTAGGAGATGTCGCCGGTTCCGTCCTTCTTCTCGATGCCGCCGATGCGGTGCTCCAGGCCGGGCGTGCCGGGGATGGCCCAGGGTCGGGCCAAGGTGGCCGGGTCCCGCAGATACGGCCGGAAGTGGTCGCCGTCGTTCGGTGCGGTGGCGAACCGAACCCGCAGGTCCGGCAGCGAGCCGACGTCGGGGATCAGCCACGGCTCGGATCCGTTGGCCAGGTATCCGTCGGAGAGCAGGAAGACGGGCGTTCGGTAGGTCAGCGCGATCCGGGCCGCCTCCAACGCGGCATCGAAGCAGTCCGACGGGGACTGGGCGGCGACGACCGGCACCGGGGCCTCCCCGTTCCGGCCGAACATCACCTGCAGCAGGTCCGCCTGCTCGGTCTTGGTGGGCAGCCCGGTGGACGGCCCGCCGCGTTGCACGTCGACGACGATCAGCGGCAGTTCCAGGGCGACGGCCAGGCCGATCGTCTCCGCCTTCAGCGCGATGCCCGGGCCCGACGTCGTGGTGACGCCCAGGCTGCCTCCGTACGAGGCGCCGAGCGCCGCGGCCACGCCGGCGATCTCATCCTCGGCCTGGAAGGTACGCACGCCGAAGTGCTTGAGGGCCGACAGCTCGTGCAGGATGTCCGAGGCGGGCGTGATCGGGTACGAGCCCAGGAACAGCGGTAGGTTCGACCGTTCGCTCGCGGCGACCAGCCCGTATGCCAGCGCCTGGTTGCCGCGGATGGTCCGGTACCGGCCGGGCGGTAGGGAGGCCGGCTTCACCTCGTAGTGCACGGCGAAGCCCTCGGTGGTCTCGCCGTAGGACCAGCCGGCCTCCAGGGCGACCAGGTTGGCCCGCAGGATCTCCGTGCGGCCGGCGAACTTACCTTCCAGGAATCGGCGGGTTCCCTCCAGCGGACGGTGGTAGAGCCAGGACAGCAGCCCCAGAGCGAACATGTTCTTGGCCCGCTCGGCGTCCTTGCGGCTCACCCCCACCTTGGCGACCGCGTCCACGGTCAGCGAGGTGAGCTTGACCGGGTGCACCAGGTAGTCGGCCAGGCTGCCGTCCTCGATCGGGCTGACCGCGTAGCCGACCTTGGCCAGGTTGCGCTTGGTGAACTCGTCGGTGTCCACGATGACCGTGCCGCCCCGCGGCAGATCGGCCAGGTTGGCCTTCAACGCGGCCGGGTTCATCGCGACCAGCACGGTCGGCGCATCGCCCGGGGTGACCACGGAGTGGTCGGCGAAGTGCAGCTGGAACGCGGACACGCCGGGCAGGGTGCCGGCAGGCGCACGGATCTCGGCCGGGAAGTCCGGCAGGGTGGACAGGCTGTTGCCGAACGCGGCGGTCTCGGTGGTGAACCGGTCCCCGGTGAGTTGCATTCCGTCACCGGAGTCCCCGGCGAACCGGATGATCACCTCGGAAAGGGTTTCGACCGGCTTGCTCGCCGTGGTGCTCGTCATAAGTACGTCTCCTGGGTCAGATACTCGGCTGCGCACTCGACCACGCCAGCCACCCGACCGACATCAACCACGCAGTCCCGGCCTCCTCGGCGATGCCGGGTGGCACCCCGTCCCCGGCGGATTGCCACTGCACAGGATCTCACCATTCCGAAGCTCTCGTGCGCACGCCCCGTCCGGTCGTGGGGGTCCGTGCCCCGGCCTGCTCAGGCACGACCGAGCCACGCGAGCACGGCCAGCACCCGGCGGTGCTCGTCCACCGATTCACGCAGGCCGAGCTTGTTCATGATGCTTGTGACGTGGGTCTCCACCGTACGGTCGGTCAGCCAGAGCCTCCTGGCGATGCCCGCATTGGTACGACCCTCCGCCATCAGGGCAAGCACCTCCCGTTCACGCGGGGTCAGCTGGTCGAGCGGATCGTGGCGGTTGCGCGCGCCCAGCAGGGTCGAGACCACTTCGGGGTCCAGCGCCGACCCGCCCTGGGCAACCCGTCGCAGCCCCTCGAGGAAGTCGTCGACGTCGAACACACGGTCCTTGAGCAAGTACCCGAATCGGCCACCGGCAACCAGTTCGACCGAGTGTCGGGACTCCAGATGCTGGGAGAGCAGGACGATGCCCAGTTCGGGCATTCGCCGCCGCATCTGACGAGCCGCACGCGCACCGTCATCGGTGCGGTCCGGAGGCATCCGGATGTCGACGATGGCCAGGTCCGGCCGGTGCTCCTCAACGGCGAGGAGCAGGCTCGGGGCGTCGATCGCCTTGCCAACCACATCGTGGCCGGCGTCGGCCAGCAGCCGGGCCAGACCTTCCCGGAACAGGGTGGAGTCCTCCCCGATCACGATGCGCATGGCAACGCCGCCTCCACGGTCGTGCCGGTCCCGCGCGGGCTGGCCACCCGCAGCGAACCGCCGAGGGCCTGCACCCGGTCGGCCATGGCGGACCCCGCACCCAGCCGGGCCCCGCCGAGACCGTCGTCGCTGACCCTGACCACCACATGGCCGTCCGAGCGCACAACGTTCAACACGATCCGGGAGGCCTGGGCGTGCTTCACGGCGTTGGTGATCGCCTCGCTGACCACGTAGTAGGCGGTCGTCGCGACGTCGTCGGGAAGCGGGCCAGCGTGCACATCCATCTCGACGCGGACCGGCAGCGACCGGACCAGCCTGGCCAGGGCGGCGGGCAGCCCGTCGTCCAGGCTGCTGGGCCGCAGGCCGTGGGCGATCTGCCGGAGCTCGGCCACCGCGGTGGCCAGTTCGGCCACGCTCTGGTCGAGCACCTCGCCGACGTCGACCGTTCCGTCGGTGAGGTGTCGTTGGGCCAGCCGCAATGACATTCCCAGGGCAACGAGTCGCTGCTGGGCACCGTCGTGCAGGTCCCGTTCGAGTCGACGTCGCTCCCGGAACCCGGCCTGCACGAGCCTTGCCCGACTGGCCCGGATCTCGGCAAGCGCTCTGGACACCTCCAGGCGCAGGCGCACCATCTCGACGAGCGTCGTGCAGCGGCGGGCCACGTCGCCGAGCAGCTCGTCGGACAGGCCGGCCTGCCGTTCCGCACGGGTTGCCGCCAGCACGCCGATCGTCGACCCGTCAAGCACCACCGCCGTTGCGGCGGTCTCCTGCACCTGCGAACCACCGGCGTCGACGAACCCCCGCGAGCCCGGAACCCGGTAGCCGACGCGAAGGTCGGGATCACGCAGGGCCGCACGCAGGGCGTCCTGGAGCCGTTCCGGCTCGGCGGTGCCGGCCGTCACCTCCCGCTGCAGGGCATCGAGGGCGAGCATCGCACGCCGGCGCAGCGGGTAGATTCGCGCGTCAACCACGCGCTGCACCCGCCGCCCGAGGGGAAGCAGGGCCATGGCACACGCGGCGGCCCCGGCGGCGGCTGCCACCGGCGCTTCCCGACCGACGAAAACGCCCACTGTCAGGGCAATCCCGGCGTAACCGGCAACCAGCAGCACGGTCACCGTCACCCAGGTGAGCACCTGCGACAGCGCCTTGTCGACGTCGTACAGGTCGGGCCGCAGTACCGCGACACCGGTGGTGGCCGGCACCGCGACCAGGGCGCTGACACCGATCACGGCGCTGCCCCAGCCGGGAGCGCCCAAGAGCAGGATCTCGATCAGGCACAACACCGGGTAGCCGACGACGCCCAGGCCGGCGATGCCCAGCCACTTGATCTGCCGCCGCACGCGCTGATCCGCCCGGCGATACCGCGGGAGCAACGAGGCGGCGCAGGCGCCCGCGAGCAGCAGCATGAGCACGAAGGCGGGACCGCTGAGCAGGTCGAGCCAGACCGGAGGCGGCCCGAATGGCCGGGTCAGCTCGGCCAGCGGCGGCCGGAACGGCTCCGGATCGAAGGCGCCGAACAGCTGGGTGACGGCCACACAGGCGAGCAGGAGAAACGGGGCCGGGCGCCACCGCGGACCGGGGAGGCGACCGGTCGGGAAGAACAGCAGCAACAGCGCGACCGTCGCAAGGACCCCCCAAGCACTCTCGGCGAGCACGGCGACCCATGGTGCCCATCGCTGTCTGTCGTGCCAGCCGACCAGGGCCTGGGCCCACACCTCGCGGGCGACGACGATCGAGACACCGGCACCGAGCAGCGCCAGCAGGAACCCGACCGACCGGACCTGGCCGGCCAGGACGATGCGCGCGCCGAGTACCGCGGACGGGACGGCAACCGCGGCGCCGACGAGCAGATTGAGCCACGCCGCGGTGGTCGGGGCCCAGGCGAGCAACAGCGCGGCCGCGACCAGCCCCAGCGCCGTGATCGCCACCGCGATCGCGGTGCTGATCAGCGTGAAGGGCCGCGGCCACGCCATCGGACAACTGTAGGGCGATCCTCCGCCCGGCGGCTCCGTACCAGCACGGAGAACGGATCCGCGCTCGCCACGACGCGCGGATCGTCGGCGTTTCCTAGCGTCGAAGGACCCATTCCGTCCGCATCCGGGAGGACGCCATGACCATCGACCAACCACTCGACCAGCCACTCGACCAGCCACTCGACCAGCCACTGACCGACGGGTCGCCCACCAAGGCGGCCGCCGGCGGCCCGCCGACGTCGAGGGCCAGAATCCTCATCGTCGGATCGGGGCTGGCCTTGGCAGCGGCGACGGTCGCCGTCCTGCTGGTGTGGCTGCCGTGGGGGGAGCGCAACGAGTTCGGGTACGAGGCGATCGCGCCGATCCGGGACACCGCCTGGTTCGGCGTCATGCTCGACAGCCTCGCGATGGGCGTGCTGGCGATCACCGTCTCGCTGGCCACGTGCCTGCTCGCCCGGGGTCCGGGCCGCCGCTGGGCGGATGTCGGCGCGGTCGTGACGATCATCGGCGGCCTCGCCTTCGCAATGGGTGGCTTCGCCCGCGGCGCGGTCAGTTGGTTCGCCACGGCCCAGGAGGTCGGCGCCGACGCCGGTGCCGCGATGCTCACGCTGGTCCAGGAGGCCGAACCCGGGCGGCTGATGTTGGTCGCCATGGTCGGGTTCCTGCTGGTGACCATCGGCACCTTGCTGCTGGCCGTCGCCTGGTGGCGATCCCGCGCGGTGCCGCGCTGGCTGCCCGTCACGCTCGCGGTGCTCACCGTGGCCCAGTTCACCGTCTTCCAGGGTCGTGCGCTCGACCTGCTGCAGATCCTGGTGATGGGGGTGTTCGTCGTCTTCGCGGTGATGTTCATGATCCGCCCGCGCGCCGTCGATTGATCGGCCTCGCCCCACCCCCGATCACCGGGTCGGGTCAGCGTGGCGGTTCGGCCGCCAGGTCGGCGCATTGCCGAACCCTGTCCCACTCGGCGTTGATCCGGTCGGCCTCGGCACCCGTCGCCGGCACCGGGACACCCGTCTCGTCCAGGTGGGCCGGAGCGAAGTCCGCGCTCATCACCCGCCGGTCCCGGATGGTCAGGGTCAGCACGCCGTTGTCGTCCTGCTCGTTGCCGAACGAACGCCACCACAAGTAGTTCGACAGGCCGTAGGCGACATAGACACCGTCGTCCCGCCAGCCGGCCCCCTGCAGCACGTGCGCGTGCGCGCCCACCACCGCGGTGGCCCCGGCCTCGGCCAGCTCGTCGGCCAACGCCGTCTGGTCCTGGTCGGGGCAGCCGACGTACTCGGTGCCCCAGTGCAGGAACACGACCACGGTCTCGCCCGCCGACGCGGCCGCCCGCACGTCGTCGACCAGCCGCGGACCGACGGCGCTGGCAATGCCGGGGGTGTCCGCCGTCGCCGTCCAGACATTCAGCGTCCGGTCAGGCACCTGGCTCGCGGCGAAGATCGTCACCGGGACACCGGCCACCCGAGTGCGGAAGGGGGCCGTGGCGTGGTCCAGATCGGCACCGAACCCGATCACCGGGAAGCCGGACGTCCGGATCGCCGCCAGGCTCTGGGCGACCCCCTCCGCGCCGTAGTCCGCGGCGTGGTTGTTGGCCATGGACGCGACGTCGACACCGGCGTCCCGCAGCGCGGTCAGCGCGGTCGGCGGCGCTCGGAAGGTGAACGACTTGGGCTCGGGTTCGCCGCCGGTGGCGATTGCCGTCTCCAGGTTGACAACGGTCAGGTCCGCTGCGGCCAGCCCCGGTGCGGCGGCGCCGAAGGCGGTGGACGGGTCGGCGGCGAGCCGGTCGGCCGTGCGCTCGGCGAAGTTGACGTCACCGGCGAACGCAAGGGTGATGGTGCCGGACGGACGACCGGCGACGCTCGCCTCCGCAGAGTCGGCGGCCGTCGAGGCGGAGCCGATCGTCGGCACCCCTGACGACCCCACGGCCGCGCCGGTGATCGGCGCGGAGTCAGGCTCAGGCGCCGTGGCCGGGGCGGCCGGTCCGCCCCACAGGTACAGACCCACGACAACCAGCGTCAGCGCGCTGAGCGCGGTGACGCTGAGTCGACGCAGCTGACGTCCGGTGGCCATGCCCGGCAGGGTGCCACCGGGACAGCGTCGATGGTGGGCGGCGCGCGGGGTCGACGACGAGCAAGAGCCCGGCCCGACGCCCGCGACGCGCCGCTATGTGTGCCCCGGCACCGGGTCCGGCCGGCGCGGTGGATCGGCCGATGCCGGGTCGGCGCGCCCGGAAGCACGCCGACGCGCCAGCAGCCCCGGCAGGGACCGCACCGTGAATCGGTCCGGCGCGTCCTCCAGCACCCCGCCCGACGGATCGTCGTCGCCGGCGATGCGGACCAGGTCCTTCTCCGGCCGCAGCACCTCCCGGACGATCAACACCATCAGCATGATCAGCAGCCCGTCCCGCACCAGTGCGGCGTTGATGAACGGGTAGATGGACAGACCCTTGTTGGCCTCGCCGGCGAACGAGAGCATCAGCAGCACCCAGACGATCACCTCGGACGCCTGCCAGAACAGCAGCGGCCGCCACCGTGGCAATGCCAGCACGGCCAGCGGCAGCAGCCACAACGAGTACTGCGGCGACCACACCTTGTTGGTCAGCAGGAACGCCGCGATCACCAGGAAGGCGAGCTGGGCGAACCGGGG
>CAYZBB010000210.1:0-8176 GCA_964476495.1 uncultured Actinomycetes bacterium | reverse complement strand
CTTCGTAGAAGAAGTCGAAGAGATCGTCGTGCATCGGCACGACCTTCTTCATGAACTCGACGTAGCGCATCAGCCGGCTCAGGTAATCGGTCATCAGCTGGATGGTGGCCACCGTGCCCACCCCGCCCGGGTACAGCGTGGAGGGGTGCACGTGCCGACCCTCCATGAGGCAGAACATCTCTCGTGTGTACCGGCTGACCTGCAGGGCCTCCCGGTAGAACTCGCCGCTGAACGGGTTCAGGGCGCGCATGATGTCGCCGATCGTCCGGTACCCGTGCGCGCCGGCCTGCGGCGCCTCGGTGCGGTTCGCCTGTTCCAGCACGCCGGGATTCGTTTCGCCGACCATCCTCTCGCAGAAGTCGACGCCGACCAGGTTCTCCTGGAAGATGTTGTGGTCGAACATGTACTCGGCGGCCTCGCCGAGGTTGACGATCCATTCCCCCAGGTGCGGAGGCTTCACCCCGTAGGCCATGTTCTGCGTGTAGCACGAGCAGGTGGCGTGGTTGTCGCCGCAGATCCCGCAGATCCGGCTGGTGATGAAATGCGCGTCGCGCGGGTCCTTGCCCTTCATGAAGATCGAGTAGCCACGGAAGATCGACGACGTGCTGTGACACTCGGCCACGATCTTCTGCTTGAAGTCGATCTTGGTATAGATGCCGAGGGATCCGACGATGCGGGTGATCGGGTCCCAGGACATCTCGACGAGGTCGTCGGTTCCGGTCGAACCGATCCTCGGTGCGGTTGCGGTCATGTCGCGCCTTCCCCGGCGTCCGTGGTGACACAGGCGTAAGGCCGCACGGCATCTCGCGCCGTGCGGCCGGCGCCGGCTACCAGGTTCGCTTCGCTCCGGTGGTGAGCTCGGTGCCCTTCGCCCGCCACTTCGGTTCATGGTTGAGGGTTCTCCGGGTGACCCGGCGCAACGACCGGATCGCCGACCCGTACAGGCCGACCGCGTTGGTGGATAGTTTTCCGCCCGGTGGTTCGTCCATGAACGGCATGAACTTGTCCGGGAAGCCGGGCATGGTGCAACCGATGCAGATGCCGCCGACGTTGGGGCATCCGCCGACGCCGTTCAGCCAGCCGCGTTTGGGCACGTTGCACTGCACCACCGGGCCCCAGCAGCCGAGCTTGACGATGCACTTCGGCGAGCCGTACTCGTCGGCGAAGTCGCCCTGTTCGTAGTAGCCGGCCCGGTCGCACCCCTCGTGCACGGTCATCCCGAACAACCAGGACGGGCGGAGCTGGTCGTCCAGCGGGATCATCGGGGCCTGGCCGGTCGCCTGGTACAGCAGGTAGGTGATCGTCTCGGACAGGTTGTCCGGCTGGATCGGGCAGCCGGGCACGCACACGATCGGAATGCCGGCCTTGGACTTCCAACCCCAGCCCAGATAGTCCGGCACACCCATCGCCCCGGTGGGATTGCCCGCCATGGCGTGGATGCCACCGTAGGTGGCGCAGGTTCCGACGGCGAGCACGGCAAGCGCCTTCGGGGTGAGCCGGTCCAGCCACTCGCTGGTGGTGACCGGCTGGTCGGTGGCCGGATCGTTGCCGAAGCCGCACCAGTACCCCTGCTTGTGCAGCTTCTCGTTGGGGATGGACCCCTCGACGACCAGCACGAACGGATCGAGTTCGCCGCGGTCCGCCTTCCAGAACCATTCGAGGAAGTCGTCCGCGCCACCTGTCGGCCCGCACTCGAAATCGATCAGCGGCCAGTGCACTGCAATCTTCGGCAGGCCCGGCAGCGCACCGAGGGCGATCTCCTCGATGCTCGGCTGGGTCGCCGCCGTCAAGGCGACAGAATCACCGTCGCAACTCAACCCCGCGTTGATCCACAGGACGTGGATCGTCGTCTCCTCGGCTCGCAGCGCAGCATCTGTCGGCATCATTGCCTCACAGGTCCGGGCCTGCGGCGGGAGGCCCGATCGCGCCGTCGGTCGCCGACGGTGCCGACTCCGGGGCGACGCTCCTCTGTTCTAGATCGACTTGACGAGGGTGTCAAGCACGCTCGTCGCTCGGATACCTCCGTCCAGGGCATCTTTCAGCCGATCGAGCCAGGCATCAATGCCGTCAGCCCGCGTTGCTGTCACGATGAGTATCGGGACTTCTGGCCTGATCGTGCGGGCGTGCTCGGTGAACGCCCGCACGTCGAAGTCCACGTACGGCAGCAGGTCCGCCTTGTTCAGAAGCACCAGGTCGGCCGTCCGGAACATGTGCGGGTACTTGAGCGGTTTGTCCGCGCCCTCGGTGACCGAGGCCAGTACCACCCGGACCTGTTCCCCCAGGTCGAACAGCGCGGGGCAGACGAGATTGCCGACGTTCTCGATGAACAGGACGCCGCCGGTGGCCGGATCCAACTCGTCGACGGCCCGAGCGATCATCCCCGCATCCAGGTGGCAGCCGGCGCCGGTGTTGATCTGCACCACCGGGGTGCCGGTCGCCCTGATCCGGGCCGCGTCCAGCGGTGTCTCCTGATCTCCCTCGATGACCGAGATGCTCAGCCGGGCACCGAGAACGGCGATCGTCCGCTCCAGCAGGGTCGTCTTGCCGGAACCGGGGGAACTCATCAGGTTCACCGCCAGAATGCCCCGTTCGACGAATCGGGCGCGGTTCGCGGCGGCGATCGCGTCGTTCTTGGCCAGGATCCGCTGCTCCATCGTGACCGTGTGCTGGTGGTCCGCCGGATGGGGGTGGTCGTGGGGGTGCGCATAGGCTTGGGCATGAGAATGGGCGTCGTCCGGCCGCAGCAGTCGGACGTTCGCCTCGTCACCGCAACCGCACGTCGAGCACATTTCGGACCACCCGTCGTCGCCTGACCGTTTCCGGGTGGCCCCGACGGTACGCCGAACGACGGTGGCAGGCCAGGTTCAGCAAGTGACCGACCGGATCAACAGCTCGTCACCGCCACGCACGGTCACCTCGGCACTGCCGCAGGCGCACAACGGGATGCCGTCGGTGATCCGGAAGTCGGCGTTGCAGCTGCGGCAGTGGCCGCGACCGGGCGGTTCGTCGATGGTGAGGACGGCCCCGGCCAGCGGTGTGCCTGCGGTCGCCACGTCGAAACTGAACCGGAGCGCATCCGGAACCACGCCCGAGAGCCTGCCGACGACAAGATGGATCGCGGTGACCCGACGGTCGCCGAGGCGGTCGGTCACCTGATCGACGATCGCGTGCATGATCGCCAGTTCGTGCACGGGTCCTCCCGCGGGCGCAGGATCCGGATACAGGTCCCACCGTACGCATCTGCCGATCTCTGGGATGGACGCGAAGCCGCCGACGCAACTCCCACCCGCCTCGGGCGTCATGCACACACACAGTGTCAAGCACAACGTCAAATGCACGGCGGAACGGCCGGCCGCGGTAGGGGCGCACCCCGCGGAGAACCGTTTCGGACCGCCGGCACGTACCCGGTACGACCGCATCGCGTCACGGCACACAGGTGCCTTCTGGCGTTGAGATCGTCTGCGGCGCAACCGGTCCGGCGACTCCAGGAGGCTGTCGATGTCAATGCGCCCCGATGAACCCCGCCCGCTCTGCCGGACCGGTGGGTTGGCCGCGATCCGCCATCGCACCACCTGCGTGGCCCGCTGGCTGGGGCTGCCCGGCGCGGCCGGGACCCCCGACTGCCTGTCCATCCGGTACTGGCACCGGTCCGCGTCGCCGTTCGACGGCGGGCGTGCCCCGGTGTTGCTGGTCCACGGCTACGCCGGCACCGAGCACATGTGGCATCCCCTGCGGGCGGCGCTCGGCGACGCCGGCTTCGACCAGATCGTGGCCTTGCGGTACAACACCTTTCGAGCGGACATCCACGACGTCGCGGACTGGCTGGTGGAACAGGCACGGCGGACCGTCGCGGCCTGCGGGTCGTCCGGCGTGCACCTGATCGGCCACAGCATGGGCGGCCTGGTGGTCCGGGACGCGGTGCTGTCCCGCGGCCTGGGTGAATTGGCCCGAACGGCGATCACGCTGGCCACGCCCCACCACGGCAGTCATCTGGCCCGCTTCGCGCCAGGCCCGGGCGCGCGGCAGATGCTTCCCGGATCGTCGTTCCTGCGCGACCTGGCGGCCCGCGGCCGGCACGGACCGGCCCGGTGGATCGACATCCAGGCGGAGGGCGACCGGGTGGTCGCGGTCGGTGATCGATCCTGCCTTCCCGACCCGGTGCGGGTCCGCACCGGACACCGGTCGATCGTCCGCCACCCCGACGTGGTGGCCCGGATCGTCGCCGAACTGGTCCGTGCCCACGACCGGCAACCGAGACAGACAGTGGCGCAACAGTTCTCGCTGGCCGCTTGAATCCTTCCGGGTCAGCGGCCGGTCGATCCGATCGCGTCGAGGTGATCGATGTTCGCCCGATCGACCGCGTCCGTCGACGCCGAGGCGCCGAACCAGGCGTCCAGGATCTCCGTCAGCACGGCCCGCGACGTCGCCCGCAGCGACAGCGCCAGCACGTTGGCGTCGTTCCACCGGCGGGCACCGTCCGCCGTGGGCGCGTCCCCGCACAACGCCGCCCGCACCCCCGGCACCTTGTTCGCCGCGATGCTCGCGCCGGTGCCGGTCCAGCAGCACACGATGCCGGCGTCCGCCCGGCCCTCGGCGACGTCCCGGGCGGCCGCCTCGGACGCCCAGGCCCAGTCCGGGCGGTCGCCCGTGGCCAGCGCGCCGTGCGGCAGCGGCTCATGACCCCGGGCCAGCAGCTCGTCCAGCACCGAACGGGCGACCCCGGTGTCCTCGTCGGCGGAAACGGCGATGCGCACGGACCGTCACGCTACCGTGCCGGACTCCGTGTGACGGCCTCGTCAGCTGCGCTTGCGCGGGTCGCTGGCAGCCAGCTTGTCCACGATGACCATCGCGTCCCGTAGGGCCAACCCGGTCGCCGCTCGGAGCTCCTTGACCGCCTCGACCTTCTTGTCCTGCGCGCACAGCTCGCGCACCCGCGCGGCCACCGCCGCATCGATGCTCACCTTCGTCGGGTCGACCCTGTTGCGTGCCGCCCGCCGGATGGCCAGGAACGGGATGACGAGCACCGCCAGCGAGATCAGGGCGATCCAGAACCAGGCGTCCACGAGGGTTCATCCTATTCAGGGTCGGATCTGGAGTCAGGGAGGCGAGCACGGTGACGACGATTCCCCCCACGATGCGGGGCTGGCAGGTGATGGTTCCCGGACCGGTGGCCGGCCGGCCGCTGCGCCGGGCAGAGCTTGCGGTGCCCTCACCGGCGCCTGGTGAGCTGCTCGTCCGGGTGCTGGCGTGCGGTGTGTGCCGGACCGACCTGCACGTCAGCGAGGGGGATCTGCCCGTGCATCGGGCCGGCGTGGTGCCCGGTCACGAGGTGGTCGGCGAGGTGGTCGCACTCGGCACGGACGTGTCCGGCCACCGGACCGGCGACAGGGTCGGCATCGCCTGGCTCAGACACACCTGCGGGACCTGCGCCTACTGCCGCCGTGGCGCCGAGAACCTGTGCCCGAACTCGCGGTACACGGGCTGGGACGCCGACGGCGGGTACGCCGACTATGCCACCGTGCCGGCCGATTTCGCCTATTCGCTGCCCGCCGGCTACTCCGACGCCGAACTGGCGCCGCTGCTGTGCGCGGGCATCATCGGGTTCCGGGCGTTGCGGCGCAGCGCCCTGCCCGAGGGTGGCCGGCTGGGCATCTACGGCTTCGGCGCCAGCGCTCATCTCACCGCGCAGCTGGCCGTCTCGGCATACGGCGCGCGGGTGTTCGTGATGACCCGGTCGGGCGCCGCGCGCGAGCTGGCCCGTGAACTCGGCGCGGCCTGGGTCGGTCACGCCGCCGACGAACCTCCCGAGAAGCTGGATGCTGCCATCAATTTCACCCCGGCCGGGGACCTGGTGCCGGTGGCGCTTCGCGCGTTGGATCGCGGTGGGGTGCTGGCCATCGCCGGGATCCACCTGTCCGACGTGCCACCCCTGCGCTATGAGGACGAGCTGTTCTACGAACGCGAGATCCGCAGCGTGACCGCCAACACCCGTCAGGACGGCCGGGACTTCCTGGCCATGGCGGCCCGGCATCGGCTCGCGGTCAGCACCACGTCGTACCCGCTCGACGCGGCCGACAGGGCGCTGCGGGACCTGGCCGCGGACCGGGTGAACGGTGCAGCCGTGCTGGTCCCCTGAGGACCATTACCGACGTTGATCATGGCGCTCTGCCACCGACACGCCGACGTTTCCGTGACACGTCGATGCCGGCCAGGCAGGCGCCCATGATCAACCGCGAGCGGGATCGCGCCTCGGCAGCAGCAGCGACAGGGCCGCGCCGCCCGCGCACAGTGCGGCAGTGACCAGGAAGATCTCCTGGTACTCGGTCTGCAGTGCGTTCTCGAGGGCCAGGCTGTAGGCGGCGAGGCGCTCGTCGAACTGCTCGCCCAACGGCAGGGGTGGCACCAGGTGCGCCGTGAGTTGTCCGAATCGCCACAGCCCGAATGCGCTGAGCGCGGCCACTCCGATCAGCATGCCGGTCATCCGGGCCACCACAAGAGCGGCGGAGGCGACCCCGTGCGATGGGGCAGGCACAACCCGCAACACCACGGATGACAGCGGGGCGATCACCAGGCCCAGACCGAGGCCGGCGATCACCAGGTCCGTGTCCAGCGCCGGAAGGCCCAGCAGGCTCGTGTGGTCGCGAACGTCAACGGTCCACCGGCCGATCAACGCGAAGCCTCCGGTCGCGATGAGCAGACCGGTTGCGCTGACCCATTTCTCGCCGACGCGTGCGGCGATCAACCCGCCGAGGACCGCTCCGATCGGCAACGCGACGAGGAACCGCACCACCACTCGCGCGGCGTCGGCGGACGTCATCCGCAGCAGGGTCTGCGCGAACAGTTCGACGTCGATCAGGGTGACCATCAGCGCGGCGCCGGAGATCGCGCTCACGCCGAGCGCGGTGAGCAGCGAACCCATGCGGACACCAGCCGGGTCGAGCAGCCGGACCCGCGCCCGACCTTCGTACAGCACGAAGCCCACGATCAGCGCGACGGCGCCGGCCAGGCACGGCAGTCCCCAGGGCGGGAGCACCGAGTGCGCGGGATCCGGGTTGTACAGGCCGGTGACCAGCAGACCCAGCGCGAGCGCGAGCAGGCACCCGCCGACGACGTCGACGCGCGGCCGGTCGGGCCGGACGGTCGCGGGAACGGCGAGATGGACGACCACCATGGCGACCGCGGCCAGTGGCACGTTGACCCAGAACACCCAGCGCCAGCTCTCCGGCTGGATATCGGCGAAGAAGGCCCAGGACCGGAACAGCGCGGCAAGGGCCACGCCGTAGAGCGTGCCGAGCACACTGCCGATCTCCTGGGCGGCGCCGACCACACCCAGCGCGGCGGCTCGCCTCTCCGACGGCCAGAGGTCGGCCACCAGGGCCATGGTCACGGGGAGCAGGGCGCCCCCGGCGACACCCTGCGCCACGCGACCGGTGACCAGCAACGGGATCGACCCCGCCGCCGCGGTGAGCGCGGAACCGGCGGCGAACCCGAGCAGGCACAGCTGTAACACCAGGCGGCGACCGAACCGGTCGGATGCCTGGCCGAGCAGGGGCATCGCGGCAACGTAACCGAGCAGGAATCCCGTGACGATCGGGGTCGCCCGCTCGAGCCGGTTCACCGGTACGCCCAGGTCCAAGATCATGTCGACCAGCAGGCCGACCACTACATAGGCGTCCAAAGCGGCCAGCAGAACGGCCGTTCCGGCCGCTCCGACTGCCCAACGGCGTCCCCCCACGCCCGGATGCTACCGGGGTGCGAGGACGCCGCCCGAGGCCTTGATCAGATGATCAACGCCAGGATCACGGAATGCGCAGGACCTGTCCCGGGAAGATCAGGTTCGGATCCGGGATGATGTCGGCGTTGGCCTGGTACACGGCCTCCCAGCCGCCGGCGACCCCGTTCGCCTGGGCGATCTTGTACAGGGTGTCGCCGGACGCCACGGTGTAGGTGCCGTCCGCGGCGCTGCCCGAGCTCGCCGGAGCGCTCTCGTCGTTGCTCGACGACCGGCTGCCGCGCGAAGCCTGCTCCGAGCTGCTCTCGTCGGCGCTGCTCTCGTCGGCGCTGCTCTCCTCCGGGCTGCTCGGCGCGGGCGAGTCGGCACTGACCGAGCGCTGGCTGGGACCCTCGCCGCCACCGGCGTAGGCGCAGGCCCAGGCGCCCCAGCCCTGGCCGGCCA
>CAYZBB010000209.1:0-8408 GCA_964476495.1 uncultured Actinomycetes bacterium | reverse complement strand
CGTAGATCGACATCGTGGGGAACGGGTTCGGCTTCTGGAACACCATGCCGACGGTCCGCCGGACGTTCACCGGGTCCACGCCCGGCCCGTACAGGTCCTCGCCGTCCAGCAGCACCCGGCCGGAGACGCGCCCGCCGGGGATCACTTCGTGCATCCGGTTGAGCACGCGCAGGAATGTGGACTTGCCGCAACCGGACGGCCCGATGAACGCGGTCACCGACAGCGGGGCGATGTTGATGGACGCGTCCTGGACGGCCAGGAAGTCGCCGTAGTAGACGTTGACGTCCTCGACGTCGATGCGCTTGGCCATGTCTGAGATCTCCAGGAATCGTCGGACAGTCCCGGCGAAGCCGGGTCCAGCCCTTGCGGCGAGCAATGTCAGTGAGTCTTGGGTCGGGCGAGGCGGGCAAGCAGCCGGGCACCGATGTTCAGGATGAGCACCAGCAGCACCAGGGTGAGCGCCGCACCCCATGCCCGGGCCTCGGTCAGGTCGTTGGAGGTGGTGCCGGACCGCTTGCCCAGCTGATCCCAGACCATCATCGGCAGGGTCGCCTGATCGCCGGAGAACGGATTCATGTTGATCGAAGCCGTGTAGCCGGTGAGCAGGATCAGCGGGGCGGTCTCGCCTGCGACGCGGGCGATGGCCAGCAGCGACGAGGTGATCAGCCCGGACATCGCGGTGGGCAGCACCACTTTCAGGATGGTCCGCCACTTGGGCACACCCAGGGCGTAGGAGGCGTCCCGCAGGTCCCGCGGGACCAGCTTGAGCATCTCCTCGGACGCCCGCACCGATACCGGAATCATCAGGATCGCCAGGGCCAGCGCACCCGCCGCACCGAACGGTCGCAGACCGAAACCGAGCAGCAGGAAGGTATAGACGAACAGACCGGCGACGATCGACGGCACCCCGGTCATCACGTCGACGAAGAAGGTGACCGTCCTGGCGAACTTGCCGCGCCCGTACTCGACCAGGTAGATCGCGGTGAAGATGCCGATGGGCAGGGCGATGATCGCCGCGATCGCCACCTGCTGCAGGGTGCCGATCAGCGCGTGGTAGAGCCCGCCGCCGTCCATCCGGCTGGTCACACCGTTCATCGAGCGCAGGAAGAAGTCGGCCGAGAAGACGGTGAAACCCTTCCAGCCGATGTAGGTCAGGATCAGTACCAACGGCACGATCGCCGCGAAGAACGACGCGTAGATCAGGGTCGAGGCGAACCGGTTCTTGGCCTGCCGCCGCCCCTCCACGGCGAACGACCACACCGTGAGCACGATGACGAACAGCGCGGCCGCGGCGAAGAACGTGGTGTACCAGCCGGTCCAGTCCAGCAGCCAACGCAGCAGCACGGCCAGGCCGACGCCGGCGGCCGCGCTGCCATAGGGAGCCCAGGACGGCAACCGGGCACCGACCAATTCCGATCGCACCCGAGGGGCCGGGGCGGTTTCGGTCGCGGTCATGCGGTGAACTCCTTCCGCCGGGCGATCACGATCCGGGCCGCGGTGTTGACCACCAGGGTGATCACGAACAGGAACAGACCCGCCGCGATCAGCGCGGCGATGGCCACCGGTGAGCCGCCGGCCTCGCCGAACTTCAGGGCGATCGTGGAGGCGAACGTGTCACCACCCGGCTCGGTGATGTGCCAGTTGATCCGGAAGCCGGAGTTGAGGACCAGGGCCACCGCGATGGTCTCGCCCAGGGCCCGACCGAGGCCGAGCATGGCAGCCGAGATGATGCCGGCCCGGCCGAACGGGAGCACCGCGGTGCGGATCATCTCCCACTTGGTCGCGCCCAACGCCCAGGCGGCGTCCACCGTCTCCCGCGGCACCTGCAGGAACACCTCGCGACAGACCGCGGAAACGATCGGGATGATCATGATCGCCAGCACGATGCCGGCGATCAGCAGCGACTTGCCGAACTGGTCGACGGTGGTCGCGGTGGTGTTGTCGAACAGCGGGATCCAGCCGAAGTACTCGCTCATCCACGACTGGAAACCCTTGGTCTGCGGGATCAGGAAGTACAGGCCCCACATGCCGAACACCAGCGACGGCACCGCGGCCAGCAGATCCACGACCGCACCGAGGGTGGTGGCAGCCCGCCGGGACGCATATTGCGAGATGAACAGCGCGATCCCGACCGCGATCGGCACCCCGATGAGCATCGCGATGAACGCCGACATGACCGTGCCGAAGAAGACCGCGGCCATGCCGAACACGGGTGGATTGCCTTGCGGGTTCCAGGTCTGGGTGGTGAACAGGTTGCCCGTGTTCTGGGTGAACGCCGGGATCGCCTTCCAGATCAGGAAGATGGCGATCGCGGCCATCACGACCAGCAGGATGGCGCCCGACCCGGCGGCGAGCGCCTTGAACACCCGGTCGCCCACCCGCACCGACCGGCCCGTGATGCCCGCCTCGGGGCGCCCGTCGGGCAGGATCGTGCCGGGCTGGTCGACCTTGTCCGCGGTGTCCGGGGTCGGACCGCCGATCAGCGGATTGGCCCCCGGCACCCCCTGCGCGGCAATCTCGAACGGATCGTCCGTCCGCGAGTCGTCTCCGGCCGTCTGAACCATCGCTCCTCGGCTTGGTGGTACGTGCGTGGAGTCAGCCGCACATCTGCATGATGACGCTGACCTGGCCCGGTTGTCGCCGGCCCGGGGCGGTGTGGACTCGCCCCGGACCTGGTTGATCAGCCGATGGACGAGACGGAGGCGATGACCTGCTTCTGAATCGACTCCGGCAGCGGTGCCGCGCCGAGCTCGTCCAGGGCGGCCTGCCCGTCCGTGGCGGTGTAGCCCAGGAACGACTTCAGCGTCGGTGCGACCTCGGCGGAGTTTCCGGCCGAGCAGGTGATCTCGTAGGTGACCAGGATCAGCGGGTAGGCACCCGGCGTCTTGGTCGCGTAGTCCAGCTTGAGCGCCAGGTCGCCGCCCGTGCCGACGACCTGCGCCGCCTCAACGGCCTTGCCGGCCGACTCCGCGGTGAGCTCGACCGCGCCGCCGCCGTTGTCGATCTGCGCGACGTTCAGGTCGTCGTCGACGGCGAAGCCCCACTCGACGTAACCGATCGAGCCGTCGGTGCTGGCGACCTGCTTGGACACGCCGTCACTGCCCTGGGCGGCGACGCCGCCCGGAGCGACCCAGGCCTTGCCGGGATCGAAGGTCCAGGCAGCCGGCGCGGCGGCCTTCAGGTACTTGGTGAAGTTCTCGGTCGTGCCGGAGTCCTCGGCGCGGTGCACGGCCTGGATGCCGGTCGACGGCAGGGTCACGCCCGGGTTGATCCCGGCGATCGCCGGATCGTTCCAGGTGGTGATGGTGCCGGCGAAGATGCCGGCCGCGACCTCGGGGGTCAGGACCAGGGAGTCGACGCCGGACACGTTGAAGGCCAGCGCGATCGGTCCGGTGACCATCGGCAGGTTGAAGGCCGGGTTGCCACCGCAACGCTGGGACTGGGCCTGCGAGGCCTGGTCGGGGTTGAGCGCCGAGTCCGAACCGGCGAAGTCGACCTGGTCCGCGATGAAGTCCTGGATGCCCTTGCCGGACCCACCGCCCCCGTAGGCGTTCAGGTCGGCGCCACATTTGGCATTGAAGTCGGCGATCCACTGCTCCATCACCTTGCCCTGCGCGGTGGATCCCGATGAGCGCAGCGAGCCGGTCGCGCAGGAGAAGCCGGCACCCTCGAACGTCGTGCCGCCGGCGGCGGCACCGCCCGCCGGGCTGCTTCCCGCCGTGGACCCGCCGGCCGCGGCCGAAGTCGTGGTGGTGGCCGTGTTGTTGTCGCTGCCGCAAGCGGCCAGCATCAACGCTCCCGATGCCAGGAGCGCCACCAGGCCGGCCCGTCGCGTGATCGTCACGCCAATTCCTCCGATCGATTCTTCATCATCGATGTCGCGGCGGGCACGCACCGCGGAGCGGCCGGCCTCGACGAATCGGACGGTAGGTGGCGGTCGGGAACGCATACCCCCCGGCAGGTGAACGTCCGGTGAACCCGAGACCGACCAGACATGCAGATCCATGCGCACAAATGGACGGTCGTCGCTGCGACGACATTGCCGCTGCCGCGCGGCCACGGCTACGGCTACGGCTACGGCCGGTAGACGACGTTCGTCAGGTGCACGGTGAAGCCGGCACGCTCGTACAGGCGCACCGCGCGCGCGTTCTCCGCCTCGACGTAGAGCATCGCGGTCGGCAGGCCGCGCTCACCCAAGTGACGCAGCCCGATCTGGGCGAGCACGGTACCTAGTCCGGGTACTGCGGCATCGGGGTCGACGCCCAGCACGTAGATCTCGCCGATCGCATCCGCTCCCGACGGCCCGTCGGCACCGCTGTCACGCCGGTGGATCTTGGTCCAGTGGAAGCCGAGCAGCCGGTCACCCGGATCACTGATCGCCAGGAAGAACCCGCCCGGATCGAACCACTCCTGCGCCATCTCCTCCCGCAGGCCGGTCAGGTCGAGCCGGCCCTGCTCGGGATGTGTGGCGAACGCGCGTCCGTTCACTCGCAGGAAGGCCGCCTCGTCCCGGCCCGGTTCGAAGGTGCGGATTCGCACGCCGGGAGGGGTCTGCAGGTCGCCCGGGCCGACTGGAAGTGGTCGGCGCATCTGCAACAGAACCCTGGTGCGCCGCAGGCCCAACCTTGCGGCGACGGCTCGCGCGGCCGGCAGGTCACCGTATGCCCAGACCGCGCCCTGCCGCTCGATCGCGGCACGGACCAACCCGGTTCCCGCTCCGCGACCACGGGCGGGCGGGTCCACGACGACCTCGGCCGGATCGTCGCCGATCGCCACCGCGTATCCGGCGGGGCGGCCGGTCCGGGCATCACCCGGATCCGACGCGGACAGGACGTCGGCCCGACCGGCGCGCACCGCGGCAAGCATGTGACCGGAGATCGGCGCCACCGCGTCGACGTCGGTCGCCCGATCGGCCAGGTCGAGCACCCAGCCGGCCAGGTCGGTCCCGCGCAACCAGGCTCCGGCGCCCGCCGGGCCCTGGCTCACGCCGGCGTGCCCGCGGACTCGTCGCGAAGCGCGGTCCGGGTGGGCGGCACCATCTTGTAACCGACGTTGCGGACGGTGCCGATGAGGGCCTCGTGCTCGGAGCCGAGCTTGGCGCGCAGCCGCCGCACGTGCACGTCGACCGTGCGGGTGCCGCCGAAGAAGTCGTAGCCCCAGACCTCGGTGACCAGCTGCTCGCGGGTGAACACCCGGCCGGGATGCTGCGCCAGGAACTTGAGCAGCTCGAACTCCTTGTAGGTGAGCTCGAGGGGCCGGCCGCGCAGGCGCGCGGTGTAGGTGTCCTCCTCGATGGTCAGATCACCCAGGCTGATCAGGCCGGAGTTCGCGGAACTAGTGGTGCGCGCGGCAAGCAGCCGGAGCCGGGCGTGCACCTCGGCGGGCCCGGCCGAAGCCAGCACCACATCCGAGACCCCCCACTCCGGACCGATCGCGACCATGCCACCCTCGGTCACGATGGCCAGGATCGAGACGGCCAGCCCGTCGGCCCCGAGCAGCCGACACAGCGTGCGGGCGGCGGCCAGGTCGTGCCGGGCGTCGAGCAGCAGCAGGTCGTACGGCCCCGATGTGACCAGCGAAGCGGCCTCGGGAGCGGCGGAGCGGATCCGCACCGGGAGCAGATCGACCGCCGGCAGCACCGAGGCCGGGCTCGGATCGGTGGTCAGCAGCAGGAGCTCCATTCATCTCCTCCTCACCTGCAGGTCACCTTGACGGAGTGTAGCCGCGCGCCGTTGCTCTGATCTCCCGATCAAGCGGCGGACCTCACAGCACACTCGGTCGATTGTGAGCTTTCAGTTTCGGGCATACCAGGTACATGTGTCGGACGTGTCACGCGGATCACGGTGACCCGGGCCGGCGCGGTGGGTGTGGCAGGATCCGCGACGTGCCCGACAACGTTGACGCAACCCCGGTGACGGACCTGGAGGTCGGATGATGCGGCCGACGTCCCGCCCCGGGACGCCCGACCAGGGTATGGGGTTCCGGTGCACCACGCAGGACGGTGTGACCCTCAGCGGCGTGCATGTGGGCGACCGGTCCCGGCCGAACGCGTTCGTGCTGGCCCACGGCTTCACGCACGGCATCGCGAAGCCGGCCACGCGGGCGGCGATCCGGTCGTTCGCGGCACACGGCACCGTGGTGGCCGCCGACTTCCGTGGCCATGGCGGATCGGCGGGCCGTTCGTCGGTCGGTCGGGATGAGGTGCTGGACCTGGACGCCGTGGTGGGCTGGACCCGGGCTCAGGGTCACCCGTCTGTGACGGTCGTGGGCTTCTCTATGGGTGGGGCCGTCGCGCTACGGCACGCGGCCCTGGGCAGCGATCGGGCCGACGCAGTCGTGGCGGTGTCGGCACCGTCCCGCTGGTACGTGCGGGAGAGCGCACAGATGCGCCGGTTGCACTGGCTCCTGGAGCATCCGCTGGCCGTGCCCATGGGCGCCGCGCTGGGCGTTCGCCTGGGTGAGCCATGGACCGACCTGCCGGCCAGCCCGGTCGAGGTGGCGTCCGCCGTCACCACGCCCCTGCTGCTGGTGCACGGCACCGAGGACACCTACTTCGGCCCCGCCCACGCGATCGCGCTGCAGGATGCGTCCGCGGACGGGGAGCTATGGATCGAGCCGGGCATGGGCCATGGCGAAACCGCGCTGAGCGAGCAGTTGGCGGCCCGGATCGCCGGGTGGGCCGCCGCCGCACTCGCACCACATGCGGGCGCGCAGCGCGGCTGATCGGGTCCGGATCGGGCTGATCGGCTGGATCGAACCGGTCGCCGGTCCGCCTTCACCCGGGGTCGCGAGCACCGGGCGGATCAGCCCCGACCTGACACACTCGAAGCGTGCGCAAGCTCCTGATCACGCTGGTCGTGCTGGCCGTGCTGCTGGTGGCGGCGGACTTCGGCGCACGTGCCTACGCCGAGCACCGGGCAGCCGGCGCCATCCAGTCCGAACTCGGACTGAACCAGCCACCGGACGTCTCGATCGAGGGATTCCCGTTCCTGTGGCACGCCGCACGGGGTGAGTACCCCGAAGTGATCATCACCGCGTCGGACCTCGACGACGGCGTGCTGCCCGGCACACGGGCGCGGATCGACCTGACGACGGTGACGCTGGCACTGGCCGACGCGGTCTCCGGCGACACGTCCCGACTCACGGCGCAGGCCACCAAGCTGCAGGTCGTCATCCCGTTGTCGTCGCTGCAGGCCGCGCTGCCCCGGCAGGACGTCACCCTGTCCGCCGGTCCGGACGGCACGCTGCAGGCGAGCACGACCCTGACGGTGGCCGGCGTCGACATCCCCGTCGTCGGAGCCGCCAGGCTCTCGGTGTCCGACGACACCCTCACCCTGAGCATCGAGGACCTGTCCGCAGCCGGCATCGACCTGACATCGGCAGCACAGCGGGCCGCATCGGCCCTGGCGTCGGGGCTGACGACGACCGTCTCGCTGGCCGGCCTGCCGTTCACGGTGACCTCGGGCGATGTCGTGGTGAACGCGGGCGATGTGACGATTACCGTCACCACCGGACCTGTCGCATTCCGGGACCTGCAGCGCTGAGCGACGCTTACTCGGGTCCGCGGAATCCCGATATGCCCGGATCGTGACCGTTCGGGCACGCCCTGTCCGGCTGATACGGTTAGCTCCATGGGCCCGTTGCTGACCAGCCGGCGCGCCGTCGACCTTGTGCGCGTCGGCAGCGCTCTCTGTTGCAGCGACCCCGGGTGCGCCAGTTCCTGCTGCTGAACTCCGGGCAGCCGCACCCCGTCACCGATCCCCGGCGCTTCCTGCCGTCCACGGGTCGTCCCCCAGGCGTTCGCCTGACCCTGCCGTCCCGGCACGTCCCACCCACCGCACCAGCCTGCAAGGAGCAGAGCATGAGCCGCGAGGCATCCCTCGTCACCACCGAATGGGCAGAGCAGAACCTGTCCACCCCGGACATCGTCTTCGTCGAGGTCGACGAGGACACCACGGCCTACGACGGCGGGCACCTGCCCGGCGCCGTCCGGATCAACTGGAAGACCGAGCTGCAGGATCCCGTCCGTCGTGACTTCGTCGACAAGGCCGGGTTCGAGAAGCTGCTGTCCGCCAAGGGCGTCTCCAATGACGACACCGTCGTGCTCTACGGCGGGAACAACAACTGGTTCGCGGCGTACGCGTACTGGTACTTCAAGCTGTACGGCCACGACGACGTCAAGCTGATCGACGGTGGCCGCAAGAAGTGGGAACTGGACGGCAGGGTGCTGGCCACCGAGGTGCCGGACCGGGTGGAGACCGCCTACACCGCCAAGGACCAGGACCGCTCGATCCGCGCGCTGCGGGACGAGGTCGTCGCCGCCATCGGCACGCAGAACCTGGTCGACGTCCGGTCGCCCGACGAGTTCTCCGGCAAGCTGTTCGCGCCGGCGCACCTGCCGCAGGAGG
>CAYZBB010000208.1:0-8464 GCA_964476495.1 uncultured Actinomycetes bacterium | reverse complement strand
CGGAAACCGTTGCCATGCGGGAGCTCCCGAAGTTCACCTGGGGCGCGATCTTCGCCGACCGGGAGGCGGCACGGTTCCGCCGGGTCGTCACCGCCGCGGCCGAGATCACCGGTGTGGAAATGCCCGCCGACGCCGCTCGGCTGCTGGCCGACCAGCGGCTGGCCGAGGAGACCTTCGTCCTGTGGGATCTCATCCACGACCGCACCCACATGCACGGCGACCTGCCGTTCGACCCGTTCATGATCAAGCAGCGGATGCCCTACTTCCTGTACTCGCTCGAGGAACTGCGCTGCGACCTAACCGCGTTCCGGGAGTCGGTGGCGCTGGAGAAGCGGGGTGAACCCCACGCGCGGCTCGTGCAGTACGCCATCCTGTTCGACCGCATCTTCCGGTTCCCGATCACCGGAACCCGGGTTCGCAACTACGACGGACTGGGTGGGCAACTGCTGTTCGCCTGGCTGCACCGACACCGCGCGCTGCACTGGACCGACAACCGGCTGTCCATCCAGTGGGACAAGGCGACCGGGCAGGTGCTGGAACTCGGCCGGCGGATCGAGGACCTGTACTGGCGGTCCATCGACCGGCCCAAGGTCAACCACTGGCTCGCCGCCTACGCCCTGGTGTCCGAAACGCTCGAGCCACACCCGGCTTCGGTGTGGGCGCACGGCGTCGACGCGCTACCGGTCGGCGGGCCGGCCAAAGGTCTGACCGACGCCGTGCTGCCCGACGAGTTCCCGCTTTCGATGTTCTACGAGGCGTTGTCGCGCAAGCTGTCGCCGGTGGTCGCCTCGACCAAGGGCATCACCGGATCGAGCACACCGCCCGGCCGGGTGACGGAAGCGGTCGACCTCTAGAATCCGGCCGATGACTAGTCCCTTGAACAACATGGTGGTCGTCGTCGCCGGTGCAGCCGGACCGGCCGGCGTGGCCGCGACCACGGCACTGCTGACGGCCGGTGCGACGGTGGTCGCCGTCGGCCACTCGCCGAACCGGCTGGCCACGCTGGCCGCGAGCCTTCCCGGCCTGTTGATCGAGGCGGTCGACCTGACCGATCAGGATGAGGTCATCGCACTCGCCTCGCGGGTCCGGGCCGCCCATGGTCGGATCGACGGGCTCATCCATCTGGTCGGCGGCTACCGCAGCGGGAGCTCGTTCACGGCCAACAGCGACGCGGACTGGCAGTTCCTGTCGTCCAGCCTGGTCGACACGCTGCGCCACACCACGGTGGCTTTTCACGACGACCTCGTCCGGTCGCCGGCCGGTCGGGTCGCCATTGTCAGCGCCCGTGCCGCGGCCAAACCGGGCGCGGGCTCGGCAAACTATGCGGCCGCGAAGGCCGCCGCCGAGGCATGGATGCTGGCGCTCGCGGACTCCTTCCGTCATTCCGCACCCGCCGACTCGGCACAAGGGGCGGCCGCGGTGATCTTCGTGATCAAGGCGCTGGTCACCCCGCAGATGCGCACCGACGCAGCCACACCCGACATCACGGTGGTTCCCAAATTGCCGGTTCTCCCCGGCATCCCAACTCTCCCCGGCATCCCAAAGGTGCCCGGGTTCCCGGGCGTCCCCGCGCCCCCAACCATTCCCGGCATGCCGACCGTCCCCGGGTCCCTCACCGTGCCGGGGTTGCCGGGGGCTGCAGGGATCGCCGACATGACCGAACAAATGGTCGGGTTCTGGTCCGCCGGCCAGGCGTTCCCGGGCTTCACCGACGTCGCCGACCTGGCCGACCGGATCGTCGAACTCTGGTCGGCCGACGCCGCCGAGATCAACGGCACCCGGATCGACCTGACCGCCTGACTCCGAGAGTCGTCGACACGTGGACACCCTGCACGACGTAAACCGGCGCGGCTTCGCCTCCGACAACTACGCCGGTGCGCACCCGGAGATACTGCAGGCCATCACTCGCGCCAATGGCGGGCACCAGATCTCGTACGGCGAGGACGTGTACAGCCGGCGCCTGCACGAGGTGATGGTCGCGCATCTGGGCGACGGCATAGAAGTTTTCCCGGTCTTCAACGGAACCGGTGCGAACGTGCTTTCGCTGCAAGCAGTCTCACCTCGATGGGGAGCAGTGGTATGCAGCGAGAACGCGCACATCCACTGCGACGAGAACGGGGCACCGGAACGGGTCGGCGGTCTCAAGCTGCTGACCGTGCCGACACCGGACGGCAAGCTGACCCCGGAGCTGATCGACCGGCAGGCGTACGGCTGGGGCGACGAGCACCGCGCGCAGCCGCTGGCGGTGTCCATCACCCAGACCACCGAGATGGGCACCTGCTACACGCCTTCCGAGATCCGATCGATCGCCGACCATGCGCACGAGCGGGGGATGGTGCTGCACGTCGACGGCTCCCGGATCGCCAACGCCGCAGCCACTCTCGAACTTCCGCTGCGGGCATTCCTGACCGACGCAGGCGTCGACATCCTCTCCTTCGGCGGCACCAAGAACGGATTGCTTTTCGGCGAGGCGGTTGTGGCGCTACGCCCGGAGCTGGCACCAGGGTTGATCTTCCTGCGCAAGATGAACATGCAGCTGGCGTCCAAGATGCGTTTCGTCTCAGCGCAACTCGTCGCCCTACTGGAGGGTGACCTGTGGTTGCGGTCGGCCCGGCACGCCAACGCGATGGCGGCTCGGCTGGCCGCCGCGGTCGGTGATCTGCCCGGAGTGCGCATCACCCAGCGGGTGCAGGCGAACGCCGTGTTCGCGGTCCTCGACCGGGACGTCGCGAACCGGCTCCGCGAGCGATTCCGTTTCTACGACTGGGATCCGGCGACCGGCGAGGTGCGCTGGATGTGCGCCTTCGACACCACCGAGGACGACGTCGACGCGTTCGTCACGGCGTTGGCGCAGGAACTGGCCGCCTGACACCGGTCCGCGCCGGCGATTTCACCGACCGACCAGGGTCATCGCATACTCGTAGCGGCTGGCCCGGTAGAGGTGGCCGGCGTACTCGACAACCCGGGCGCTGTCGTCGTGGGTGACCCGCTCGATGGTCAGCATGGGGCTGTGCGGCGGTTCGTTCAGCAGCCGGCACTCCTCCCCCGTCCCGGGCCGGGCCCCGATGCGCTGCCTGGCCACATCGAGCGACACACCACTCGCACGCAACGCCCGGTACAGGCCGGTCGTTGCCAGGTCGACGCCGGTCAGATCGGCGACGTCGTGCGGCAGGTAGTTCTCCATGATGGCCAGCGGCTGGTCCCCGGCGAACCGCAAGCGCAACAGGTGCATAACCGGATACCCGGGTCCGACCTTCAGCACCTCCGCGACCGGCTCGGGCGCCGGCAGCACGCCCTGGGCCAGCAACACCGTCCTCGGCCGCTGATTGGTGGCGCAGAGGTCGTCGAACAGGCTGGTCAGCCTCAATCCCCGGGTGACGGGCGCCGAAATCGCCCGATCCGATCGATCGGCGAGCTGGTGGTACAGCGGGACAGAACTCGATCGCTCCAGGTGCAACGGCAGGTCCATCAGTTCGCCTCCTTATATGTCTTAATGTCCTTACATATTACAGGTCGGTGTCGAAGGCGCAAGGGTACCCACCGAAACCGTCTGCCGTGTGGGGGTCCGCAGTGCGTTCTTCAAGCGGTTTAGGATCGGCTCACGTGCGGAATCGGCGACAACTGCATCCGCTCGGATCCCGAGGAGGTCTGTGGTGGCTGCTTTCGCTTCGCACCGACGACGCGTGCGTTTGGACGACGTAGCTGCAGACGTCGGTGTGTCGCCGGCGACGGTCTCGCTCGTGCTTCGCGGCATATCCGGCCCCAGCGCCGCCACCCGGGAGCGTGTGCTTGCGGCGGCAGCACGGTTGGGCTACCGGCCGGATCGTGCGGCCAGCGCGTTGGCCAGCCGCCGCACCCGCGCGCTGGGGGTGCTGTTGGACGTCAGCAACTCCTATCAGGGCCGCCTGGTCCTTGATCTGTACGACGCCGCCGAACGGTCGGGTTACAGCCTGGTGTTGAGCGCGGTCAGTCGCAACCGTGATGAGGGGCGAGCGATCGAAACCCTGCTGGATTCACGGTGCGAGGCGCTGGTCCTGTTCGGGCCCGAGGGGTCAAAGGACTCGTTGAGGCAGCTCGGCGACGCCCTGCCTGTGGTCGTGGTCGGTCGGTCGGTTCCTGCCGCGTCGGTCGACGTGGTCCGCAGCGCCGACAACGATGGGATCTCGAGCGCGGTCCATCACCTGGCCGAGCTGGGACATCGGCGGATCACCTACGTCGGCGGACCGCGGGGTGCGGTGGCCACGTTGCGTCGAAGCGGCTACGAGTCCGCGATGCGCGATCGCGGTCTCACCGAGTTCATCCAGGTTGTGCGGGGCGGTGACGACGAGTTGCACGGGGTTCGGGCCGCCGGCTCTGTCGTGGGCTTGGAGCCACGGCCAACAGGATTGATCGTCTTCAACGATCGATGCGCGTTCGGCCTGATCGATGCGCTCACCCGGGCCGGCATCGGCGTTCCGCGGGACGCATCGGTGATCGGGTTCGACGACAGCCCGGAGGCCGCGTTGCTGCAGATCAATCTGACCACCGTCGCGCAGGACACCCGCGCGCTCGCGGAGAACGCCATGACGTTGTTGGTCGAACGGCTGGACCTCGGTCGGACGACCCGCCGCGACGTGATCGTCGCGCCGCGGCTGGTGGTGCGGGCAACCACCGCGCCGCCGCCACCTTGATCGGCCCCGGTCGGTCGCCGGCTGACAGCCTCGCCAAGTCCTCATCCAAGATCATCTGTCCGTATGTATTGACAAATACACCATCCTGCAGCAGACTGTTCACCATCTGCTTAAAGCGCTTGAAGGAGGTGGCGTGACCGCATCGCCCGTGTCCGCATCCGCTCAACCGATGCTCCGAGCGCACGCGGCCGACGAGGACGACCGGGTGTCGGCCTTGGTCCGGCATCTCGCGTACGCGCTGGCGGCCCATGTGCGCCGGTTGTCTCAGCGGGGTTTGCCGGTCCCGTCCGAGCTGGGCATGCTGACCGAGTTTCTGGTTGCGGTCGCCAGGACGCGTCCGGATCCCTCAACGGATGCGGACTCGGTGGAGACGGGGCGATATGTCCGCATGTCGAATCGACTTCTGGTCACCAAGGGCGAGGCAGCCGAACGACTCAGCGTGTCCGTGCGCACCATCGAGCGGCTGGTATCGACGGGACGCCTGCCGCAGGTGCATGTCGAGCGTTCGGCCAGGTTCCGGGTCACGGACCTCGAGGCCTTCGTCAACGAACTGCGGGACAACGCGTCCGACGGCGCGAACGGGCAGTCGGCGCCCCGCGACCTCGGCCCGCAGGGCTGACCCGACCCTCCGGTCGGGTCAGCCCTGCGGGTGGCGGACGGCTCAGGCGCCGAACACCTCGATCGATCCGAGTCCGGCGAATTCGAAGGTGACTCCGGCTCCGGCGACGACCGGGACGGGTGCGGTGAGTCCGCCGGAGAAGACGAGTTGGCCGGCCCGCAGTTTTTCTCCTTCACGGGCGAGTTGGTTCGCCAACCATGCGACCGATGCCGCGGGGTGTCCCATGACCGCCGCGCCGGTCGCGGTCATCGCAACGTCCCCGCCGGTGAGCACGTTGCAGCCGATCAGGCGCAGATCACCCAGGTCGTCGGGGCGGCGGGCGACCGACCCGAGGTAGAACGCGCCCGCGCTGGCATTGTCCGAGACCACGTCGGAGAGGGTGAACTGGAAGCTTTCGTATCTGGAATCCAGGACGTCGACCGCACCGAAGATGACGTCGGTGGCAGCGAGCACGGAGACCACCGTGGCCGGTGGTTCGATGTCGCTGGCCAGCAGGAAGGCGATCTCCGATTCGACCCGGGGATGAATGAATCGGTCGAGCCGGATCGGTTCTCCGTAGGCCGAGATCATGCCGCTGGTCACGCGGCCGTACAGGGGGGCGTCCAGGCCCATGGCCTGCTGCTTGTTGCGGCTGGTCAATCCCAGCTTGTATCCGACGAAGGTTTCGCCGGCGTCGAGTTTGGACTGCACGAACGCTCGTTGCGCCTGGTAGGCCGTGGCCACGTCGATGTCCGGGTGGTCGTCGCTGAACTGCGCGATACCGGTCCGGTTCCGTTCGGCGGCGATGAGCGTATCGGCGATTTCCTGTGCGGTGAGCATATGGCCCTTCCTTCTGGGTGCTGGGTGGTGACGCCCGCCCTGACCGGCCACGCGACCGTCAGGTCCTACGACACACCTGGGTGCCGGTCAGTCGGTGCCCTCGTCCGGTTGACGGGCCGCGGCCTCGGTCACATAGGCGGCCCAGTCCACCGTCCCGTCGTCGTCGACGAAGTCCTCGACATCCGGCGGCGCCGGGTCCGGATCGGGTTCCTGTGTTGTCATGATCTCCTACGCTGTACGCATCGATTGGCGGCCTTTCACGGCGCGGCGCGCATCGCCGCTGAGCTCGCGACTCAGACTCCGGGTGGCAATGGTCAACGCTGCGACGGCCGGCCGGACATCCCGACGGGTCGTGAACCCCGATACTTCTATCGCTGTGATGACCTTCCCGCCCGGGCCGAATACCGGCATTGCCACCGCGCAGACCCTCGGTTCGGATCCGGATCTGGTGAACGCGACCCCCGTCATTCGCACGAGCTCAAGGGCACGCCTTAACCCTTCCGGCGACGTCATGCTCTGCGCCGTGCCCTGATCAGCGCCATCTGTGACGATACGGGTGACGACCCGAGGCGGGGAGAACGCGAGCAATGCACGACCGATCGCGGTCGTCTGGGCGGGCACCGTCGCGCCCGCGGAAAACGTTGTCGTCGTTCGAGTTTCCGGTGTCCTCTCGATGAAGGCAACCTCTGATCCCCGCAGTACCCCAAGCCTGACGCGGCCGTTGATCGAGGCGCAGATGTCCTCGAGGACCCGCGGTCCACGTTCCGCGACGTCCGGAGGGCAGGCGTCCACGAAGCCGATCATTCGCAAGGCCAGGGCCACCCGATATCGACCATCCTGTGTGCGTTCAAGCAGTCGTAGTGCTGCCAACTCGCCGGCAAGGCGGTAGGTCGTCGACGTGGGTAGTCCGGTGAGGCGCGTGATCCCCATCAATGAGTGCTCGTGTCCCTCGGTGAATGTCCGCAGTATCGCCGTGACCTTGCTCGCCACCGTCCTTCCCGAGCTGTTTCCGGACATGGTGCTCCTTGGCCGGGCCGGTTGGCGGGTTCAGGACAGCGAGGCGTGGTATTCCGCGATGGTCTGCTCACCCGGCGGGTAGTTGCCCGCCAACGGGGCACCCGCACGGATCTTGGTCGCGACGAACGCCTCGAGTTTCTCCTGCTCCAGAGATGGCTCGGCGATCTCGGCGGCGAGCCCCCTTGGCACCACGATGATCCCGTCCCGGTCGGCGACCAGCACATCACCGGGATACACCGCCACACCCGCGCACCCGATCGGGACCTGCAGGTCGGCCACATGATGCCAGGCGGCCCGGGTGGTGATCGTCACGGTCGACGCGTACGTGGCAAACGGCAACTGGGACAGCACATGTCCATCCCGCAGTCCTCCGTCGGTGACGAACCCGGCGGCGCCCCGCTGCCACGCCCGGGTCATCAGCATGTCCCCACCGGACGCGGCCCGGGTGTCACCACGACTGTCCACCACGATCACCTGCCCGGGTGGGACACCCTCGATCGCGTCCCATTGCAGGGTATTGCCGCTGCGGTAGGGATCCAGGGTGTTCACGTCCTCCCGGGCCGGGATGAAACGCATCGTGAACGCCTCGGCCACGAACCCGTCGACGACCTGACTGATCGGCCGCACCCCCAACAACTGCGGCTGCCGGTACCCCCGCTTGTACAGCTGCGTCGCGACGGTGGACGTGCTGACCTGACGGAGCGTGTCGAGCACTCCCTCGGGTAGCGGGTCGAGCTGGAGTGCATCGGTCATGGTTGGTCCCCTTCCGTGGCAGCGTGGCCGGTGTTGATCTCGGTCGATGTGAGCTAGCTAGAGGACCGGGCGGCCCGGGATGATCTGGGCGCCGTGCTTGGCGTCCCAGTCCGACTGCACCCGGTCCAGCACCCGCATCGCCGGCAGCACCGACCATCCCGGCACCATCGGTTCGCGACCCTCGATCACCGCCCGGACGAACTCCGGGGCGATGAGTTCCGCGTTCTGCTTCTCCGACGCGATGTCCTGCTGACCGTCCCGGGTGTGCAGCGTGGACCGGCGTTCGTCCACCCGATAACTGTCCCGGTCGGTGACGGCCAGTGTGTCGTAGATGTACTCGCCGGAATAGTAGGAACCCGTCGTCACGATCGTCTGGTCGTCGTGGGTCTGGATCACCAGGACAAGTTCCATCGGGATACCCGTCCGAGGCTCGATCGGCGGATAGACGCTGTAAATATTGCGGATCCGGGCATCGGCACTGGCCATGTCCCCACCGGAGACCATCCACAGACCGAAGTCGACCAAATGAGTCGTGTGATGCCACAACAGGTTGTCGGTCCAGGTGCGCTGCAACCCGGTCGCGCCG
>CAYZBB010000207.1:0-8757 GCA_964476495.1 uncultured Actinomycetes bacterium | reverse complement strand
TGCGCAAGGTGTACGGATCGGTCGGCGTGGTGTTCAAGGGCAGCGGCTTCTACCGAACCGATTCGCGCAACGGAAAGTCCACCTCGACCGCGGCGGGAGAGAAGGCGGCCGACAAGCCGGCCGCCACCTCCGACTCCGCCGGCGGTGGCGAGAAGAAGCCGGCCGCCGCCGCGGCCGGGTCGAGCGGATCCGGCACGAGCAGCTCCTCCGGCTCGGGCGGGTCCTCGGGTACCAAGGCGGCCACCTGACCACCAGCAGCATCCCGCCCCGCGGCCGCGCCGGCCGCGGGTTCCGCGCGGCCGTGATGGGCTGCTCCGTGCTGGTGCTGACGGCGTGCTCGACGGCTTCGGTGCCGACCGCCACGACGATCTCGATCCCCGCCACGCCGAGCGCGACCAGTCCGAACACGCCACCGAGCGGCCCGACCCCCACGCCATCGACCACGCCGGCCGCGACGCTGCGGGTCGACACGATCGCCACCGGCCTCGACACCCCGTGGGGCCTGGACTTCCTGCCGAGCGGGACCGCGGTGGTCACCGGCCGCGACGACGCCTCGATCAGCCTGATCGATCCCACCGGCACGGTCACCCGGGTCGGCACCATCGACGGCGTGCAGCACGGCGGCGAGGGTGGGTTGCTCGGCGTCGCCGTCTCGCCCACGTTCGATGCCGACCACCGGTTGTACGTCTACTACACCGGCCCCGAGGACAATCGCATCGCCACCGTCGAACTGACCGACGGACAGCTGCGCAACCAGCAGGTGAGGTTCACCGGGATCGCAAGGGCGGGCATCCACAACGGCGGCCGGATTGTCTTCGGTCCGGACGGCCTGCTCTACGTCGGCACCGGGGACGCCGGCGAGCGTGCAGCCGCGCAGGACCCGAACGCATTGGGTGGCAAGATCCTTCGCCTCACGCCCGATCTGCGTCCGGCACCCGGCAACCCCGTCGACCCGCAACTCGCCGGTGGCGCAGGCTACGACCTCGGCCATCGCAACGTGCAAGGCCTCGCGTTCGACGACCGAGGACAGTTGTGGGCGGCCGAGTTCGGCCAGAACACCTGGGACGAGCTCAATCTCATTCAGGCGGGCGGCAACTACGGCTGGCCGGTCGTCGAGGGGGTCGGTGACGATCCCCGATACCTGGACCCGCAGCGGGTCTGGTCGACCGACGAGGCCTCCCCCAGCGGCATCGCCGTCTGGCAAGGCTCGATCTGGATGGCTGGTCTGCGCGGCCAGCGGCTGTGGCAGATCCCGCTCGTCGACGACGGGGCGGGCGGCCGCCAGACCGGCGAGCCGGTCGCGCACCTGACCGGCGTCTACGGTCGGCTGCGAACCGTCGCCGTCGCGCCCGACGGCAGCCTGTGGCTCATGACCTCCAACACCGATGGACGCGGCGACGTCCGGGATGGGGACGATCGAGTCCTGCGGCTGCGGCCGGGCAACTGATCGCCGAGGTTGCACATAAGACTTGTCCACATCCGGCGACAGGTTGTCCACAGCGAGGTGAACCGTCCGCCGCGCGGTGGCCTGAACCCCTACCGTCCGGACGATGACCACCTTCCGGGCCGCCTCCGGTCCCCCGCACAGCAGACAGTTGCAGCCTCGGCTGCACGACCGCATCCGGCAGTTCTGGTCGGATCGTCGGCGCGGCGGGCGCCTGCCCCGCACCCTGCGCCGGGTGACCGCCGTCGCGCTCGCCTCGACCGCGGTGCTGTTGTTGGTGGTTCCACCCGAGCCGTCACCGGGGGATCCGGTCGTCATGGTGACCAGGGACCTGGCCGTCGGCGCGGTGCTGCAGGAGGCGGACCTCGTTCCTTCACGACTCCCCGAGGCTCCGGACGGTGCGCTCACCGACACCGCCCAGGGCGGAGGTCGGATGCTGGCCGGCGGTGTCCGTCGCGGCGAGGTGATCACCGACGTCCGCCTGCTCGATCCGGCCGGTCCGCAACCCGGACCCGGCCAGGTCGCCGTCCCGATCCGTCCCGCCGACGCGTCGGTGACCGAACTGCTGCATCCCGGCATGCATGTCGCGGTCGTCGCGGTCCGCGACGACGGCACGGCGACCGCCCTGGTGGACGACGCGGTGGTGCTGCAGATCGGCACCGCCGGCGGCACCGGCCGGGAGGGCCCGCCGGTGGTCCTGGCCGTGCCACAGGACAGGGCCGACCAAGTCGTGGCTGCCGCGTTGGGTGGCAGCGTCGTCCTGCGCTTCACCTGACTCGCCATCCGGGGCGTTCGACCGATTGGGTACTGTCTCGGCATCATCTCGGGGGTTCGTACAGCGCAGTCGCCTCCGGCCGGTCGCGTCGACACAGCGACAGGGCGCGGCGGGAGGGATGACCGTTCAACGAACCCGAGGAGGACAGATGATCAAGGGCTTCAAGGACTTCCTGCTGCGCGGCAACGTCATCGACCTGGCCGTGGCCGTGGTCGTCGGTGCCGCCTTCACCGCGCTGGTGGCTGCGGTCACCTCCAATCTGATCGAGCCGGTACTCAACGCGCTGGGCGGCGTCGAGACCGGGTCGATCGGCTTCTACATCAACCCGGACAAGCCCGAGTCCTACATCAACATCAGCGCGATCCTGAACGCGATCATCACGTTCCTGATCACCGCGCTGGTGGTCTACCTCGTGTTCGTCGCGCCGATGAAGAAGGTCCAGGACCTCGCCGCAAGGAAGAAGGTGCAGGTGAAGGCCGACCCCACCGAGGTCGAGCTGCTGATCCAGATCCGCGACCTCCTCGAGTCCGGCGCATCCACCGGGACCGCCTCGAAGGATGGCGCCCCGAGGGCCACTGAGACCGCCGACGAGCGTTAGCGCGCTCGCCCGGCGGTCAGCCGTGGTGCGGCGGGCGGTTCTCCAAGTACCAGGCGTCCGCCGGCACATCGGTGCCCCGCTCGTCACCGGTGGTGTCCGGAAGCACGTCGCCGAAGATCTCCGCCAACCGTCGCCGTCGCACGGCGTCGACCTGGCCGGTGGGCTCCGCGGGTTGCGGCCGATGGTCGGGTGGGGGCGCGGCGGGTAGGTTCATGCTGCCAGCCTTCCATCGCCCCGCGTCGTCGCGTCCGTGCGCCCGGGGCCGTCTCCAGGAGCGACCGTGGGACTCAGCGACAAGGCCAAGGACGCGACGGACGGCCTCAAGGACTTGGCCGGCGAGGCCGTGACCAAGGCCGCGCAGGTTGCCGGGCCCGTCATGGAGAAGGGCAAGGAGGTCGCCGCCCCGGTGCTGGAGGTGGCCGCGCAGGCGGTGGACAGGGCCAAGACCGTCGCCGGCGATGTGGCCGGTAAGGCGTTGCAGATGGCCGGGCCGGCGGTGGAGAAGACCAAGGCCGTTGCCGGCACGGCGACGCAGCGCATCGGGGAGGCCGTCGGCGACCTCAAGGAACGCGTGCTCGGCACGGACGAGAACGCTGCCGGCGACGACTGACCCCCTCCGAGGTCCTGGCGGCGTCGGGACCTCGCCGAGCGTCCGACCTCGGGGTCTGATCAGACCTCGGGGTCGGACAGCTGGTCGATGACGTGGATGGCCAGCGGGGTCAGGGTGGCCATCCCGTCCCGGATGGCCGCGCGCGACCCGGCAAGATTCGCCACCAGCGTGGACCCGGACACGCCGACCAGACCGCGGGAGACCACCGCGTCGGTGACCCCGGCGGCCATGCCTGACCAGCGCAGCGCCTGCGCAATGCCCAGCAGTTCCCGGTCGATCACTTCGGCGGTGACGTCCGGTGTGACGTCCCGCGGTGAGACACCGGTGCCACCCACGGTGACCACCAGGTCGACCCCCCCGATCACCGCGGTGTTCAGCGCGGTGCGGATCGCAACCTCGTCCGACGGCACGGCGACCGAGCCGTCGACGACGAAGCCGGCCTCCGCCAGCAATTCCGTGACCAGAGCGCCCGCCCCGCCGTCATCCTCACCGTGCAGGGTGTGGTCGGTGATCGACACGATCAGGGCACGACCGGCGTGATGGCTGGTGGACACCTGGGCCTCCTGGACGTGGCCGACGCGCCCGATCGCAGCCGGCCGTGGGATGGGGATGAGCCTATCCACAAAGCTGGCAAGGCCCGTCACCCGGGGACCGCTCCTACCGACTCTTGCCACGACGCCCGACGGCCGTGACGACACCCATGCGCCGCCGGCGTCGTCCGATTTGTCCCTCCCCTATGCTCGGCCCGGACCACGCGAACCCGAACCATGAAGGACCCACCATGGCGAATCGCAGGAGCACCGCCCGGGACCTGGCACAGATCGCCATCTTCGCCGCCCTGATCGCCGCGCTCGGCCTGCCGGGAAGCATCACGGTCGGCTCGACCGGCGTGCCGATCACCCTGCAAACCCTGGGCGTGATGCTGGCCGGCGGCATCCTCGGCGCCCGGAAGGGATTCCTGGCCGTCCTGGTCTTCCTCGTGCTCACTACGGCCGGGCTGCCGCTACTGGCCGGCGGCCGGGGTGGGTTGGGGATCTGGGCCGCTCCGTCCGCCGGATACCTGGTGGGCTGGTTGGTGGGGGTCGCGGTGATCGGTGCGATGACCGCCAGGATCCTGCCCAGGTACCCGCTGTGGCAGGGGGTGGCCATCAACCTGCTGGGCGGCGTCTTGGTCATCTACTTGTTCGGCGTCACCTGGTTGGCGATCCGGACCGACCCGGGCACCGCGGTGGTCGGCGCCCTCCCCTTCCTGCCGGGTGACCTGCTCAAGGCGATCGTCGCCGCCCTGGTGATCAAGCAGGTCCATCGCGCGTATCCCGGGCTCATCGCCGGTGTCGCCACCGGCAAGGAGCCGACCGAGAGGGTCGCGCCCTGACCGTCACGGCCGACCAGATCCCGCTGCGGCTCGCCAGGACCGACGACAGCCCGGCGATCACCGTTGGCGGCGCGTCGATCTCCTATCGCCGCTTCGCCGATCTGGTCCGACGACACACGGACGATCCCCGCAGCGAGCCCCTGCGGAGCATCGGCCGCGAGCCCGTCCGCACGCTGGCCGCGGTGTTCGGTGCGGCCGCCGCGGGGCGGCCGATACTCGTCACCGACCCGAGTGTGGCCGAGCTGCCGCGCCTGCGCGTGGAGGATCTGCCGGACGGGACGCTGCTCATCGTGGTCACCTCCGGCACATCCGGTCATCCACGTCCGGTGGTTCGGACGGCCGCGTCCTGGACCGCGTCCTTCGGACCGTTCAGCACCCTGACCGGGATCGGGCCGGACGAAAGGGTGCTGCTCACCGGGCCGATGCACGCGACCATGCACCTGTTCGCCGCCGTGCATGCCCTGGCCACCGGCGCGCATTTGGTCGACGACCCCACGACGGCCGCCGCGGCACATGCCGTCCCGGCCCGGCTGTCCCAGCTGCTGGACGAGCTGCCGGCCGGTGCGCCGCTGCGGACCGTGGTCGTCGCCGGCTCGTCCCTTCCCGACCGGGTCGCCGACCGGGCGATCGATCGTGGCCTGCGGGTCGTCGAGTACTACGGAGCCGCGGAGTTGTCGTTCGTCGCGTCTCGCCGGGTGCCGGACCCCCTACGCCCCTTCCCGGGCACGCAAGTGCGGGTGCGCGACGGCCGGATATGGGTGCGTTCGCCCTACCTGTCCCTGGGCTACCCGAAGGGGGTGACCGGGCCGTTCGTCCAGGACGACGAGGGCTTCGCCACGGTCGGCGATCTGGCCGAACAGAACCCGGACGGCGCCCTGCAGATCCGCGGCCGGGGTGACGCGGCGATCACCACAGGGGGCGCTACCGTGATCGTCGAGGACGTCGAGGACGCCCTCTCGGGCCTGCCGGGCGTCGCCGCGGTCGCGGTTGTCGGGGTCGCCCATCCGCGACTCGGCCAGCTGGTCACGGCGGTGCTGGAGCCCGTCCCGCACGCAGACCTGACCGGGGTCCGGGCGGCGGCGCGCCAATTACTGCGGGCTCAGTCATTGCCCAGACGTTGGCTGGTCGCCGACCGGCTGCCGCGCACGCCCGGTGGGAAGCTGGCACGGCACGAGGTGGCGGCGGCGATCGCCCGGCTGGACGCCGCAGCTGCGGCTCCGGGATCGGAGGCGGACGGGCCGTCCGGTGGATCGGAGCTCGTCGAACCGGCGGCCACCGGGTGGCCCGCGTTGCGCCCGCTACGGTCGTGGCCGTGACCCGAGCCCGCATCGATCCGGGCGCCCCCGTCCTGGTGGCCGGCCGGCGCACGCCCATCGGCACGAGCGGGCACGCGCTGGCGGGCGTGGACGTGGTCGGGCTCGCCGCGCCCGTGCTTGCCATGCTGGCCGACGACGTGGGCCTACTGGACCGCCCGGTCGACGACGTGCTGATCGGCAACTGCCTGGGACCGGGCGGCAACGTCGCCCGGGTCGCCGCACTCGCCGCCGGGCTCGGTGACGGTGTGCCCGGCGTCACCGTGGATCGGCAGTGTGGATCGGGCCTGGACGCGGTCCTGCAAGGGGCCGCCCGCGTCCGGGCGGGCGACGCCGAGCTCGTCCTGGCCGGCGGTGCGGAGTCGGCGAGCACAGCACCGTGGCGGTTCTGGCCACCCGTCGGGGACCGGCCGGCCCAGCGGTACACCAGGGCCCCGTTCGCTCCACCCGGCCATCCCGACCCGGGCATGGGCGCGGCCGCGGACCTCTTGGCCGACAAGCTCGGCCTGTCCCGCGAACGGCAGGACGGCTACGCCGCACGGTCCCACGAACTCACCTGGGTGGCCGCCAGTTCCGGCAGATTCACCGCGGAGATCGTGACCCTGCCGGAGCTCTCGACCGATCAGCGCCCCCGTGCGGGGCTGACCCGGGAGCGTCTGGGCAGACTGCGGCCGGCATTCGGACCCACCGGCACGGCGACCGCCGGCAATTCGTGCGGAGTGTCCGACGGTGCTGCCGCCGTGGCAGTGACCACGCAACGCGCGGCGCTGGATGCCGGGGTGCCGTACCTGCGGATCCTGAGCGCGACGGTGGCGGCCGGGCGGCCGGACCTGCCGGGCCTGGCCCCGGCCCCCGCGGTCCGCCGGCTACTCGCCCGGACCGCCGTGAGCACCGGCGACGTCGCCGCGTGGGAGATCACCGAGGCGTTCGCCTCGGTGGTGCTGGCGGTGATCGACGAGCTCGGCCTCGAGCCCGACCTTGTCTGCGGGGAGGGCGGCGCGATCGGGCTCGGGCATCCGTGGGGCGCGTCCGGGACGATCCTGTTGCTGCGCCTGATGTCCCGGATGCTGCGTCCCGTGGTCGCCGTCGGCCCCGCGCTCGGGGTCGCGGCGTGCGCGATCGGCGGCGGCCAGGGCCTGGCGATGCTGCTCGAACACCCGGAGGCCTGACACCCGATGGCCGAGATCCGTTTCACAGCGGTGGATCACCGCTTCGGCGAGCGCGTCGTGCTGACCGGGATCGACCTGCGTCTGACGGAGCACCGGATCGGCATCGTGGGCGCCAACGGATCCGGTAAGTCCACCCTCGCCAGGATGATCAACGGCCTGGTCACGCCGACGGCGGGAACCGTCAGGGTGGACGGGCTCGACACCACCGCCAAGGGACGTGAGGTGCGGCGTCGGGTCGGGTTCGTCTTCACCGACCCGGACAACCAGATCGTCATGCCCACCGTCGCCGAGGACGTCGCCTTCTCGATGCGCCGGTCAAAGCTGAGCAAAGACGAGATCGCGCAACGGGTATCGCAGATGCTGGAGCGATTCGGGCTGGGCGGGCACGCGGATCACCCGACCCATCTGCTTTCCGGTGGGCAGAAGCAGTTGCTGGCACTGGCCGCCGTGCTGGTGACCGGTCCGTCGGTGATCGTCGCGGACGAGCCGACCACGCTGCTGGATCTGCGCAACGCCCGGATGGTCGCCGACCTGCTCGACAACCTGCCCGAGCAGTTGATCCTGGTCACCCACCACCTGCACCTGCTTGACGGATTCGACCGGATCGTCGTGCTGGACGCCGGCCGGGTCGTCGCCGACGGATCGCCCGCGGTCGCCCTGCCGACCTACACCGGCCTGCTGACATGATCGGCCTCTATCAGCCGGGATCCTCTGTGCTACACCGGCTTCCGGCTGGTTGGAAGCTGCTGGGCATGATGCTGGCGATCGTCGCGGTGGTTCTGCTGGCCCACCCGTGGCAGCTCGCCACGGCCGCGGTCGTGGTGGTCGCGGGCTTCGCCCTGGCCCGGATACCGGCCCGGGTGGCGTGGGCACAACTGTGGCCGATGCGCTGGTTCCTGCTGTTCATCGCCGTGTTCCAGGTGATCCTCGCCGGGCCGGAGCGGGCGCTGATGACCTGCGGCACCCTGCTGCTGACGGTCGCGGTCGCCGCGCTGGTCACCCTGACCACCAGGGTCACCGAGATGCTCGACGTATGTCAGCGGTTGCTGCGACCGCTGCGTCGGTTCGGCGTCGATCCGGACCGGGCCGGCCTGGTGCTCGCGTTGACCATTCGGTGCATCCCGCTGCTGGTGGAGATCGTCGGGGCGGTCTCGCAGGCCCGCAAGGCTCGCGGGGTGGGCTTTTCCCTGCGCGCGTTGGTGGTGCCGACGGTGGTCCGGGCACTGCGCCGGGCGGATGCGATCGGTGACGCCCTGACCGCGCGCGGCGTCGACGACTGACCGCCTCCCTCCCGCGCTCGCCCTTGCCCCCACCCTCCCGCGCTCTCGCGCCCTCTCAGCCGCTCTCGTGTTCTCCCGCGCTGCCCGCCCTCGCGGTCTCCCGCGCTCCGCCCTCCGCGATCTCCCGCGCTGCCCGCCCGCGTCCACGTCACCAGCCGAAGAAGCCCGGCCACGTGGATCTCGCCGGCGACGA
>CAYZBB010000206.1:0-8779 GCA_964476495.1 uncultured Actinomycetes bacterium | reverse complement strand
CGGTCTGCTCCGGCTCTCCGGCGAACGGGGCGCCATCCTTCCAGTGCGGCAACACGCCGCCGTTGCCCGACAGATGCTCTTCGACTGCCGGGGTGGCCTCGGGATCGGTGATCGTGGTCATGTGGATGTCTCCTTGCTGGGGTACGGGTGGCGGGCCGAGCGCAATCGCCGTGCCGGCGATCAGGGCCGGCCGGTGGTCGAGCTCGGCCCGGAAAGGGCAGACGTATAGGAGTCTTGGCATGCGCACCTTGACACGCTCCCGCCACCTGGCTACGGTCCCGAGTACCGCCCAGCAATCCAGCTGGTCCGCCTACCGGACCAGTCTGAATCTAATCTTAGCCGCGCATGATGCCAGTTCGTCCCGGGGTCACACCCGGTGACGATTCAACACACCCACAACTCCGAGCGCACGTCCGGGCAACACCTAAAAGAAGGAGGACTGGCGATGCGAGATGCAACAAATTCAACCCCTAACACCCCACATCAACCCACTCTAGATGATTCTGTTGCGACTGGCTGGCCCGAGGGCGGCCCGGACAGAGTATCCACATCGAAAATGTGGCGCATCTCTTTGGCGAGCGGCAGCGGGAACCTCATCGAGGCATTCGACTTCGCCGTGTATGGGACTGCAGCGGCACTTGTATTCCCGAAGGTGTTCTTCCCGGCGCTTGGCCCGGCTGCGGGCACGGTTGCGTCCTTTGCCACTTTCGGTGTTGCATTCGTGGCTAGACCCTTTGGGTCAATCCTCTTTGGGCACTTTGGCGACCGACTGGGTCGCAAGAAGAGCCTTGTAGCAACACTTCTACTCATGGGTTTCGCAACTGTCCTAATCGGCCTTCTTCCAACGGCCGCTCAAATTGGTGTCGTTGCCCCAATCCTTCTAGTGATCGCCCGGTTCCTTCAGGGCATCGCGTTCGGTGGAGAATGGGCCGGGGCTGTGCTTCTTGCTGCCGAATCTGCACCACAAGCACGCCGCGGCCTCTGGTCTACGGCTCCGTCAATTGGTGCGACGATCGGTATTTCACTTGCGAACTTGACTTTCCTTGTTGCCGGCTTGGGAATGAGTGAAGAAGCCTTCCTCACGTATGGCTGGCGAATCCCGTTCGTCGGGAGCATCGTACTCGTGGCGCTCGGGCTCTTCGTAAGGTTAAGAATCGAAGAGACACCTGTCTTTCAGAAGACGAAGCCACAAGAAGGCGGCGTGCCCTTCCTCGAGGCATTCAAACATCAGCCCCGGGAGGTTCTTCTCGGGTCTGGCGTCCTACTTACGGTATTCGTCCTGTTCTACATGGCAATCAGCTATCTCGTAAATTACGGTACTACAGTCGCGGGGCTTGAGCGGAACACTGTGCTATGGATTGCCGTCGTTGCGGGACCGGTTTGGGCGGCCGGGATCCTAATTGCTGCGGCCTATTCCGACAAGGTCGGGCGCCGACGGCTGCTGATAATTGCGAACGCAGTAGGCGCCGTCTGGGCACTCGTGCTATTTCCAATTCTTGGACTTGGCAACACTACCGTATATGCCGGAGCCGTGTGGGTCACAATCTTCATCGCCGGCCTTGCGTTCGGGCCGGTCACCGCATATCTTCCTGAGCTTTTCGACACGCGCTACAGATACACGGCGGCTGGATTCAGCTACAATGTCGCAGGTGTCCTTGGTGGCGCGGTTCCACCGCTACTTGCTCCTATTATCATCACCGGTCTTGGCGCGTTTGCCCTAGGCGTATTCGTTGCTCTGTTGTGCGCGATCAGTGCGGTCTGCGCTCTTGTGCTGAAGGAGACGCGCGGCAACAATCTCCTTAATGTTGGCGCCAATTGATCTTGACTGGCCGCCAGAGGTCCGAGGCGTCGCGAAGTCTGGGCCTTAGAATGAGTCGAAAGTATCCCACCTGAAGAAGGGTCGACAACCATGACGAGCTGGTCTGCCGGTGAGCAGAAGCGGTTCACGTTCCGTCAAATCAGGGTCGCGGCCGTGCAAGCTGAGCCCATCTTCCTCGATATCGATGGGACTACTGAAAAGGCAGTACGACTTATCGAACGCGCCGGCGCCGAGCAAGCCGACCTCATTGGTTTTCCCGAAGCATTCATTCCGACGTTTCCGAACTGGTATCAGACTCTCGCAGAGAGTGCCAAGTCCCGGTCCCTCGATCGCGAGTTGTTCAAGAACTCCGTTGAAGTCCCCGGGGAGCATATCGAAGCTGTCGCCGAGGCTTGCAAACGCGCAAGCGTGAATGCAGTAGTGGGCATTAATGAACGTCTTCCAGATACAACTGGAACGATGTGGAACACGCAGGTTCACATCACTCGTGACGGTACGATCGTGAGTAAACATCAGAAGTATGTTCCCACCGTGGGAGAGAGGCAGGTCCACACTCCAGGCGGAACAGGCTTCTTGAACTCCTTCAAGACGGATTTCGGAGCCGTGTCAGCTCTAATCTGTGGGGAGAATTCTAATCCTCTCGGACAGTATGCCGCGGCTGTGAATTATCCGGTGGTTCACGTGGCGTCCTGGCCATTCTACTTCGCGCAGCACGTGCCTATGGATGATCCAACGTACATTACAATGCGACACGGAATCGCTACTTCGACCGGAGGTCTTGCGTATGCCCTCAAAACCTTCGTAATTTCTGCAGTTAGTCGGCTTCCTGAGCGGTATATCGAGGAGGTGGCAGACACCGACGCTCAGCGCGAGCAACTGATTCGCCTTCGCCAGTTGAAGACTGGCGCGTTGATTCTGGGGCCCGTCGGAAAAGTAATTGCCGACGGAGCGGGATCCGACGATGATCTACTGTTTGCCGATTTGAATCTCGAGGATGTTATTGTTCCCAAGGTGGTCCACGATGTTGCCGGGCATTACAACAGACCTGAACTGTTTGCACCCCTCTTCTAGTGTTCCGCGCCGTTAATTCGTTGACGATGTCTTCGGAGGGATTCGAGGATGTCTTCTGCGGTCCTTGGTCCAGATGAACGGCTTGGGGTTGTCGTTCCAATCGGCGACCCAGTTGCGGATCTGGCGTTCCAGGGCTGGCACGGAACGGTGGTCGCCACGCCCGTAGCAGGTCGTGGGTCAGGTAAACACCAGCTGCCGTCCTGATCGAACTGCCGCCATGGGCGACAGCAGAACATGGGTCAGGTCAGCCTCGGACGGGTTCGCTGCGGTCCCGGCCGGCGGGCACGGCGACGACGACCTGGACGATGGCCAGGACGCCGATCATGATCAGGGAAAACTGCCAGGTGCCGGTGTGTTCGGCGAGGTAGCCGGCCACGATTGGTCCGGTCGCCGCGAAGAGATAGCCGAGCGACTGGGCCATCCCGGAGAGTTGGGTGGTCTCGTGGTGGCTGCGGCCTCGCAGGCTAATGAGCGTGAGCGCCACAACCAGCGAGGCGCCGTTGCCGAGACCTGCGATCACGACCCATATCACGCTGAGAGCGGGGGCAATGATCAGTCCGCCCACACCGATGACCATCGGGACGCTGGCTGTGATCGCGGCCGTGCGCTGGTTGTCGGGGTGGCGCATCAGGCGTGGAATCGTCAGCCCAGCGGCGACACCTACCAGCTGGAAGAGAAAGAGATGCAACCCTGCCTGTTCGGCGGAGAGGCCGGCGGAGGTCTCGATGGTCGGAAGCCAGGTGACCATCACGTAGAACGTCGTCGACTGTAAGCCCATGAACGCGGTCACCAGCCACGCGGTCCGCTGTTTCCACACGCTGATCAGCGGATGCCCCGTTGCAGCGGCCGCCACGTCTGCCTGCCCGGCATTCCTCGCCCGTCGAATCCAGAGCAGCGCGACGAGCAACGCGGGGATCGCCCAGAACGACAGCGATCCTCGCCACCCGACGGAATGAGACAACGGAACCGCGACTGCGGAGGCGATTGAGGCGCCGATCCCAATGCAGGCCGAGTAGATACCGGTGGCCAAAGAAACGTGGTGTCGGTAGTCGCGCTTGACGATCGTGGGGACTAGGACGTTGCCGACTGCGATCGCGGAGCCCAGGATGATCGTGCCGGCCCAGAGGCCGGCGTTGCCGCCGCAGGAGCGAATCAGGACGCCGACGGCGAGCGCGGCCAAGGCAGTCAGTAATGAGCGCTCCATGCCGAACCGCCGTGCGGGGTGTTGCACCAGTGGGGAGATGGCCGCAAACGCGAGGAGCGGCAGTGCGCCTAGTAGACCTTGCACACCCTCGTTCAGGCCCATCTCGTTGCCGATCTGCGGCAGTAGCGGCCCCACCGAGGTCAGCGCCGGGCGAAGGTTGAGCGCGACGAGGAATACCAGCGCGACTAGCACCGGCGCCCACTTGCTTACTGCACTCCTCTCGCCACCAACCAGCCCCTCCCCTCCCGGTGCAGATGTCATACATTTATATTAGCATGTAGCTGCAGCAACAGTCGCTGACACTAGGAGGCACGATGAGCCAGCCGTCCCACAAAGATGCCCGACCGAGACGGCGACGGTGAGCTGATGCGTGGCCCGATTCGTCAGGCCTCCTTGGTCACGCAGGTCTCCGAACAGTTCCGGGGGTTGATTGCCTCCGGCGAGTGGCCAGTAGGTCAGAAGATTCCCGGCGAGCACGAACTGACCGAGGAACTCGGGGTCAGTCGCTCCACCGTCCGCGAGGCGCTCCGCGGTCTGACGAACATGGGCCTCCTGGAGCCTCTCGTCGGTGACGGCACCTATGTGCGCGTAACAGACGAGATCACCGGTGTGCTGGTCCGTGACCACCTCTCGTATGCACTGGGTGATGTCCTCGACACACGTGCCGGGCTGGAGGCCTCTACCGCCCGCTTGGCTGCCGAGCATTCGACGCCGGAGGCCCTTGCGGACTTATCGGATGCTCTCGACGCGCGCACGCGCGCGCATGACGCGGGCGAACTGGCCGAGTATGTGCACGCCGACGCGGACTTTCATCGCGCGGTCGTCCGCGCCAGCGGCAACCCGCTGCTCATCAGGCTCCATGCGGCCATAGCCGAGGTGGTGGCCGCCTCCATCGTTGCCACATCGGTACTGCCAGAGGACCCCGGCGTGGGCGAGTCCCACCACCGGCTGTTCGAAGCGATCCGGCGTAGGCAGCCCGACCTGGCCGCTGCGGCTGCCTACGAGCTCATCGAGGCAGTCAAGTACACCGTCCCCAGCACTACCCACGTCCGCCGCTGATCCCGAGTAGCAGCATTCAATCCATCGTTCGATACCGTGACCAGTGACAGACGGGGTGCCAGCGGCCTTGGGCATGCGCCAGCATGAGCGGGATATCGGGCCGCAACGGGCGCTACTCATAAGGTGGCAGAGTCGGCTGCTGACCCTTGATCATCACCGAGAGCCGAGGTAGGGCCCAGGGTCTCGTCGAGCCTTAGATGATTGCCTCGTCCTCGACTCGCCGTAGGGTGCTTGACCAGATTGTCCAAGTGTGGCTGATTGCACCAAGGCTGCCCCGGTGCCGCGACAACCTCCTCGCCCGGCCGCCTGCTGGGCAAACGACTCAACCCCATGATCGTGCCGAGCAAGCACGAGCGACAGAACTGACCGTTCGGGGGGAATCCGTTACGGTCTTCAGCGTAGTTGAAATCGGCGAACTTCGACCCGCTGCCGCGCGAGTAGCGGCCCGTGCTACCTCCACTAGGCGGGCGAACTATGACGGCCTCTCCGGAGGTCGCGGCTAAACCTGGCTACACCTGAGTCTTCAGCAGTATTGAAATATTGGTAGATGTACGCGACCATGTGGAACGGCAGAGTCGTCGTCATGAGGAGCGCAACGGGTGGAGACATCGGGCGAGAACGAGGGCCGCGTTCCGGTCCTGTGGCAGCCAACCCCTGCAGGGATCCGCGAGACGGCCATCGCCGCGTTCGCGGACTGGGTGAGGACCACCCGTGGGGTCCCGATCGACGGAGCGGACTACTCGGCGCTGCATGCCTGGTCGGTGGGTGACCTGGCCGGATTCTGGTCGGCGGCCGCCGAGTTTCTCGACGTGATCTTCCGAGATCCGCCGCGCGAGACCCTCGGCTCCACTGCGATGCCCGGTGCCCAGTGGTTCCCCGGCGCAACCCTGAACTACGCCGAACACGCCTTGACACCCGGACCAGGCCGGATGGACGGCGACGTCGCGGTCGAATTCGCCCGCGAGGACGGGCTCGAGCGCACACTCACGCACGCAGAACTGCGGGATCTGGTCGGCCGGGCGCGGTCCGGCCTGGTGTCAGCGGGCGTCGGCCGGGGAGACCGCGTAGTCGCCTTGGCTCCCAATTCCATTGAGACGCTCGTGATGTTCCTGGCCGCTGCCTCGCTGGGTGCAATCTGGTCCTCCTGCTCTCCTGACTTCGGCGCCCGGGCGGTGGTCGACCGGTTCGCTCAGATCGAGCCCGCGGTACTGCTGGCGGTGGACGGGTACTGCTACGGCGGGAGGCGGTTCGACATCCGCGACCGGGTGGCGACACTGCGCGAGCAACTGCCGACCCTGCACTCGACGGTGCTAGTGCCCTACCTGGATCCAGATGCAACCCTAGCTGGGACCGTGAGCTGGGCGGACTTCACAGCCGAAGCGGGGGCGCTTGCCTTCGAGGCCGTGCCCTTCGACCATCCTCTGTGGGTGCTCTACTCGTCGGGGACCACAGGCCTGCCTAAGGGGATCGTGCACGGCCACGGCGGGATCGTGCTCGAGCACCTGAAGATGATGCGGCTGCAGAACGATCTGGGTCCGGGCGACCGATTCTTCTGGTTCACCACCACCGGTTGGATGATGTGGAACTTCCTGATTGGCGGCCTGCTCGCGGGCTCGACAATCGTGATGTTCGACGGCAACCCAGGCCATCCCGACCTCGGCGCACTATGGGCACTGGCACAGAAGCATCGAGTGAAGTTGTTCGGCGTATCGGCTCCGTTCATCCAATCCTGCGTCGCCGCCGGTGTGAGACCACGTGAGACCTATGACCTGACCGCGATGAGAGCACTGGGATCCACTGGATCGCCACTGTCCGAGGACGGATTCCGTTGGATCGCTGAGCAGGTCGGTACACACATTCAGATCGGCTCGGTCTCGGGCGGCACCGACGTGTGTACGGCATTCCTCGGGTCGGCTCCCACCGTACCCGTCTGGCTCGGTGAACTCTCCTGCGCCGCTTTGGGCGCCGACGTTCACTCCGTCGACGAGCAGGGCGCCGATTTGTGCGACCAGGTCGGTGAACTGGTGCTTAATCAGCCGATGCCGTCCATGCCGGTCATGTTCTGGAACGACCCGGACGGCACGCGGCTGCGAGAGGCCTACTTTGAGGACTACCCCGGCCGGTGGCGGCACGGGGACTGGGTGCGGACAACGTCACGCGGCTCGTTCGTCATTCATGGCCGGTCGGACTCCACACTCAATCGCGGCGGCATTCGCATGGGCACCGCCGACTTCTATTCCGTCGTAGAGGGTTTCGACGACGTTGCCGATTCTCTCGTTATTGATACGTCCGCAGCGACGGCAGGTACGGACGGTGAATTATTGTGCTTCCTTGTCCTTAAGTCCGGGGTCGAGTTGGGAGCCGTCGAGCCTCGTCTGCGTACCGCGTTGCGCCGCGAGCTTTCCCCGCGGCACGTCCCTGACCGCTTCCTCGTCATCGACGCTGTGCCGCGCACCCTGAGCGGGAAGAAGTGCGAAGTACCAGTGAAGAAGATTCTGGCCGGCGTTCCCGCGGACAAGGCGGTGAGCCGAGCCTCGTTGCGGGATCCGCAGTCCCTCGAACCTTTCCTGGAACTCGCTGCGAATGCACGCGCGCGCACGGTCGTCGTCTTCGGTGGCGGAGGCCGCGGCGGCAGCCGGATCGTCGCCGAACTCGCTTCCCGTGGCCACAGGGTGATCGCCGCGGTTCGGCATCCCGAGGTGGCCGGCCCTTTCCCGCCCGGCGTCTCCGTGGAGTTCGGTGACGCCCTGGACCCGGCCTCCGTCGAGTTGCTCGCGAAGGGCGCGGATGTCGTCGTGCTAGCGGTGCGCGGACCGCAGCCCACGCTGGTGCCCAATGCGGTTCAGACGGCCCTGTCCGTCCTCGCCGAGATCCCTGAGCCCCGACCTCGCGTGATCCATATGGGCGGTAGCGGCAGCCTGCTCGCGCCGGACGGGCGGCGTCTGATCGACCTTCCGGCCTTCTCCCCGAACGCTCGGGTGTCCGGCGCGGCCCAGGTCCGGGCGCTGGAAATCTTCCGCACTAGCAATAGCCCGGTGTCCTGGACGTTCGTTTCACCGCCAATGCGCATCTTCGAGGGCGAACGCACCGGGCACTACCGGGTCGGACACGATGAGCCAGTGTTCGCTGAGAGCGGCGAATCACAGCTCAGCTTCGAGGACTTCGCTGTGGTGATCGTCGACGAGATTGAACAGCCGCGGTTCATCAACTCCCGGTTCACCGCTGGCTACTAACGACCAGCCACGGTGCAAGGCCGTCTTCTCCGGAGCAACAAGCATCGGGGATTTCGCGATGACGTTAGCTGGTGATGTCGCCGACCCCGCTCCGGCTCACACGGACGGTTCGGCCGAAGAGGGTCGGGCGGCGACCCAGCCTCGACCGGAGTCTGTTCCTTCGAGGGGGCGTGTTCGGCGCTCGACTGCTGCGGGTTCTCAAGGCAGTGCGCCAACAGGTGCTTGAGCGTGGGCCAGGCTCGGTCAGACCCATCGCTTTCGAGATCTCGGGCCCGGCTCGGCCAGGACTCGGCCAGCCGCCCCGGTGCCCGCCGGAGGGACGGCGGCCGTGCAGGCATGGCGGAACCTGTCAACCTGAATGAGGCACGCTTCGGTGCCTATTACTGAGCAGGG
>CAYZBB010000205.1:0-8803 GCA_964476495.1 uncultured Actinomycetes bacterium | reverse complement strand
CGGCTGAACCTGGCACTGACCCTCAAGGTGGGCGGAAACGTGATCCTGCTCGACGAACCCACCAACGACCTGGACGTGGAAACCCTCGCCTCGTTGGAGAACGCGCTCGAACAGTTCCCCGGCTGCGCCGTGGTGATCTCCCACGACCGGTGGTTCCTCGACCGCACCTGCACGCACATTCTGGCGTGGGAAGGCACCGATGAGGATCCCTCCCGGTGGTTCTTCTTCGAGGGCAACTTCTCCGACTATGAGAAGAACAAGATCTCCCGGATGGGTGCGGAGGCGGCCCGGCCCCACCGCGTCACCCATCGCAAGCTCACCAGGGACTGATCACACCGCCTGGCCGGCGACCGCCGAGGAGAGCAGCGGATACAACGAGGGCGCCACCGGGCAGGAACCCGGCGGCGCCCTCGGTTGCGGTCAGCCGGTCAGCGAGAGAACACGCACCTGTCGTTGGTGCACCGCCAGCCCGCGGGATCGGCCGGTTCGGTGAACGAACCGCAGGTGGGGCAGGCGATCGGCGCGCCGATCCGCAGCAGGGCGGTGGCATGGGCGGAGTCGTTGGAGCCCACCACGCGGGGGCGGCGGGAGGCATTCTTGTCGGTCATCGGTCGTCTCCGATCGGTTGTTTGTTCGCCGGGCTGGTGGTGGACGCGTCGTCACGCACGGTCGTTCGTCGGGGTGAGAGAGGTCATGGCGATTTCCCAGCATTCGCGCACCGACGGTGATCGACCACGACCGAAGACCGAGTTCAGCCGAGCCGATCGGCCACCTTCGGGACGAAGTTGCTCAGCGCGTACTGGACCTGGGGCATCGAGACCGATCGGATCAGTTCCACATCGTTCGGGTCGGTGACGGCCAGGTACCGTCCCGCCTGGACCGCCGGTATGGCCTGGAACAGCGGGTTCGACTCGATCTCCTGCTGCGCCGCCTCGTCGGCGTAGGAGACCACGAGCACGTCGGCGTCCAGTGTCGACCACCGCTCGGCCGGGACGTCGACGAAGCCGCCGTCGCCGCCCTGCCCGATGACCCCCGGCGCGGCGGTGACCCCCAACCCGCTCCACATGCCGAGTCCGAGAACGTCGTTGGTGTAGTCGGTCAGCACACCCGGTTCCCAGCTGTCGGCGAACACGATCGTCGATCCCGCGAACTGGGGATGCTGTGCGGCGGTCGCTGTGATCATGTCCTCGGTGTCCGCGATCAGCTGCTCCGCCGCTGCCTGTCGGCCCAACGCCAGGCCGATCGCCCGGGTGAACTCGGGCCCGCCTGCGGTGTACGGCATCGACACCGTCGGCACGACCGCCGAGAGCTGCCGGTAGGGCTCTTCGTCCAGGTCGAAACCGGCGAGCACCAGGTCGGGTCGGAAGGCCAGCGTCTCTTCGACGTCGTAACCGTCCGGGTTGTACGCGATCAGGTCGGGCCGGGCATCGCCCAGGAGCTGCCGCCGCCAGGGGGAGGCGCCGTCGGGCTCGTCGAGCCACCGGCCCGTCGCGATCGGTACCACGCCGAGCGCGACGGCCGTGTCGGTTTCCCAGTTGCCCGGAGTCACCACTCGTTCCGGGATGCCGCCGATGGTGACGTCGCCGTACTGGTCGGTGACGGTTCGTTGCCCGTCAACGGTCGGCGTGACCGTCGGCGCCGTGTCGGTCGGCTCCCGCGATGCGGCCGGTTCGGTGGGGCCCGCGGACTGCGTGGTGGCGCAGGCCGACAGCGCAAGGGTCGCCGCGGCAATCCCGAGCAGGGCGGTTCTCAGAAGTCTGCGGCGCATGGGGTTCCTTCCCGATCGGGGGTGGGGCTGGGTGAGGTGACGGAGGGTCCGTCGGCGCCCGGCGGCGCCCGGTGACGGCCCATCGGCAGGACGCAAGGGGTGCCGGCTACCTCGTCGGTCACCACCCGGCAGCGCAGGCCGAAGACGTGCTGCACGACCTCGGCGGTGATCACCTCGTCCGGCCGGCCGACGCGGTGCACCCTGCCGTCCTTGACCGCGACGATGCGATGGGCGTACCTGGCAGCGAGGTTCAGATCGTGCAGCACCATCACGATGGTTCTGTTCTGCTCGACGTTGAGGTCGGTGAGCAGATCCAGCACCTCGACCTGGTGCGCGACGTCCAGGAAGGTGATCGGCTCGTCGAGCAGCATCACCGGGCTGGCCTGCGCGATCGCCATGGCGATCCACACCCGCTGGCGTTGTCCGCCGGACAACTCGTCCAGTGCGGCGGTCGCGAAACCGGTGCACGAGGTGAGGTCCAGCGCCGACGCCACGGCGTGCTCGTCGGCGGAGGACCAGGAGCGCACCCAGCCCTGGTGGGCGTATCGACCTCGCGCGACCATGTCGATCACCGTGATCCCGTCGGGTGCGACCGGCCCCTGCGGCAGCATGGCCAGGCGTCGACCGAGCTCGCGCCGGCCCAGCCGGGAGACGTCGTCGCCGTCCAGCAGGACCCGGCCCGCCATCGTCGGGAGCAGCCGACCCAGACCGCGCAGGAGGGTGGACTTGCCGCATCCGTTGGACCCGACGATCGCGGTGATCTGCCCGGCGGGAAAGCCCACGTCCACGTCGTGCACCACGACATGGGAGCGATAGCCCAGGCGCAGGCCCTCGGCACGAAGGGCGTCGTCAGCCACGTCGCCTCCCCTGACGAAGCAGCACCCAGAGCAGGACCGGCGCGCCCAGCAACCCGGTCAGTACGCCGACGGGAAAGTGCAGGTCGCCGATGCCGAATCGGGCGACGAGATCGGCGGACACCAGGATCGCGCCGGACACGACGGCGCTGGAGAGCAGCGCCGGGCCGGGGGAGCCGATCAACGAGCGGGCGATCGGCGGGCCGAGGAAGGCGATCAGGCTGATCGGACCGGCGACCGAGACCGCCGCCGCGGTCAATGCGCAGCCGAGCACGACGGCGGCGATCTGCGGGCTTCGGGGTGACAGCCCGGTCGACTGCGCGACCGACTCGCCCAGCTGCAGTTGGCGCAATGGCTTGGTCAGGGCGAGCAGGGGACCGCCGAACAGCACCAGCGCCAGGAGCATCACCCCGGCGTGCACCCAGCCGCGCGCGTTGATCGATCCGATCAGCCACCGGTTGGCCTGCTCCAGCACGTCCTGGTTCTGCCGGGTGAGCAGGACCCCGATGATCGAGCTGAGCACCGCCTGGATGCCGATGCCGACCAGGATCAGCCTCAACGGCGCGAGATGGGTTCGTAGCGACAGCATCACGATCAGGGCGGACGCGGCGATCGCCCCGCAGAACGCGGCTACGGGCACCAGCACCGCGCCGGTGCCGACCGTGACGATGACCAGCACCGCACCCAGGCTCGCCCCGGTGCTGATGCCGACGATGTCGGGGCTGGCCAGCGGGTTGCGGGCCAACGACTGGAACGCGGCACCGGCGATGCCGAACGCCGCACCGACCACGAATGCCACGGCCGAGCGGGGGATCCGTAGCTGCCGGACGACGTACACCGTCATGTCGTCGCCCACGCCGATCGCCCCGAGTGCCACCTGAGGCAGCGACAGGTCGTCGTAGGAGCCGACCAGCGTCGCGGCGCACGCGGCGACGAACACGGCACCGACCAGGATCAGGCAGACCGCCGTCGCGCGTAGCCGGGCCCTGCGGCGCCAGTGACGGACGGTCGCCACCGGGCCCACCGGGCCCGCCGGGCCCGCCGGGCGCGTCGCGCCGGCGGCGCCTCCGACGCCCGCCGTACCCCCGATCCCCGTGCCCACGGTGCCGGGCGCGTCGTCCGCGTCGGGTGTCGTAGCGGCCGGGCGGAGCCGCCCGACCCGGGACGTCGTGGCCATCGTCGGCTCACAGCTCCCGCAGCGTGCGGCTCTGTGCCAGCATCACGAACACCGGTCCACCGAGGATCGCGGTCATCGCCCCTGCGGCGACCACGCCGGGCACCGCGACCACCCGCCCGAGCACGTCCGCGGTCAGGAGGAACACGGCACCCAGGACGGCCGAGAACGGGACGATCCAGCGGTAGTCGGGCCCGGTCATCCGCCGGGCGCAATGCGGCACGGCGAACCCGACGAACGCGACCGGGCCGACGGCGGCGGTCGCTGCGCCACAGGTCAGCGCCACCGCGAGCACGATCACGCCGCGTGCCACACCGACCCGCTGGCCCAGGCCGGCGGCGACATCGTCGCCCAGGGACAGGGCATTGAGCAGCCGTCCCGACACCAGCGCCAGCGCAACGCCGACCAGCAGCAGCGGCCCGGCTTGCGCGACCAACCCGAGCGTGACGCCCTCCAGCGAGCCGAGCGACCAACGGGCGAAGATCTCGAGCCGACGGCTGTCGAGCAGCAGCAGCGCCGAGCTGATCGACAACGCCATGATCGTCACCGCGGCACCGGCAAGCGTCATCGTCACCGGCGATCCGGCGGCCGGGCCCCTGGTTCCCAGCAGGTACACCACGACCGAGGTGACAAGCGCGCCGACCAGTGCGAACGGCAGGAACGCGGCGAAAGTCGTGATCGACAGCTGGGTGATTGCGATGACCACCAGCAGCGACGCCCCGGCGTTCACCCCGAGGATTCCCGGATCGGCCAGCGGGTTGCGGGTCACGCCCTGCATCAACGCGCCCGCGGCGCCCATCGCCGCACCGGCCGCGATCGCCAGCAGGGTGCGCGGGACCCGCACCGTGCGCACGGCGAGTCCGGCCTCGGTCGTCGGTGCCGTCCACAGCGCCTGCCACACCTGGTTCGGCGGGATCCATGAGGAGCCGAACAGCAGGCTGCCGACGACGGCGGTCAGCAGCAGTGCGATGCACCCCGTGAACCAGTACAACCGGGTACGCATTGAGCGGTGCAGAACGTCGCGGTCACCGGTCCGGAGGGTGGACCGACGTCCGATCGCAACGGCGGCGCGGCGGCGGGTCGGGGTCGGCATGGCGGGCCAAGATTAGGTGAGCCTAAACTCGTCCGGTCAAGACAAGTGGACAGCTTCGAGACGGCGGGACGACGGTGAGGTGCCGGTGCGGGACGGGTTGCTGTTCACCCGCGTGTTCGACATCGCGCCGGGTCAGCGGCTCGCGGTGAACCGCAGCGACTTCGGATCGGCCGCCGGGCTCGGTGTCTACGACTGGGACGGCCTGCGGCATGTCCACGGCGGACTCCTCTGGGTCTTCCAAGGTGTGATGACCGCCCATCTCGGCGACCGGCGCTGGCTGCTGACGCCGAAGGACGCGGTATGGCTCCCGCCGCTGGTCGACAGGGACGTGGTCGCCAACGTCCCGTCGCGCGCGATCTTCGTCGAATGGAACGGTGTGCCGCCGTCCTCACCGGTCCACCGCATGCGGGTCGACGGTCGGGCCGCCGAACTCCTGCACGACCTGTGGACGATCCGGGACCCTGCCGCGGTCGGTTCGCTGTGGCCCCGGGTGGTGCGGTCGTTGGCCCCGGTGGCCGACGCCGGCCTGCGCATCCCGATCCCGGAGGATCCGCGCGGGCGGGACCTTGCCGCCCGGTTCATGCACGACCCCGCCGATGCACGAACCCTGCCCGAGTGGGGCGAATCGACGTACACCAGCGCCAAGACCCTGCAGCGGATCTTTCTGCGGGAGACCGGCATGACATTTCCGCGGTGGCGCACCCAGGTTCGGCTGAACGCGAGCCTGCCGAAGCTGGCGAGAGGTATCAGCGTCCAGGACACGGCCATGGGTATCGGCTACCGCAGCAGCGTCGGATTCATCGGTGCCTTCGCCGCTCAGTTCGGTGTCACCCCGGGTCGGTTCTACCCCTGATCCCGTCGCGCGCCGGTGATCCGGGCGTCGACGTCGACCGAGACCTTTTGTCCCCTCCGAAGGCGACGCGCGGGGTCGCACGACGACACGCCGCGACACGACATGTGTATTGCGTCTGCTGGCACACCCCCACATGTAGTGTTCTGGTCCGTTGGAGGTTCCGCCGCCGGGCGACCGGGGGTGGAGGAAAGAGGGAACCCGGTGCGAATCCGGGACTGCCCCGCAGCGGTGAGTGGGAACGACAACCGTCTGTCCGACAGTGGTACGCCACTTGAAGGACGGCACTGGGCCTTTGGCTTGGGAAGCGACGGTCGGTAGGAGACCCGGCGGACGCCGGACACGCCCACGAGTCCGAAGACCTGCCTTCGATGCGGGCCCCGCCGGGGCCTGCCGCCGGTGCGCCCCGTGGGAGGGCGGCTGCGGAACGCGCTGCCGTTGGCCGGCGCGTGCCGTACCTCTCCCTCGTGTCGAGCCGGTTCCCGTCGGCTCGCGAGGAGAGAGCTGTGACCGCGACCCTGCCCGCATCCCTGGCCCCACCGGCCCCCGCGCCCACCCCACTGTCCGGCCCGGCGGCCGGATCCCACCCAGCCGCGCCCGGCGCCACGGCCACGGGCCTTCGGGTGCTGCGCCGCGACGGCACTCCCGTCGACTTCGACGCCGGCCGGATCGCGGTGGCCATCACCAAGGCGTTCCTGGCCGTGCAGGGAGAGTCGGCCGGGCGCTCGTCCAGCGTTCGGGTCGGCGTCGCCGAGCTGACCGAAGCGGTGACCGGCACCCTGCAGCGCCGGTACGGCGGCCTTGCCCGTCCGATCGACCTGGAGGAGATCCAGGACCAGGTCGAACTCGGGCTGATGCGCGGCGGGCACCTGGACGTGGCCCGCGCGTACATCCTGTACCGGGAGGAGCACCGCCGCGCCCGGGCCGCCGGAAACTCCCCCGCCCCTACGATGGTCGACGAAGTGCACGTCGTCGCCGCTGACGGCAGCCGCGCTCCGCTGGACCGGGAACGCCTGCGCGCCCTGGTCTCCGACGCCTGCGCCGACCTGGCCGACGTCGACCCGGCGCCGGTGCTGGCCGGTGTGCAGAGCGCGGTGTACGACGGGATCGGCCACCGGGAGCTGGGTCTGGCGCCGATCCTGGCCGCACGGGCGCTGGTGGAGACCGAACCGAACTACACGACCGTGGCCGCCCGGCTGCTCGGCGACGTGCTGCGCACCGAGGCCCTGTCCCATCTGGCCGGCGAGCCGACCGGAGCGACCGCCGCGGAGATGAACGAGCGGTACCCGGCGTACTTCGCCGCGTACGTGGCGCACGGCGTACGGCTGGGCCAGCTGGATCCGGCGCTGGCCGAGTTCGACCTGAACCGGCTCGGTCGGGCGTTGGACGGTGCCCAGGACGGCGCGTTCACCCTGCTCGGCCTGCAGACCCTGTACGACCGGTACTTCCTGCACGAGCACGGCGTGCGCTACGAGTTGCCGCAGGCGTTTTTCATGCGGGTGGCGATGGGCCTGGCCATCCGCGAGATCGACCGGGAGGCAAGGGCGATCGAGTTCTACCGGCTGCTGTCCTCGTTCGACTTCATGTGTTCGACGCCGACCCTGTTCAACGCCGGCACCACCCGGCCGCAGCTCTCGTCCTGCTTCCTGACCACGGTGGACGACGACCTGTCCTCGATCTTCGGCGGTATCCGCGACAACGCCCTGCTGGCCAAGTACTCCGGCGGTCTGGGCAACGATTGGACGCCGATCCGCGGCATCGGGGCTCATATCCGCGGCACGAACGGCTCCTCGTCCGGAGTGGTGCCGTTCCTGAAGATCGCCAACGACACCGCGATCGCGGTCAACCAGGGCGGCAAGCGCAAGGGCGCGGTGTGCGCGTACCTGGAGACGTGGCACATCGACGTGGAGGAGTTCCTGGACCTGCGCCGCAACACCGGCGACGACCGGCGGCGCACCCACGACATGAACACCGCGCATTGGGTGCCGGACGAGTTCCTGCGCCGGGTCCGGGCCGGGGGCACCTGGACGTTGTTCTCCCCGGACGAGGTACCGGAGCTGCACGATCTCTACGGGCGAGCGTTCGCGCAGAGGTACGCGCAGTACGAGGCGGCCGCCGACCGCGGCGAGATCCGGGTGTTCCGCCGGGTCGACGCGGTCGCGCTGTGGCGGCGGATGCTGACCGCCCTGTTCGAGACCGGGCATCCCTGGATCACGTTCAAGGACCCGTGCAACCTGCGCTCCCCGCAACAGCACGTCGGCGTGGTGCACTCGTCCAACCTGTGCACCGAGATCACGCTCAACACCCGGGCCGGGTCCGGAGACGACTCAGCCGCCGAGACCGCCGTCTGCAACCTGGGCTCGGTGAACCTGGCCGCCCACGTCACCGCCGGGTCTGGGCCGGGACTGGACACCGAGCGGCTGCGGCGCACCGTGACCACCGCTGTCCGCATGCTGGACAACGTCATCGACATCAACATGTACACCATTGCGTCGGCTCGCCGGTCCAACCTGCGGCACCGCCCGGTCGGCCTCGGCCTGATGGGCTTCGCCGACGCGCTCTACGCGCTCGGCCTGCCCTACGCCTCCGAGGAGGCTGTGGAATTCGCCGACACGTCGATGGAAGTTCTTTCCTACTGGGCGATCTCGGCGTCCGTGGATCTGGCGGCCGAGCGCGGCCGGTACCCGTCGTTCGACGGGTCGCTGTGGAGCCGCGGCATCCTGCCCATCGACTCGCTGCACATCCTGGCCGAGAACCGCGACGGCTCCGGAGGCGAGCTCGCACAGGACACCACCGCCCGGCTGGACTGGGACGTGTTGCGGGCGCGGGTGATCCAGGTGGGGATGCGCAACTCCAACGTGCTGGCGATCGCGCCCACCGCCACCATCAGCAACATCGTCGGCGTCGGCCAGTCCATCGAACCGACCTACCGCAACCTGTTCGTCAAGTCGAACATGTCCGGCGACTTCACCGTCATCAACGCCCATCTCATCCGCGTCCTGAAGGAGCGCGGTTTGTGGGACGAGGTGATGGTCGCCGACCTGAAGTACTTCGACGGCGACCT
>CAYZBB010000204.1:0-8806 GCA_964476495.1 uncultured Actinomycetes bacterium | reverse complement strand
ACGTGAGCCGCTTCGTGCCCGCAGCGAACCTTGACGTCGTCCTCGATCACGCCACGAAGGTTGAGCGTGCCGGTGTGGCGGCTGGGATCATCCGCGACGCCCGCGGCGACGTGCACACCGACACCGGTGGATACGCCCGATCCCTGCGGGTGTTCGACGACCAGCGAGGCGTCGGCGCGGAGACGACCGACTTCGCCGGCCACATCATCGAGTGGGGGTCATCGCGGCAGTCGCCGCAAGCCCCGTTGCGTCACGCCGCCGATGCCGCGGGGAGGTTCGAGGAGAGATGACGCTGCCGGTGCTCACCGCCTCGAACTGGAAGGCGTGGCTGTGTGGATGGTTGCGAGCGCAGCCGGAGTTGGCGGCGCTCGTATCGACCCGTGTCTACAGCAAGCTCCCAGCGGCGAAGGTGTGGCCGGCAGTGCGGGTCGCGAGAACGGCCGGCGGTCCCATCGAGGAGACCGGCGGGTACCTGCACGATCCCCTGTTCCAGCTCGATGTGTTCGCCGACGACGAGGCGACCGCTGAGCGGGTCATGTCGACCCTGGCTGCGGTCGTGGCGGCTCGACTCGTCGGGACCCACACCGTGAACACGGCGACTGTGACCGTCACCAGTGCGGTGGTCGGCCCGATCCATGAGGGATGGGACGACACCGCCGAGACCGTCGCTCGCCATCGGTCATCGCTGCGTCTCACGACGCACATCTGACCGAACCTGTCGGCCCGCCACGCGGGACGAAACCCAACCTCGACCCGCCGTAGCGCGGGTCCTTGTCGCGCCATCAGGCGCAAGGAGGTGCCGTCATGGCACAGGACCCCAGTAACATCCTCGTCGCCGGAAACCTCCGGATCTCGACGGCACCCCTCGGCACCACCCTGCCGACCGCCCTTCCGACGGATCCGTCGACGCTGAACCTCGACGCGGCGTTCAAGGACCTCGGCTACACGTCGCCGGACGGGTCGAAGTTCACGACGACTCGGACCACCGAGGGCATCAAGGTGCACCAGGAGCGTGGCAACGTGCGCACCCTGGTCGCCGATGAGCTCGCGCAGGCGACGTTCAACCTGCGTGAGTGGAACCGGGAGACGGTCACCACCTCGTTCGGTGGCGGCACCATCACGTCGCCGGCGTCGGGAGTGTGGAAGTACGAGCCGCCGGCACCGGAGGACATCAACGAGTTCTCGGCGGTGCTCGACCTGTTCGACGGCGACCAGATCTGGCGGTTCGTGCTGCGTCGGGCGATGGTGTCCAACAGCCCGGAGTCGAACTTCATCCGCACCGGATCGGCGGACCTGCCCATCACCCTCGACTGCCTGGTCGCCGGCGGCGGTGTCCGCAACTGGTACGCGCTGACCAACTGGGTCGGGATGAGCGCGTGAGCATCCGCATCCGCTTCACGACGGCAGGAGGGGACGTCGAGGACGTCCCTCTCCTGCCGACCGTGATCCGCGAGCAGGAACAGGAGCACGGCAAGCCGTGGTCGGAGATCGTCACGCTCAGCTCCGAGTGGGCGTTCTATGGGGCGTGGCGCTACATGCAGCTGCGCCGCGACGAGGGCAGGTCCCTCGACAAGTGGCTGGAGTCGATCGACGACCTCCAGGTGGGGCGTGACGACGTGGACCCTTCGTCGGCCCCGGATCAGCAACCCACCGACTGATCGCAGCGGCTGTCCGCACCGGGCAGCCGCTGCACGGTCTGGTCGCACTCGGTGATCGTGAGCCGGCCATGTTGGCCGCGTTCTTGACCTTCGCCGAGTCCATGCCGACACCGTTCGCGGCGTCGGCAGTCCCGTCAGCGTCGGAGCCCGAGTCGCTCCGCAACAGCACACCGGAGGAGCGCTTGTCGTTCTTCGGGAAGGGGTGACTGATGGCGCAGGCCGGGACCGTGTGGGTCGATGTTCGGGGCGACATGTCGCAGTTCGCCACCGATGTCGCCGAGGGTGCAAAGAAGGCGTCGGCCGGTATGGCCGGGGTGGCGGCATCGGGCGTGAAGACGGTGATGGGCGACATCGCCCGCTCGTCGGCCGTGGCTGCCACAGCGCTCGGCGTCGTCGGCATCGCGGCGGTCAAGACGTCGAGCGACTTCAACGCTGCGATGTCCGGCGTCGGGGCGGTGGCGAACGCCTCGGCTGCAGAGATGGAGTCGCTGCGTAACGCAGCGTTGAAGGCGGGTGCTGACACCGTCTATTCGGCGTCGCAGGCCGCTGACGCCCAGGCCGAGCTCGTCAAGGCGGGCGTCTCCGTCTCCGATGTGCTCGGCGGTGCTCTCACCGGATCGCTCAGCCTTGCCGCCGCCGGCCAGCTCGACCTGGCCGATGCTGCGACGATCTCGGCGCAGGCGATGAACGTGTTCGGTCTCGGCGGCGATCAGGTGGCACACATCGCCGACGTGTTGGCCGCGGGTGCGAACAAGTCGGCCGCTGATGTCGGCCAGCTCGGTGACGCTCTCCGCCAGGGTGGCCTGGTCGCCAAGCAGACCGGGCTGTCGATGGAGGAGACGGTCGGCGTCCTGTCGATGTTCGCCGACAGCGCCCTGGTCGGCTCCGACGCGGGGACTTCGCTCAAGACGATGCTGCAGCGTCTGGTGCCGCAGTCCGACGAGGCCGCTGATGCGATGGCGCGGCTGGGCCTCGACTTCTTCGACGCGCAGGGGCAGTTCGTCGGCATCGCCGAGGTGGCCCGCCAACTGCAGACGAGTCTCGGCGGGCTGAGCGATGCGCAGCGCCAGCAGGCGCTGACAACGCTGTTCGGCTCCGATGCTGTGCGTGCGGCGTCGATCCTCATGGAGGGTGGCGCTGCAGCGGTCGATGAGTACACAGCCGCGGTCAACGACATGGGTGCCGCTCAGCGGATGGCATCGGCGCAGACCGACAACCTCAAGGGTGACGTTGAAGCGTTCAAGGGGTCGGTCGAGACGTCCCTCATCAACCTCGGCGACCTCGGCGATTCGTCGCTGCGGTCGCTGGTGCAGGCCGGGACTGATGTCGTCAACGTGTTCAACGACTTCGCCTCGACCCCGGCATGGGACGCGATCGGCCGCAACGTCAGCAAGCTGACCGATGGGCTCGGCGGAGGGCTCGGTGGCGTGGCGGACCAGTTGTCGGCGATCCTCGACAGCATTCAGCCGGCGGATGTTGACCGGGTGTTCGGCCGTGTGTCGGCGGCGTTCGAGACGATCTCGGATGCGGCGAGCGGTCTGCAGGGCGTGATCGCGGGTGTGGGGCTGTCGATCGCCGGGCTCGGTGCCCGATCGGTCCTCGGCCCGCTCGGCGGGATCGTCCCGGTCATCTCGCCGATCACCGGCGTACTCGGCGGCCTGGTCCTCGGTTCCGACGAGGGTCGCGAGGCGTTGGTGAACCTTGGTCGTGAGGCGGCGAAGTTCGCCACCGGCACAGGATCGCAACTCCTGGCGGCGGCATCCCGCTTGACCGACAACCTGTCCCGCGGGCTCGCCTCGGCGCTGGAAGATGTCGGCTCCGCGGTGATCGATGCTGCTGACACGCTCGGTCCGGTGTTGGGCGAGGCAATGGACGACCTCGGCCCACCGATCGGGGAACTCCTCGAGGCGCTCGGTGAACTGGTAGAGGCGGTGCTGCCGAAGTTGGCCGACATCGCCGGTGGGGTCCTGCCACCCATCTTCGATGTGCTCGGCACTGGGATCGGGATCGCCGCTGATGCCGTCGGCCTGCTGGCCGACAACCTGTGGCTCGCCGTTCCTGCCATCGGCGCCTTCGTAGCTGTCCGCTTCGGCGACTCCATCAGGGGGTTCGCTGACGGCATCGGTGCAGCCGTTCGGGGTGTCGGCGAGTTCCGCGAGGCCATCGCTGGGATCGCCGCCACGCAGGGCGTGTCGCAGTTCGAGGCGCTTCGGGGCGTGGCGAGGTCGAGCGGCGGCGAGTTGCGCGGGCTCGTGTCCGGTCTGGGCGGGTTCAACATCGCCATGATCGGCGCCACCGCAGCAATCACGGCGGGAGTCGGGATCTATGAGGCGTGGTCGCGCAACGTGCAGCGAGTCGATGACGAGACGAAGCAGTTGACGGATTCGATCGTCGAGCAGGGCAAGGCTGTCGGCCCGACGCTGGCGAACGCTCTGCGCAACATCTTGGAGACCCGCAAGGGCTTCGACGATGCGTTCGCGAAGTCCGGCATGACGATCGAGGGTGTGTCGCAGGTGGTGAACGCTGCGGTCGGCGACATGGACAAGGCCCGCCAGGTCATGCACGAGTTCACATGGGGAGGCTCCAATCAGGAGTCGCTGGACCGGTTCCGCGACAGCCTCGACAAGGTCCCCGCTTCGGTGCGTCCGGTCATCAAGAACATGTTGGACTTGAACGACGCCGGGGTCATCACCGCCGGCGAGTTCGACGCCATCATCGACGCCATGACCGACCTCGACATCGAGGCGCAGGGCACGGCTGACTCCATCGCGTTCAACGCCGAGCAGATGGAGAAGGGGATCCCTGCTGCTCAGCGCACCGCCGACGTCATGAGGGACATCGCGACGGCCGGCGACACGACCGCAGGGCTCGACGCTCAGCGTGACGCCCTCGCCCGTCTCGCCGCCCAGTTCCCGGAGGTGGCAGCCGCTGCGGGCGTCGCCGTCGGCACGGTGGCCGACGCCAACGGCAACCTCGCCGACCAGACGGCCCGTGCCATCGGCGAGCTGCGCAACTTGGCGAACGAGTTCGGTGAGATCGCCGGATCCGCCAAGGATGTCGACGAGGCTCAGCGCCGCTACCTCGACTCGCAGCAGTCCGTCATCGAGTCCATCGCCAAGAACGGCGCTGGTATCGACGCCAACACCGAGGCGGGTCGCCGCAACGCCGATGCGCTGCAGAAGATGATCGAGCAGGGTCAGGCGCTCGCCGAGGCGCAAGCCAAGATGGACGTCACCGGCAAGACGTCCACGGCGACGCTGAACGGGATCGTCGCGGTGCTCGCCAGCATGCGCGATCAAGGTCAGTTGACCGCCGAGGAGTACGGGAAGCTCCTCGAGTTGTACGGGCTCACCCCGGACCAGATCGAAACGACGGTCATCGCTCAGACGACTGACGCGAAGAACAACCTGACGGACCTGCAGGCGCAGTTCGACGCCATGAAGGACCAGATGTCGGAGCCGGTGCGGACGCTGGTGCAGACGCTGATCGACCAGGGCCGCTACGCCGAGGCGGAACGTGCGTTGAACCAGGTGGCGCGGGATCGTCAGGCGACGGTCGAGGTGACGGTCCGTCAGCGGCAGATGGTCGAGAACTGGTTCGGCGCTGCGTTCGCCAACGCCGCCTTCGGTGGGAAGCGCGCGATGGGTGGTCCGGTCACTGCGGGGATGCCGTACCTGGTCGGTGAGAACGGGCCCGAGATCGTCACGTTCGGCGGGGACGGATACGTCGCCGACGCTGCGTCGTCGCGCAAGATCCTCGATCAGCCGCCGACCTCGCTCACCTTGGATCCGGTGCTGGCGCAGTTGGTGGCGTTGCGGTCCGAGTTCGCCGCTCTTGCCGATGCGATGGCGGCGGTGGCGACACGTCCGCAGCAGCCGCCGGTGATCGACGTGACGGCGACCTCGGGGGTGGCGATCACGGCACGGGAACGTGACCGGGCGATGCGGTCAGGTGGTCGACCGTGAGCGGCCTGCCGCAGCCTGAGTGGGGGCTCGTCACCCTGAACGGCGTCGAGTTGGACGCTCCCGGTCGTCTCACGTTGAACAGCTGGGTGCTGACCGATGGGGCGAAGCGCCGCCGGAAGAATCGCACGCGTCCCGGTGTCGACGGCCAGAAGGGGTCTCGCGGTTTCAAGGATCCGCGGGACGTGACCCTGGAGGTCTTCCTCGATGGCCGCTGGGACGCCGACGGCGACCCCGTGAACACGGCCGTCCACCTGGCGACGGTTGCGGCCGTGCAGTCACACATCCTGTTCCTGCGTACTGCGATCCTCGACGACCCAGGCGACGCCGAGGGATGCGTGACGTGTTCGGTCACGACTGCTGTCGCCGGCACCACTCACGACGGCCCAGTGCAGGTCGATGATCTGCGAGCAGACCCGGGGATCGGGGCGCAGGTCGTGACGTTCAGTCTGTGCATCCTTCGCGGTGAGCTGGCGATCACGGCTGGGAGCGGGTAGTTGGCGGCTGAGGTCACTGCGGACTTGCGCAACGCGGCGAACACGTCGGGCGCAGAGATCGCAGGCGCGTTCGGCGTGTCCTGGCAGGAGCAACGCAACGGCATTGGCGTCGGATCACTCTTGGAGCTCAACGACGACAGCGGTGAGGTGTCGATGGGCGACGTGATCCTCGGTCGTCTCGATGGGACCGCACGGATGGCGTGGATCGCGGAACGGGCCGAGGTTCAGATGGTGTCGGTCGGCGACGAGCTGGTCGAGGCGGTGAAGTGGTCTGGTCGTGGCCTGGCTGGCGAGTGGGCTGATGGTCGACTGCACGAGACGCCGACGCTGTCGAACATGGCGCAGACGGTGCCGGTGCTCGACGACCGGGTGATGGCGTGGCAGGGGCCGGACTACGACCCGACGGGCGACGGTTGGACGGCGGCGAACATCATCGCGGTGCAGGGATGGGGCTCGACGTTCTACACCGGCCTCCCCGCCGAGTGGGCAGACCCTGCGGCGTTGTGGATCGGTCCATCGACCGGCGACGACGACAATGCGCCGTCGGGTCGGAATCTGTTTCGTCGGTGGGTGCCGATTGGTGTGGGTGGTCACATCCTCGATTACGCCGGGGACAACACTGTGACCGCGTACGTCAACGGCGTGAAGGTCGGTTCCGGCATCTGGCAGCGGACGCAACGCTACGAGTTCGAGGTGACTGCTTCGGGCTGGATCCTGTTCGCGTTCGAGCTGGTGAACGCTGCGGACGACGGCGACCCCGGCGGGAACCCGACCGGGCTCCTGTGGTCGCTGCGCGCCGCGAACGGGACCGTCGTCGCTCGCAGCGACGACGACACGGAGATCCTCGAGTATCCGTCGTCGGATCCGCAGGTGCCGATCGGACGTCAGATCCGCCAGGTGATGATCGGCAACGACCTGCTGGACGGCTGGACCGTGACTGGCACCGAGACGACCGACGATTCTGGTGCGACGTTCCCGGCGACGGGTCCGATGGTGTATCGGCTGGGGTCGGACTCGCCGTGGGATGTCGTGTCGCAGTTGTGCGAGCAGTTCATCGACGTGGTGGTCGACGCCGAAGGTCGGACGTTGCGTCCGTTCGTGAAGGGGACGGCAGGGGTGGCGTCGACGTTGGAGCTCGTCGCCGGGTACTCGACGGCTGGCTTGGCGGATCCGGGTTCGGTGAACGTCACCGACCTGGAATGGGACATCCCTCGGCCCGAGTTCGATGCGCTGGTCGTGCGGTGGGCGCGCGGCAGGTTCAATCGTGGGGCTGGGTCCCGTTGGGGGACACTCGACATCGGCCACATCACCGACCTCGGCACCGCGCAGTCCATCGCTGATGGGTTGTTGGCGCTTGCCGATGGGAGGTCTGCGACGTTCGCGGTGTTGGATCCGTCGCCCGTTCCTGCGCCACACGATGTGATCGATGTCCCGCTCACGGACATCGACACAACGACGGCGATGCCGGTGTCGGCGGTCACGGTCACTGCCGATGATGACGGTGAGGCTGTGGTGACGATCGCTGTCGGGTCGCTGGTGGAGGATCGACGCACGATGCTGGAGCGTGCGATGCGCCGTGGTTCGGCGTCGGGCGCCTTGGGTGGCATGGCCGCAGCTGCGTCGGCGCCGGTGGTTGCTCCGGCGCAGTCGATCTCCTCGGTGGGCGGTCTCGATGTGTTGGTGTCGGCTCCGGCGGGGGCGACGATCGGCACGGAAGCGAAGGTTGGTCGTCCGTTGTCGGTGGGGTGGGTGACTGAGTTCGTGATGGAGTCGGACGGCACCGGGAGCGGGTCGACGCAGGCGACGGTGACGGTGGGTTCGTCGTCGTTCACCTTGACCTTGGGTGCGGCTGCGACTCGGACGTCGGTGGCGGCGGGGATAGGGTGGTCGCCGACGATGACGTATACGGCGACGCCTGTGTCCGATGGCGGGCATCCGGGTGTGACGATCTATGCGGCGCTGAGTCGGGTCACCGCTGGTGTGGCACCGCTCGGGACATGAGGAGGAGCACGTGGCCGACGAGTTGAACGATCAGCGGGCCGAGGTGCGGTGGTTCGTGACCCAAGGCGACGACTGGTTTCGGCCGTTCCGTGTGCTGGATGAGTCCGACGTCGATGTGACTGCGACGTGTCAGGTGGTGGCGCAGATCAGGGTCGCTCGTTCATCGGGTGCGACGGTGATGGTGCCGGTGTCGATATCGCCGGTGACGGGAGGTCGATGGGATGGGTACCACGCTCTGCATGCTGATCGTGACGACACTGACAGCGTGTCGCCGCAGGTAGGTGATTGGGAGATGGAGATCATCCCGCCGGACTCGTTGGACATGGCGCGGACGGTGGTGGGTGGCCCATTGGTGGTCGCTCCGCAGACGGCGGTGCGTAGCTGATGGCGTTGGCGATCGAGTTTCCGCAGGTTGTGTGGTCCATCGAGTTCGGTGGGGACGAGACGGTGGTTCGTCAGGTCACGATGACCGGCGGTGGCGGTGCGGGCGGTGGTGGCGTCACGGTCCACAACGACCTGACCGGCCGCTCCGACCCCGACACGCATCCGATCAGCTCGATCACCGGCCTGTCGGCTGCTCTCGCCGCAGCGGGCAACGTCGACTCCGTCAACGGCCAGACCGGCACCGTGTCACTCGACCTGGACGACCTGACCGATGTCGACACCACGACCGATCCGCCTGATGCCG
>CAYZBB010000203.1:0-8832 GCA_964476495.1 uncultured Actinomycetes bacterium | reverse complement strand
TCGTGGTCGCCGACGACGACGGCGGCAGCATCTTCGCCACCCTCGAATACGGCGAGGAGCGCTACGCCGGAGAGTTCGAGCGGGTCTTCGGGACGCCGTCCGGTGTCGACCCGATCGCGCTCGCCGGCGCCCACGGGCTGCCCGCGTCCCGCGTCCGGACGGCGGCCGAACTGGCTGCCGCGCTCGCCCGTCCGATCGAGGGGGTGGAGGTGTTGGTCGCCACCGTCGACCGTGCCGGACGCCGTGCCCTGAACGACGCCCTCAACGCCTTGGCGAACCCGGTTCGCTGAACCCTCGCCACCTGGCCCGTCGGGCGCCGGCCCGATCAGGGTTAGCCCCGATGCCGTCGCCCTGGCGGCCGCATACGTTGCGACCAACGAAAAGGGGGCCACCATGGCATACAGCGACGTCAGTCTCGACCAGCCGGCCGGGGGTTGGGTGACGATTCAGGCCGATGTGGTGAACAGCACCGCACACGACCTCATCCTCGGATCGGCCGACCGCATGAAGGTGGCGAAGGCTGGTGGCACGACCTATCGGCGGGCCCTGGTGCACGACTTCGACGACGGCCTCACCATCAACTGGGCCAACGACTATACGGGCGGCGTGACCATCCGCGGTGTCGCCCACCTCTATCCAAAGTCGGCAGGTGACGACGAGGTGTTCGGCAGACTGGGTGGGGAGAGCAACATCGCCGTTCACGGCGGCATCGTCTATCAGACGCGGACGAGGGGTCGCGACCTCGTTCCACAGGTCACCGAGCACAACCTGGGCATGGAGATCGCCCAACTCCAGCGTCAGGTTGCCGATCTGACGGCGCGGGTCGCCGCGCTCGAAGCCCGCTAGCCGGCGGCGGTGGCGCCATGCAATCCCTTGCGGAACTCGGCGAGTTCCTTGGCATTCCGGCCGGCTCGTTGGAGTTGGCACGGATCGGCGGAAGCCCCGACATTTCACTCGACTCGGCCCGCTCGTTGGTGACGTGGATCCCGCGGGAGCAGCGGTCGCTGAGAGCCATGATCGATGGTGTACGGCAGCTTCCAGAAGTCACCCTAACGGCCGAGTTGACGGGACCACGCTCCGGCGGCAGCCCGCTGGTGACCGAGATCGCGGTCAGCCCGGCACCGATCGGGACCTGGTGGACCACCCTCCGCTACGAGCAGGCCGGCCGCCCGATGACGGCCACCGAGCTCCGGCCGGAGGGCGGCCGGGTGCGAACCGATCCGCTCGGGCCCGGCGCCTGGACGTTGGCCGTCGAGCGGGCGGGCCTCGGCCCCTCCGGCCCGGCAGCACGTCGGGTCGAGATCCGCGTGACCTCGAGCGGTGGGGGCGGCGGAGGCGGCGGCGGTGGTGGGGGCGGTGGTGGGGCCGCACCCCCTGTCGGCCCGACCTGTGACGTCGCCTTCGTGACGTTCCAGGGCAACACCCGGCAGATCCGGGTCTACGGATCGGGGTTCGTCGGGGGGGAGAAGATCACGATCGTGGTCGATGGGGCCGACTCGACCACCACCCATGCGGACGGCCTCGGCCGGTACTCCGTGCTGATGAGCGTGCTCGTCTCGTTCCCCGAGGTCAACCACACCTACCAGGCGCGCGGCGCGTCCGGACGCACCTCGCCGGTGCGCAGCTACAAGGCCTGAAATCTCCGGTGCACACCAGGGCCTCGCGATCCACCGGTACCGGCGGCCGCCGCGGTACCCGAACGAACCCGTCCGGACGCCTTGCAGCCGGCCGGCGATCCGCGCTACACCAGTGACGTGTGCCCAGCTCCCCGACTGAGCGCGGCCAGCACTGCCCACGGTGGCTTGATCGCGATCGCCAGGCGATGACACGTCCGACGAGTGCCCGCAAGGCCGAGGTCGCCGGATGACGGCCGGCACCTGGGTGCGAACCGGTCGCGCAGCGATCGTGGTCGCCGGCGTGGTTGCGGCAGCCGGGTCGGCGTACCTTCAGGTGCGCAACGGCGATCCGGGACCGAAGGTCGCCCTGGCTGTGACCGCCGAACTCGCGTTCATCGCCGCCGGGTTGGTGGCCCGGGCGCGCTGGCCGGCGAACCGGACCGGGCTGCTGATGGTGCTGGTCGGCTTCGGGTCGGCCGCCGAGGACGTCCAGCTCGCGCTGACACCGGCGATCTTCACCCTGGGCTTGTTGCTGGTCAACGTCTCGACACCACTGTTGACCTGGCTCGTGTTGTCGTTCCCGACCGGGAGTCTCGGCGCGCGGTCCAGCCGGGTCGTTGTCGTGGGCAGCTGGCTGCTGATCGCCATCGAGGCTGCCACTGTGCCGCTGGCCGACGTCGACTACTACCGTCCGGCCGGGTCGAACCTGTTGTTCGTGGGTCGGCTGCCGGCGTTGAGCCAGGCGGTGGACGCCGTGGTGCTGATCGGCGGCGCAGCGTTGGCCGGCGCCGCCATGCTGATCCTGATCGTGCGCTTCGCGCGGGCCAGCCCGGCCGCCCGTGCGATCCTGTGGCCGGTCTATCTGGCAGCGATCATCTGCGGTCTCGCGGTGGTTCTCGCCTCGGTGGGCGATCAACTGACCGATTCGAACGCGCCTTACCGGATCGGTATTGCGATCTACGGCGTCGGTTTCGCCCTGCTGCCGGTGCTGTTCCTGATCGGCCTGCTGCGATTCCGGCTGCACCGGACGCCGGCCTCGGATCTGTTGGCCGGCCTCGGGGATCTGACGGCGGCCGGCGAGGTGCAGGCGGCGCTGCGGTTGTCACTGGCGGATCCGGCGCTGGAGTTGCACACCGGACCAGACCGTCCGCCCGCGCCCGGCGGCCGTGCGGTCACGCCACTCATGCATGGGTCGGAGACGGTGGGCTGGCTGGTCCACGACGCCGCACTGGGCGAGGACATCCATGTGTTGCGCGCGGTCGCGTCGGCCACGGCGCTGTCGCTGGTCAATCAGCGGCTCGCCGCCCACGCCGGCGAGCAGTACGCGGAGTTGCAGACCGCCGCCGCACGGCTCGCCGGGATCGCTGACGCCACGCGCCGCCAGGTCGAGCGGGATCTGCACGACGGAGCCCAACAGCAGATCGTCACCGCCACCTTGCAGCTGCGGCTGGTTCAATCCGCTCTGGGGCCGGCCTTGGACCCTGACACGCGGGCCCTCGTCGACGGAGCCGCCGCCTCCCTGGACAACGCGCTTCGAGACCTCCGGGCGCTGGCCAGGGGCATGCATCCCGCGATCCTGAGCGAGGCGGGACTGGCCGACGCCCTCCGCGTGTTGGCTGAACGATGCCCGATCCCGGTCGAGGTCGACTGCGCCGACCTCACCCTGCCCGGACCGGCCGAGTCGGCGTTCTACTTCGCCGCCGCCGAGTGCCTGACCAACATCGTGAAACATGCGTCCGCCTCCCGGGTCTGGCTGACCGTGTCGGCCGAGGGCCGGGGCGGCCGGCTGATCGTTGCCGACGACGGGTCCGGCGGGGCCCGCTTCGACGAGGCGGGCACCGGCCTGAGCGGTCTGCGGGACAGGTTCCGGGTGCTTGGCGGCGAACTCACGATCACCGACCGTCCGGGCGGCGGCACCCAGGTCACCGGATGGCTGCCATGAGCCTCGACATCGTGATCGCCGACGACGCCGCGCTGTTCCGGGACCTGATCGCCGGCCTGCTGACGGACCGGATCGGCGCGACAGTGCGGGCACTACCGGACGCTGCGCAGCTGCTGGCCGCCGTTGCCGTCCGGCGGCCCGACCTGGCAGTCATCGACATCAGGCTGCCGCCGTCCTTCCGCACCGAAGGCCTGGACGCTGCCGTCCAACTGCGAGCCACAGACCCCGACCTGGCGGTCATCGTGTTGTCGCAGCACCTGGAGAGCCGGCACCTGGACCGGCTGTTACGGCCGGGCGCCGGCGGATTCGGCTACCTGCTGAAGGACCGCGTCACGAGCCTGGACGCGTTCCTCGACGCGGTGGTCCGGATCGCGGGCGGTGGCACGGTGGTCGACCCGGCGATCGTCGACGCGAACCTGAGGCGCACCGAGGCAGGTACGGTGCTTGCCCGGCTCAGCCCGCGCGAGTTTCAGATCCTCAGGCTGATCGCGCTGGGCCGCTCCAACGCGGCGATCCTGGCCGAACTCGGCGTGTCGCCCAAGACGCTGGAGACCCAGATCCGCTCCATTTTCAACAGACTCGACCTGCCGGCCGATCTGGACGCGCACCGCCGGGTGCTCGCCACGCTCACCTATCTCCGGCGTCCGCGCTGAGGATCGCTCGGACGGCCCGGGCGCTCAGCCGGTCCTTCGACAGGAATCCCGCCGCGCCGGCGCGACGTGCCCGTTCCGGGTAGCTCGGATCGTCGCGGACCGAACAGATGATCACCCGGCATGGCCGGCCGCGCAGCATCGCGGCCAGGGCGAAGCCGTCCCGGATCGGCAGGGTGACATCGATCAACACGACGTCCGGGGCATGCCGGTCGGCCTCGACCACCGCTTGGTCTGCGTCCGCAGCGGTGGCGACCACCCGCAGCTGCGGATCGAGCTCCAACAACCGCCGCGCCAGCGCGACGAAGTCGGGACTGTCATCGACGATCAGCACCGAGGTGGGCGATGACGACATCGGACTCAGATCCGTGGCCGTGGTCAGTGCAGTGCATTGTGGATGGGCACGCGGCAGCCGGCGCCGGTGGGAATCACCTGGGTCAGCATGATTCGACCTACAGCATCCGGTTCTCGAGGCGGAAGTTCAGCAATCCCGTGCTGCGATCGCCGGGGCCGATCCGAATGGAGTCGGCGACCCATTCGCCGGGATTCAGTACTCCGGTGCGCAGGTCCTGGCCCTTGACCTCGCTGCCGAACAGCGAGGGGATGAACCCGAAGCTGAGGGCGTCGACGGCATCGGTGAGCGCGTAGGCGACCTGGTCGGCCACTGCGCTGTCCTGGCAGACCGTCCAGTTGACCGCCCATTGCACGGCGCCGCCCTGCAACCAGTTGAACAGGAAGGACGAGACCCCGAAGATCCCGTGGAAGTCACTCGCCGTGTAGGCCGTGGAGCGCATCGAGTCCGGCGACGGGGTGACTCCCCGGCTGAACGCGAACGGGTAGGCCGGTTCGGTCCGGGGATTGCGTCCCACGGTGTAGTACTTCATGAAGTAGTGCGATCCGGAGACCGCGATGAGTCGGTTCATCTCCTTCGGCTGGGTCAGGTCGAAGTCGACCACCCGGTCCGCCTCCTGCAGATCGAGCAGTTGCTTGGCGGTGTAGAAGACGCCGTCTCCACGGTCGAACTGGGCCTTCAGTTCGTAGCGTCCGAACGGGACCCGCCGGAGTTGGTAGCTTCCGTCGGAACGGGTCCGGGCGACTCCCCACGGGGCGTCGTTGACCTGGACGATGGCGCCGGGGCGGGGTGCGCCGTCGACTCGGACGACGCCATGGACGGCGCCCTTGGTCGGCGCATAGTGCCAGGCGTATCGCGGCGCTCGCTCGACAACGGGCGGCAGGTAGACCGCCGGCACCACGTAGCCGAACAGTCCGCCGCCGCCCGGCCCGTCCCAGCGCATCGTGTCATCCGGGCTGACCGCGACCCCATCACCCGGCGAGGTCCACGCCTCGGAGTCCTTCGCGGCCGTGTCGCACCAGTCCGAGGCGAACGCGTTGCACATCTGATTGGCCACGTCATCGGCCATGTCGGACAGGTCGTCGATGAGGTCGCCGAGCAGATCGTCGAGTTTCCCGAGATCGCCGATCTTGTCGCGGACCTTCTTCCTGACGGTATCGAGCACCTCGCCGCGGACGCGTGCGTGCAGCCAGTGCGCGGCCGCGGTCCGTTCCTGCGCCGTGTAGTGGTAGAGGCCGTCCGGCGTACCCTCGCCGACCTCGACCGCGGGCTGGTCGGCGACCTCCAGATCCTGCGGGCGGGCCAGTCCGCCGGGGCCCTCCAACTGCAGGCCGAGCCGGCGCGCGACCGCCCAGATGAACGAGGAGCAGACCGCCGGATAGTTGCCCTCGTGCCAGAAGTCGGTGACTGCCGAGCGGTCGCTGAGCGCCCGGGCGGCGTCGGTGTAGGCGTAGAAGCTGTAGTACGTCTTGCCGGTGTCCAGCCGGCAGGCATCGGCAAGGCGGTGCAGGGTCTGCCGCACCTCGGTCGTCTCCAGAGCCGGGTTGGGTTTCACCACCAGCGGGGGCACGACCTGCCACGATTCGCCGGACCGGGAGGGCTTCGGATAGCGGTCGAACGGCGCCAGTCGGTACACGTCTCCGTCGGGGTCGACCGCGGGCACCTCACGGACCGGTGCGCCGGGAACCACCGAGGTCGGGTCGGCGACCGCCGCCGGGTCCGCCAGCTTTCCGCCCGACTCACCCGGCTCGGTTGCTGCGCCGACCCACTGGGTGATGGTTCCCGGCCAGCCGTAGCGGAGCACGTCCGGCTCGAACCCGTCCGTCGGCGCGTCCTCGGAGCCGAACGGGCCGAGGTCGATCGCGCCGTTGGGATGCGCCTCGAGGCGGTCGTCGGCGAAGGTGCAGTGGGTGATCATGTCGTAGTTCCGGGTCATGATGCCCATGTGCGCGTACCGCTGCGACGGCACGACCTGGCCAAGGAGTCCACCGATGAACCCCGCCGGGCCTCCCGGCGCCAGGATCAGGTCACCCTTGCGGGCGTTCACGAATCGGGCCGGACGGTGCCAGTCGATCAGCTCCGGAGTGCCGTCCGGCTGCGGCACGATCTGGCACGCCCAATCGTCGCCGGCATCCTCCGGCAGATTGTCCGGATCACACACCCGGCCCTCGGCGGGGCCGGTGAGGCCCGCGCGGATCGCCTCCGCCCAGCCGCCCACGTTCAACAGCCCTTCCGAGACCCGGACGCGGCCGAGGCCCGGCTGGCGGGCGCCCGCACGACCCTCGATCACCAGGGACGCCAGCCTGTCGTCGGCCAACAGAGTGGTCAGGGAGTCGCCGATCGGACCCGCGGCCCCGGCCGCTTCGGCCGGTTCGAACGGTGCGAGCCGATCCGGCAGGTCGAGCCACAGTCGGGGATCCGCCCGGCCTGCGAGCCGCAGGTTCTCCCCGCCCTCGCCGCCACCGGCCCGGCGGCGCGCCCGGCGCACCGCCCCGTCCTCGCCGCCGACCCGGCGACCCACGGCCCAACCGACCCCGGCCCCGTCACGGAGCCGCACGAGTTCCTCGACGACCAACCGCCGGTCGGGATCGACGACCGGGTCGACGTCGGCGGCCAACTCGACCGCGGTCAACCCCTTGGCGAGCATCCGGGTCACCGCAAGTTCCCCGAACCGGATTCCCCGGCTGCGATGGTCCGGCAACGGGACGTCGAACGTCGACTCGACGTGCACCGAGCGTCCATCCGGGTCGTTGCCGAGCCACAGCACGGTGAACGACCGGACGTCGGCCGGCACGACCTCGAACCCGATCCCGACCGACAGCGTCACCGTGGCACCCTCGGGGATGACGATCGGGTCGGGCAGTTGCTCCAGGCCGGTGACGGTCTCGGTCTCGGCCTCTCCCCACTGGAACCGGCGCGCGGTGAGGGTGATCGGGAAGGCCTCCACATTCCGCACCACCGCGCCCGCCTGAAACGCCTTCAACACCTTCCGCGCCGGAGACGCGGTCACCGGAGGGGCAAGCACACCCCGTGCCCGGCACACCGCGTATGCGTTGACCACCGACAGCGTCCGCGTCACCGTCGACGTGGTGCCGTCCGCCAGGGTCAGGTCGCACCGGACGTCGAACAGCTGATGCTCCTGGTCCGGGGCCAGATGTGCCTCGAAGTCATAGACGACCTCCGGCGACCGCGTCCGGATCGTCTCGCCCGTGCCGAAGTCCCACGCCCATGAGATCACGCTCGTCGACCGCGTCAGCGACTCCAGATCCGCGTCGTCACGTCCGAACGCCCGGTCGAGCAGCCCGGTGAACGCGTCCGTGTCACGAGCGTTGAACGCCACCGCGTACGGCGCGCGCGCCGCCGACGGGCGCCGAGCCTCCAGAATCGGAAAGCGTGCGGGTACGACCTCCCTGGCGAGCCCGTCCTCGGCGACCCGGACGGAGGCGAGGTCGGCGCTCACGCCGTTTTCGCCGTCGCCCGAGACGGCCACCACCCGGTACTCCCCGGCCGAATCGAACTGCAGGAACTGGCGGGCGCCACGGATTCCGTTGATCGCCACCCCGGCGTTGTCGAGAACCTGGCCGTCGTCGCCAAGCGCCTCGACCAGCACCGGCTCACCCGGCTGCGCAGCACTCGGCGTCACGCGAAGACTGGCGATTCGACCCTCAGACATGATCCCTTCTTCCACTCATCACCCCAGAACCGGCCGGGGTTCAACGACACCGACCCTCGCCCTCACGGCGCGTGCGGCGCATCGGGGTCAGCCCTGATGGGTCACGTTCCCCAATCGGTTGGCGGCATCCGCGAGCCGTCGTCGACCGTGCCATCGACGCTCCGGCGCCGAGGCGCCTCAGGCATTCAGCGGTGTGTCCGGCCCGGCCGGGCGTCCAGGCCCGGACAAGGCACGGTCAGTCCAGGGAACGCAACCAGCGCCGGACGTGCCAGGTCGCCTCGACGTCGTCCTCGTTGTATTCGAGCAGGCGCTGCCGGGCGGCGGCCCGGATCTCCTCGGTGTCGCCGGCGATCGCATCGTCGAACCAGGTCAGGCTGTTCAGGCCGCCGGGGGTGGTGTCCCGCCAGGTAAAGCCGGCCGCCCTGGTCGCCACCACCTTCAGGCCGAGGCCCTGGGTGCCGAAGAAGTGGGTGCGGATCACCGTGAACAGGTCCACGAAGTGCCGCCGTGCCCAGTCGACCATCCAGGTCAGGGGTTCGGCGCCGGAGGCGTCGGCGAGGCGCTGCAGCCGCACCACCTCGTAGTCGGAGTAGTGGAAG
>CAYZBB010000202.1:7364-8859 GCA_964476495.1 uncultured Actinomycetes bacterium | reverse complement strand
GTGAGTTGGATGGTGAGCGAGCGGAGCCCTCTGGCCCCGTCGTTGGCGAGGACGATCCCGACGCAGGTGCCCCGCCGGAGTCGGCCGATCCACACGGCGTCGCGGACGTTGTCGAGCCGCCCGAGCCTGGTGCGCCCGCCTTCGACGAGTTGCCAGACCGACACCCGGAACACGGCGCGGGAGGCGTCGGCGGCGAAGATGCGCGCCTCACCCGTCTCGGTCGGGCAGTGCGTCAGCCTCGTCTCGGCGTGTCCGGGGAGTGACACGGTGACGACGCGGTCTGGTTCGCACCCGGTCAGGAGCAGGGTCGCGAGGAGCGCGGCGGCGATGGTGCGTCTCACCCGAGCGTCCCCATCTTCCACGCGCACCAGGCGACCTCTGCGACACACACCGGGCACCAATCCTCGGGGGTGTCGGGCCAGCTTTCGTGGCACCGCTTGAGCCCGTGCATGCAGGAGCAATCGGCGTCCGCGACCCACACGTCCCGGCCGTCGCGGACGAAGCAGAGCATCCCGGCGATGTCGCAGAGCGCTTCGGCCAGGGCCAGGTTGTCGGCGCGCAGCCGGAGTTGCTTGACGGCCCTGTCGATCACCGTCGCTGTGGCATTGGGCGCATCCTGCTCGCCGGCCGACCCGGGAGTGAAGTCAAAGAACTGCCGAGCCGCTGTCCGCCACTCGTCCGCCTGGTTCGGCCATCCCGCCTCGGGCGCATCGACGCTGCTGATGATGGCGATGGCCCAGCCCACTTCATGCTGCAGGTCCCTCCGTATCTCCGCGTTCTCGGCGCGCAGCCGGTCGACCTCGTCGATGAGCCGGTCGGCCACGTCCGGGGGGATCGCCCCGAGCGCAGCCCCGCGGCGAGCGGTGGTGAGCAGGTCGTCAGGCATCTCGGGTCCTCTCGGTGTCGCAGAGCGGCACGTCGTCGTCGTCGACCCAATGGAGCCGACGGTTCGGCGCGATCGGCGCCCGGTGCAGCCGGTCGCGCAGCGTGTCGGTGGCGCGCCGGAACCGCTGGGCGCACGACGGGCACGACGGGGTGCGTGGCACGGGCGGGGTCACTCGCCGTACCAGTCCGTGACGAGGCACCAGGCGGCAACCGCGACGAGGACGAGCACGGCGATCAGCACGGTCGCGGCGACGACGACGAGCACGGTCATCGGCACACACCACCCGGGCGGGTCACATGGCACGTCGTCGGCGGCGGGATGGTCACCGGCGGGCGGCACCCGACGAGCGTCACCGCGACCACGGCGGCGAGAATCAGGCGGCGGGTCACGGTCCGACCACCCCGCGAGCGGCAGGGTCGAACCCGTCGGGCCACCCGGTCCGGTCATCGGCGTAGGCGCCCCCCAGGTTGGCGCCCTCCAGGTTGGCGCGCCGCAGGTTGGCGTCCCCCAGGTCGGCGCCCCGCAGGTAGGCGCCCCGCAGGTTGGCGCCCCCCAGGTTGGCGTCCCCCAGGTAGGCGTCCCCCAGGTAGGCGTCCCCCAGGTTGGCGC
>CAYZBB010000202.1:0-7264 GCA_964476495.1 uncultured Actinomycetes bacterium | reverse complement strand
CAGGTTGGCGTCCCCCAGGTCGGCGCCCCGCAGGTTGGCGCCCCGCAGGTTGGCGCCCCGCAGGTTGGCGCCCCCCAGGTCGGCGCCCCCCAGGTCGGCGTCCCCCAGGTAGGCGCCCCACAGGTCGGCGCCCTCCAGGTCGGCGTCCCCCAGGTCGGCGCCCCGCAGGTCGGCGCCCTCCAGGTTGGCGCCCCCCAGGTCGGCGCCCCGCAGGTAGGCGCCCCGCAGGTCGGCGCCCCACAGGTCGGCGCCAGCGCACCAGCCATCACGGATCAGGGCCGGCGCGTCGAACACGTCGACCACCAGACAGCGCGACACACGCAGCTTGTCGTCGTCCTCGCCGAGCACGTCGCCCTCGCCGAACTCGACCAGCAGACACGTGATGGCAGGGATGCTGCCCGATGCAGCGCCGCGCCACGTCTTCGCCAGACAGAGCCCGTCACCGATGAATGTCGGGCACGGGCCGCCGCGAGTGAACTCGGCGCCGTCGGGCAACGGGGCGACCGCCTCGTGACCGGGGAACGGCCACCGGAACCCGTGCGACGACCTCAGGTCAGGGTGCACGGAGCGCCACGCGGTGCGGGTCATCACAGCCCCACCACCCGGGCCAGGTCGCCCCACCAATCGGACACACGGGACCACGGCGACCGGTCGCGCACCTCGGCCAGCTCAGCCTCGAGCCGCACGGCACGGGTGACCGCACGATCACGCTCGGCCTGCGCCTGGTCGCGCTGCTGCTGCGCCACGATCAGATCCCGGCGAAGACGTGCCTTCTCGCCCATCACGATGCCTCCACGGTCGTCAACGTCCATCCGAGAAACTGCGGGTCATCCGTCTCGGCCCACCGCGACCGGCCCTCCGAGACGTCGATCATCCGGGCGCGGAAGTCGGTCGCCTCGTCCGGGGACAACTCGCCCAGGTGCACCGACCGTCCGGCCGACACGGCGAACGCCAGCGCATCCCACTGCGCGCCGGCCGTCTCCTTGTCGCCGGCGCCGTGCTCGGCGTGGATGGCCCGGCACTTGCGGTAGAGCGCGCCGTAGGCCCGGGCGTTGACCGCCTTGAGCGGTGGTGGTGAGTCCTGCCCGCCGGGGGCTGAGGGGACCCCGGCGGGCACCGACCCGACCTCATCCCCGGCGGTGTCGGGGACGGGCTCGACCTCAGGAGAGAGAGAGGGAGCCTCAGGGTCAGGTGCGGGCAGACCGGGAGCGGCGACAGCCACCGGGGGGGATGGACTGTCACCGCCCCCGGACATCTTGCGAGGCTTGAGCCCCGTCGCCGGGAGCGGCGCCGCCGCATTCGACCGGCGCTTCGGCTGATCGGGCACCGTCGCGATCTGCTCGACGATCGACGGGCGCGGCCCCTCGGGCAACTCCGCGACCGGGACCGGCGTCAGACCACGACGGGTCGGCGCCTCGATCGACACGCCGACCCCGCCATCGGGGGCCACGAGTTCGGACAGGCGCACGTCGGGCAGGTCCAGCACGGGGACCACGAACTTGTTGGTACGCGGCTTGCCGTCCCGGTCGAAGCGGACGACCTCGCGTTGCTGGGCGACCAGTCGACCACGGACGAGCGTCCCGGGGGCGAGCATCGACAGGAGGGCGATCGTCCCGGCTAGTTCGGTCGCGGCGTAGAACCCGTGGGTTTCCAACCGCCACAGTCCGAGCCCGGGGAGGTCGGGGAGCATCACCGAGAGTCGGGTGGTGTCCTTGCACGCCTTGCCCTGGGCGGCGGCGGCGGCACGCTCCACATGGTCGGCGGGGCACAGGCACGGTCCGTCCGAGATCGTCTCACGGACACCGTCGCACCGGCGGTGGCACACCTTGTTGCCCCACATCTCCCGCCACTGCGACCAGCCCATCTCACCGGGGACGAGGATCACGTCCACCGCCGAGGTGGTGGTGGTGACCGCCCAGCCGCCAGGCTCGAACGGCTCGACGGTCCCGCCCCACAGATCGGCGCCGGCGTCGATCGCGGCCCGGTCCTGTGACGTCAGCCGGAACGTGTCGAGCTTCGCCGGCCGGGACTTGCCGGACGAGGTCGGCGCCTTCGTCCCGAGGCGAATCCGGCCCTTTTCCATCATGCGCTGTTGCAGGTCGATGATCGGGCTCACAGGAGCACCCCCTGTGTCTCAGGCTCCAACGGGCGACGGATAACCGTCTTGGCGGTCTGGAACGACCAGCGGGCAGCCTCCTGCACGAAGAGGAACGCCTCGAAGATGTCGGGGCCGCAGTCGACCGGGTAGGCGTCGCAGTGGTCGGGGGTGATGTGGATGCACAGCCCGGTGTCGACCTCGGGCACGGGCACGGCCATCGCCCGCTCGGCCTCGGAGAGGAGGTAGTAGCGGCGGCGAAACCGCTCCATGCGCCGTGGTCGCCACACGGCGGCCATCTCGGCGTGGCGGTAGGCGGCCAGTTGCAACGCCACCTCGGGGTAAGGGCCGGTCGGGTTGCCCCGATTGTCGAATCCCTTGCGCGTCGTCTTGTAGTCGACGATGAAGCGGACCCCGCCGATCGTCATGAACGCGTCGCACGTCCCGGCGTACCCGTAGCCGGGCGAGAACACGGTGACCTCGGCAGCCTGATAGGACGGCTGGAAGTGCTGGCACCACCGGTCGAACTGGTCGAGGAACGGTGCCACCTCGGCGTCGACTTCGGGACGGGTCCCGGTGAGGGCGAACTGCTCGCAGGCTTCGTGGACGAGGGTCCCGAGTTCGGCGGCGGTGCGCTCGCCTTTCGGCCGACGGAAGCGGGCGTCGCGGAGCCACTTGATGACCGGCTCTTCGCCTTCCTCGTCGATGCGTGACGGGAGCGACCGGGCCGACGCCACGGCGGCCTTCGCCGTCTGCTCGGCCGCCCAGTAGAGAAGCGCCGGCTTGTCGAGCGCCCCGATGATGGAGGTGACCGACCAGTGTCGGAGGTCGTCGTCGTCAGGCTTGGCGCCGTCGATGGCGGGAAGCCCGAGCGTCGGCGTCGTCTCCGTGATGCGTGCGACCGCGGGGCACCGTTCGGTCGGGTGGTCCCCTTCGCACTCGGCGCACGCGCCGGGGACGATGGTCTGCGGGTCCCTCACCGGGCAGACCGGAACGGCGTCGGGTCCGGCACGGGTGGCGTCTCCACCTTGATCAGGTCGTCGTGGGCCCACCAGCGCATCCGTTGCCCGCGACCGGTGTCGGTGACGAGCCCGGTCATGTCGGCGGTGCGGACCGGCTGGTGCAGCACCTCGGCCCATCCGGTGTCGCCGTGTACGGCCTGGATGACGTCGCCCTGGCAGACCCACCGGGCTGCTTCGAGGGTGAACGTCCGGGGCGGAGTGCACGCGCCACCGTGGGTGGGAGAGCAGTCGGGGTCGCCCGGCTCGTGCATCGGGCACGGGGTGGCCACGCCCGTGCACCCTGGGCGATGACCGGACTCGGCGGGAGCGATGCATCCGCACTCCTCCGCGCTCATCGACCGGTCGGCGCCGACGGCGAACCCGAGGACGTCGACCAGCTCGGTCCACATCTCCTCCATGCGTGCGACCCGCTCCGCGATCTCGTCGAGCAGTGACGTCTGGTCGGTGGTCATGGCAAGCTTTCTCCTGGTCGCCCGTGCGTCGGGCGGTCACGCCACCCACCGGATTCGGGTTCCGGTGGGTGGTTCAGTTGTGGGCGGCGAACAGTCCTGCTGGTGCGGTGGGGTGGCGGTCGGCGGGGAGCCGGTGCCCTTGGAGACACGCGACGGTGAGGACCTGGCCTTGCGCGGCGGGGTGGGCGATCAGGTGCGTGAGCGCCCGCGGGGTGATGATGAGCCCGCCGGCGAGCGCGACCGCGACGGTGGTGCCGGTGTCGCCGGTCACGACCGGTGGCGGGGTCACGCGGCGTCCCTTCCGGTGCGGCGCTGGCGGTCAGCCCACGCCTTCTCCCTGGCGAGCTTCTTGTCCGCGGCGCGCCAGTCCTGCTCGCACAGGCGGAGCCACGCTCGCCAGTAGTCCGCACCGAGGAACCGGGGCGGTGGGTACAGATGGTCTTCGTTCTCACAGAAGAAGGCGTGGATCATCCCAACCGCCCGCATCTCGACCGGCCGCCACTCGGCGTCGGCGGTCCAGGCTTCGAGCTTCAGGTCGTCATCGGATTTGCCGCCCACGGCGACCCGGAACCGGATGCCGCCGAGGTTGAAGTGTTGGCCCGCCTCGAACTGCCTCATGCTTCGTTCCCCCACGTGTGCCAGCCCAGACGGCGCCGGCGGGCGAACATCTCCAACCTCGGCCCGGGGGAGGACTTCTCGACGAGGTCGTAGAAGCACTCGGGTTTCGCTGAGTGGCGTGTCCGGTCGGCGGTGAACCACGTGGGCACGTTGTTGGCGGTCGTGGCGAGCGAGCCCCGGACCGCGAAGTAGACGTGTTCGGTGCTGTTGCGGAAGTAGTTGCCCATCCCGATCTGTGGCTTGCACCACGTCAGGCAGGCTTTGTAGGTAAAGCCCCATGCGTCGATGAGGTCGAAGGCTTCGCGGAGGAATCCGTTGGTCACCCACAGGTAGAGGTGGGCGTTGTCCTCGGCTGGCAACTCGAGGTCTGCCAGCTCGTCGAGGCTCATGGTGGGGTAGTGGTCCTCGGCGGCACCGCGAGTGATGGTGTTCTCGTACCGCCACGGTGGGTCGACGACGATGGCGGCGAAGGTGGAGGGGATGGGGCCGTCGGGGTCGTCGGTGTGTGTGGGTCGGCCTGGGGCGGGCCTGGACCGCGGCTTGTCGACCTTGAGCCGTGCGGCCAACTGCGTGGCCTGCTTGCGTTCCATCGACGGCGTGACCTCGCCGGCCTCGATGGCAACGGTCAGTGGAGCGGGGGCGATTCGGGCCAGCTCGGCCAGCGTCCCCCATGACGCTGGCAAATGCTGCACGTGTGCAGGATTTGCCAGCACCTGGTGCTCGGCCACCGCCATGAATCGCTGCACGGTGGTGGGGTGCATCCCGACCAACTCGGCCAGACGGCCGAACTCGCCGTGAGGAAGGGCGGCTTTCGCCTGGATGAAGGTCATGCCCGTGGCCACGATGCTTTCCACGGCCGTCGCCATGTGGGGCCGCACCCGCTCGGCCCAGTCCTCGGCGGTCGCGTCAGCGAGAGCAAGGCTCACGCCGCGTCCGCCGGGTCGTGGTCGCCAACCAGTTCGGACACGGTGACGTCCAGAGCAGTCGCCCACGCCAGCAGGGTCGACGCGGCGGGGTCGGAGCCGTGGACCTCGGCTCGGAGGATGGTCAGTGGCGCCGTGTCGGACTTGCGCGCCAGCGCCTCGCGCGACCAGCCCTTGTTCTCACGGAGCGCCCGCAGTCGCCGCCCGATCTCCGTTTGGCGTTCTGTCGAATCTGCCATATGTCAGGAGACAGTATCACCGCCTATAGACATGTCAAGGGGGTCCCCGGAATAGCGCGCCCCGATGGGCGGACGCCACTACGCCGCCTGCTGAGGTTGCGCGGTCGCGGGCCGATCGAACCGAACCGAACACTTCAGCCGGGGACGCGAAGAAGGCCCCACCCGGGAAAGGGTGGGGCCTCAGCGTTGCATGGGGTTCGGTCAGCCGGTCAGAGTCCGCCGCTCGACAAACGCCGCTCGTGGTCCTCGGTCGTCACCTCAAGCTTGGACACGATGTTGGACAGCTTCACCACGACCACCAACGCCCAGCCGATGATCCCGGTGCCGGTCGCCAACACGAACAGCATGAGCGAGGCAAGAACGCCATCGTTGATCTCGGCCCCGACCACCGCCACCAGTGTCGCCACCGCCGCGTTGGCGGTCGACGCGACCGCGACGATCGCGAGCGACCACCACGACATCGCCGCATCGGCCAGGTGGTCGAGCATCAGAGGTCGTCGATGAGCACGAAAGGCTCGGTCGCCCACGACAGCTCGGCGCCGGTGCGCGACCCGTCCACCGGGCGCTCGGTGCCGACGAGCCGCCACACCGGGGCCGTCTCGCCGGCCAGCGCCTGGGCGTGCACCGCGGCGACGACCGCCTCGGGAATCGTGTTGGCGAACGTGAACGACGTGCACCCGTCGGCGGCGGGTCGGGTCCCCTCACCGGCCCGGATGATCGTCCCGCGCGGGTCCAAGCTCTGCCACGCGGCCGAGCCGACGACCTCGTAGCCGGTGCCGCGCTCGCACTTGCGACCGTGGACCTTCACCACGCCATCGGAGAGTCGCACGGTCGGCACCGAGTCGACGACCGGCGCGACCACCTGCTGAGTCGGGTAAGGCCCGAGGGGTGCCCAGCGGTCCTCGTGGAACAGGAGCCTCCCGGCGATCAGCCCGCCGGTGGCGAAGAGCAGGCAGGTGAGCCCGATGAGGCCACGGGCGCCCCGATGGGCGCGTGCCGACACACGCTCAGCCTCCGGGCGTCCGGTCACTTGGCCTTGGCGTCGTCGGGCGCGTCGAACGCCTCGGCCATCTCCTTGTCGGTCAGACCGGTGTGCTTGCCGACGGCCTTCACGCCGCGCTTGGTCTGGCCGATGAGCCGCCGCAGCGCGACCGTCTGCTCGTCCACGTGGGCGAGGATGTCCGCGACCATCTTCGTCTCGCGGGCCTTGGCGCGCTCGTCGGCGTTCACCAGCTCGGTGCGGATCTGTTCGATCAGGTCTGCCATTGGGGATGGTCCTCCTCGGATTCCGGTGGCGAGATCGGCCGGCGTGCAGACGATCTCGTAGTGCATGGCGTCTTTCACTGAGCGGTAGTTGCCGCCCCACCCCCACACGGGTGCGTCGGTCGCGGTGCGCATGGCGGTGATGTCCGCGACCATCGCCGGCGGCATGTCGGTGACGAGACGGTTGGCCGCGGAGTAGGGGTTGGTCGACCAGTTGATGTCGATGGCGATGCCGTAGGCGTGCAGGCTGTAGCCGGTGCCTCCGGTGATCTGGCGGCAGACGTAGGCGCCGGTGTCGGCGGCCCGGGTGGCGTACCGGTGGGCGAGCAGCGCGGCGTCGAGCGCCCGCACCGCGTCGATGATCCGGGCGTCCACGCTGACGACGCCGGCGCCGGCCCGAAAGGCGTAGCGGGCCAGGGCGACGTTGCACGCCGGGCCCCACGCTGAGCGGAGCTGCGACGTGGTGAGGGGCGGTTTGCTCACTGGTCGTGGAAGGCGTCGGGGTCGGCGTGGTCGGCGTGGTCCTCGAGGTCCGGTCGGCGGACGGCGCCACGCCACCAGGGGGTCGTCAACTGCTGGGCGAGGAACGCCGCGACCAGACCGACGGCGGTGGCGACGGCGGCGACCTGCTCGCCGGTCAGGTCGGTGAACG
>CAYZBB010000201.1:0-9015 GCA_964476495.1 uncultured Actinomycetes bacterium | reverse complement strand
GCGGTCATCGCATTCGCACCACGACCTGACTACGCCACCATCGCGGTGGACCTGGGTATACCGGTGGGATCCATCGGTCCGACACGAGGGCGCTGCCTGGCGAAGCTGCGCGCCCGCCTCGACGGGGGAGACTGGACATGACGGCAATGAGTGGCAATGCGGCCGGCTCAGCCGACAACGCTGGGGTCCCCGTCCCGTTCGACGGGTCCGTCCGGCTGCCGGATCTGCTCGTCGGGCTGGACCTGGACACCGGCATGGACTGGGACGACGATCCGGACGACGACTCATCCGTGGTCCCGATGGACCGGGCCGACCTGCGGATCCTCGCCGACCTGCAGGCGATCTACGACGCGGTCGACCCGATGCCGGAGATGCTGCCCGAGCTGGTGCTGTTCGGGCTGGACGCGCACGATCTGGAGGCGGAATTCGCGCGTCTGGTCGATTCCGAGCTCGCGGTCGCCGGCACGGCAGGCACCCGCTCGGTCGAGCACGCCCGCCGGGTGACCTTCGCCAGCGACAACCTGACCGTGATGGTCGTGGTGAACCCGCAGCGGGACGGCCGGGTCCGCCTCGACGGCTGGGCGGCGCCCGGCGGCAGGCTGCACGCCGAACTGCGGGTGGGCGAATCCACCCTCACCGCCGAATGCGACGAGTCCGGCCGGTTCGTGTTCGAGGCGGTGCCGGCCGGCCCGGCCCAGCTGGTGCTGCACCCGACGCTGGACTCGGACCCATCGCTGACCCTGCCGGTGGTGACTCCCGCCGTGCATCTGTGACGGCGGGTGCGGTCACGTGGGCGCGGACCGGGTTCACCGCGCCGCGAGCACGTCGCCGATCGCGGCGCGGAAGCCGGGGATCGCGCGGTCCAGCATGTCCCGGCTGCCGGTCAGGCTGATCCGGAAGTGGCCGGGGACCTCGAACACCACCCCCGGCATGACGAGCACCTGACGATCGGCGAGCCGCCTGCAGAAGGCCTCGTCGTCCGGGTCGGGGGAGCGCACCCACAGGTAGAACGTGCCCTCGGGGACGCGCAGGTCGTAGCCCGCCGCCCGGAGTTCGCGGACCATCAGGTCGCGCTTGCCTTCCAGGTCCGCCAGGTCTATGGACAGCCCCTCCAGGTCGCCGATCGCGTACTGGAGCACCGCGTTGGGAAACATCCAGCCGGCGGCGATCTGGGCGGCGTCGATCGCGGCGCGCACCGGTTCCGGATCGGGCAGTGACGGATTCAGCGCCAACCAGCCGATCCGTTCGCCGGGCGCCAGCAACACCTTCCCGTAGGTGTAGACCAGCACCGAGTACGGGTAGAACTCCGTCGGGCTGTGGAATTCGGCGTCGCTGAACACCAGCCGCGAGTACGACTCGTCGGCGATCAGCCAGATTGGCCGGCCGTACCGCGCCGACGCCTCGGTGAGCAGACCGGCGAGCGCCGCCAGGGTGGCCGGCGGGTGGATCCGGCCGGTCGGGTTGCTGGGGGTGTTCACGATGACCGCGCGGGTGGCCGGGCCGATCACCCCGGCCAGGGCGTCAAGATCCAGATCGTTGTCCGCGTCCCGCACCCGGACCTTGACCGGAACCGCCCCGGCGGCCAGCAGCATCGGTTCGTACAGGAACCACGGCGGCAGCGAGTACACCACCTCGTCGCCGGGATCCAGCAGCGCCTGCAACAGCACCGCAAGGGCGCCGAACGCGCCGGTGGTCAGGAATACGTCGGCCCCGCGGAACGGCAACCCGCGCCACGCCCGCAACGATCCGGCAACCAGTTCCCGAGGCCCCGCCTCCGACCTCTTGTACGCGAACCAGTCCTTGTTCTGCGGTTCGGTGTGCCGGTGCAGCGCCTGGACCAGACCGGGTAGCGGCATCTCCTGCGGGTTGCCCAGCATCAGATCGCAGGCGCCCGGTGCGGACCGCGCCGCGTCCCAGTCCGCGAGCTGGCGGAGGAGGGGCTGCATGGCATCCGCCACCAGCCGGACCCGGCGGGCGACCGGCGGCTGGCCCGCAGGCTGGCTCATCGGTGAACTCCTGCTCGGGGCGATGGTGGGCGACGATGGAGAGGTGGTATCTGTGGGGAGCGTAGCGCCGCCGGGGGTGGAGAGCAGCCGCGCAGTCCCGAGATGTCGGATCCGCCGGATCTGTGGATGCTGGACAGGTGACGATGGGTGGTCGAGCGGCGACCGGACCGCCGGCTCGCACCCGTGCGTCCGCTGCAACCGCGGCGGAGCTGTGGGCGCGCGCCCGCGGCAGCGTGGACATCGGCCGCCCGGACACCGGCTACCGACTCGGTAGCCGCGCGCTCACGCACCTGGGTCGGGAGGGACTGACCGAGGATGCCGCGGCCGGTCTGCGCGCACGCATCCTGATCACGATGGCCGACGCGCAGGTCGAGCTCGGCCAGGTCGAGCAGGCGTCGTCGCTGCTGGACGCGGCCCTGGCGGCCAGCCCGGCGGACCTGCCGATAGTGCAGGCCTCCCGCGGGGTGCTGCTGGCCCGGACCGGACGGCTCGACGCTTCCCGGGAGCAACTCGACGCGGCGGTCGACGCGCTGGGCGACTCGGGCGGCACCAGGCACAACCTGGTGCGGGCGTTGCTGTGGCGGGGCATGCTGCACCTGTCGGAGGCCAGGCTCGACCTGGCCAGGGCCGACTGCGAGACCGCAGGCGAGCTGGGTCGCCGATCAGGACTCGATGCCGCCGTCGTCATCGCCACACACAACCTGGGTCTGGTCCGGTACGTGTCGGGTGACCTGCCCGGTGCATTGCACGACATGGCCAGAGCCGACGAGGTCGGTCCGGCGGTGCGGGCGGCGGTGCGTGCGCTGGACCGGGCCCGTGTCCTGCTCGCTGCCGGCCTGCTCGCGGAGGCGCGGGACGTGGCCGAGCGGGCCGAACGAAGCTTCGCCGCGGAACGATCCCGGGTGGAGTTGGCGGACACCCTGCTGGTGACGGCGGAGATCGACCTTGTCGCCGGGGCTGCGGCGGCCGCGCGGTCTGCGGCACGCCGGGCCGCCCGCACCTTCGCCACCGCCCGACATGAAAGGGGGGTGTCCGCCGCACGGGTGATGGAGGCCCGCGCGGAGGCCGCGTTGCGGGCCTCCCTGCGGCCGCCGTCCCGGCGTCGCGCGCAGCAGGGGGCGGACGCGGCCGACGAGCTCGCCCGCTCGTTGATCGGCGCGGGGTTGCGGGAGGACGCCCGCGTGGTTCGCCTGCTGCAGGCACAGGCCCTGATCGAGGCGGGTGACGTGGCCGGGGCCGAGGGGGCGGCCGCGGCCGCCGCCGAGCTCGGTGAGTCCGTCGTCGAGGGGGCCGGGCGACGTCATCCCCGGGTGCCGTTGATCGCCACCGAACTGCACACCAGGGTGGTCGATGCGCGGATCGAGCTGGCGCGCGGTCGGCGCACGACCGGCCTGATGCACATCCGGCGCGGGCTCGACGACCTGGCTGCGTACCAGGCCCGGTTCGGGTCGCAGGACCTGCAGTCGGCCTCCGCCGTGCACGGGCTGGAGTTGACCAGGCTTGGGCTGCGAACCGCGCTGCAGACCGGGTCACCGGCCGCGATCCTGCAGTGGCTGGAACGGTCGCGAGCGGCGAGCACCAGGCTTGCCGCGGTGCGACCGTCGGCCGATGGTGTGCTCGCCCGCGAGCTGTCCACGCTCCGGATGGCCACCTACCGGGCCCGAATGGCCGAGCTGGCCGGCGAGACGGACCCGCAGTTGGCCGACGAGGTGGACGAGCTGCGCCGGCGGGTGCGGTCCCGGTCCTGGCTGGTCGGCGGGAGCGGCGCGGTCAACCGCCCGCTGTCGCTGGCGGCCGTGCAGCGCCGCCTGGCGGATGCGGGCAATGTCAGCATCGTCGCGCCGTTCCGCGGCGCAGGACGGTTCCATGCGCTGGTCATCACGGCTCGCCGTGCCCGGTACCTGCGGTTGGGCAGGGACTTCGGGCTGGACCGCGCCCTGAACCGGATCATCGGCGACCTGAACATCCTGGCCGACCGCCGGGTGCTGGAGCCGCTGCGCAAGGTGGCCCGCGCATCGTTGCAGGCCGGGCTGAACCGGGTCGCCGAGCACATCGCGGTCCCGATCGAACCGCTGGTGGACGCGGGTCCGGTGGTCGTCGCCGCGGCCGGTTCGGCGGCGATCGTGCCGTGGGCGCTGCTGCCCGGCCTGTCCGGGCGGGCGATCTCGGTCAGCCCCTCGGTGACCGCCGCGGTCGCCGGCATGGGGCGGACCGCCGAGGAATTCAGGCACGGCGTGCTCGCGGTCGCCGGCCCCGAGGTGCCGCATGGCACCGAGGAAGTTCAGATTGTGGCCGACATCTACTCCCGCAGCCCCTTCGACGCGCCCGCCGGGCTGCTCACCGGACCCGACGCGACCGGGAAAGCGGTGCTGGATGCGATCCCGCCCGGCGGCCTGCTGCACATCGCGGCGCACGGTCACCACGAACCGGACAACCCGCTGTTCTCGGGGGTGCTGCTGGCCGACGGCCTGCTCTATGGCTACGACGTCGCGCCCAATCCGTCGCTGCCGTCCCAGGTGGTGCTGTCCAGTTGCGACGTCGGGCGGACCGACGACCGACCCGGCGGGGAGCCGCTCGGCCTGGTGGCCGCGCTGCTGCGCAGCGGGGTGACCACCGTCGTCGCGGGCACCAGCCGGATCTCCGATCGGGTGGCCGCGGCTGTGATGGGCGCCTACCACCAGCGGCTGTACAAGGGGGAGAGCCCGGCGATCGCGCTGGCCGGGGCGATCAGGGCGGCCGCCGAGTCGGAGCCGGACCCGGCGCCGTTCACCTGCTTCGGCGCGGGGCTGTGAACGGGTCTCAGCCGCCCGGCTGCTCCCGGTAGGGGACCACCGGGCCGCCGGATCCGCCCGGCCGCGACCGTTCCTCCGGGGTCGTCTCGACGACGTCCACGACCGTGCCGTCGACCACGGTGCCGCCCACTCCTGCGTCCGCGACCCCCGACCACCGGCCGTCAGGAGCGCCGCCGAACCTCACCACCCGCACCGATGCCGACTGGCGGGCCGCCCACGCCTGCATCCGCCGCCGCGCCAGCGTCCGGACGGGGGGCAGCAGCAGCGCGAGAGCAGCGAGATCACCCACGAACCCGGGGATCATCAGCAGCACGCCGGCAACCACGGTGAGAAACCCGCCGGTGACCGCGTCATCCGACATCTGGCGGGACCGGGCCGCCTGATTCACCGCGGAAAGGGCCTCCCGACCGCCGCGACCGATCAGCGCGAGCCCGAGCAGGAAGGTGCCGAGGACCAGCAGCAGTGTCCAACCCACGCCGATCCAGGAACCGACGATCAACAGGCTGGCGATCTCCAGGAAAACGAACAGCAACACGGTCACGTCAGGATCAACGCCCGGGACCGGCGAATCGATCCCCGAGTGTTCGAGCGGCCATGGCGCCCGGACTCTCGACCTGCGGCACGGCGGACGTCTCTGAGGGTGCGATCCGTTACCGTCAGGAGGACCAGCCACCGACCTGCCAGGAGCAGCACGAGTGATCGCGCAGTGGATCATGGTCGGCGTCGGTGTCGTCCTGATCGCCGGTACCGCACTGTATGTGGCCGCCGAGTTCAGTCTGGTGACCGTGGACCGGGCGACCGTTGCCAAGCAGGCGGCGCAGGGCACTCGGGGAGCCAGATCGCTGATGATCGCCCTGCGGTCCCTGTCCACCCAGCTGTCCGGTGCGCAGATCGGCATCACCGTCACCACCCTCGCGCTCGGCTTCGTCATGCAGCCCGCACTGGCCGAACTCGTTGCGCCCCTGCTGGAACGGGTCGGCCTCGGGGACGCGGCGGCCGAGTCGGTCGGCGTGTTGTTCGGGCTGATCGTGGCGACGGTGCTGTCCATGGTGTTCGGCGAGCTGGTGCCCAAGAACATCGCCATCGCCGAGCCGCTGGACACGGCCAGGATGGTGGTCACACCCCTCCGGGTGTCCACGATGCTGTTCAAGCCGCTGATCCTGGTGCTCAACGGCACGGCGAACGCGGTGCTGCGGATGATCGGGGTCGAGCCGCAGGAGGAGCTGCGGTCGGCCAGGTCGGCGGTCGAGCTCGACTCCCTGGTCCGCCGGTCGGCTGCGCAGGGCACCCTCGAGCAGCCGACCGCCGGCCTGCTGGCAAGGTCGATCTCGTTCTCCGGCAAGACCGCCGACGACGTGCTCACCCCTCGGGTGCGGGTCCGATTCGTCAAGGCGACCGACACTGCCGACGCGCTGCTCACCGCCGCCGCCGAGACCGGTCATTCGCGCTTCCCGGTGTCCGGGGAGGACTCCGACGACGTCGTCGGGCTGGTGCACCTCAAACGCGCGGTGGCGATCCCGCCCGACGAACGGCCCGGGGTACGGGTCGAGCAGCTGATGGTGCCGGTGCCGGTGGTGCCAGGATCCATCCCGCTGGACGACCTGATGGACCAGCTCCGCAGTGGCCTGCAGATGGCGGTCGTCGCCGACGAATACGGCGGCACCGCCGGCATTCTCACCCTCGAGGACGTCGTGGAAGAACTCGTCGGGGAGATCAAGGACGAGCACGACCAGGCGGACGGTCGGGCGGAACGCCGCGCCGACGACACGTGGCTGCTGCCCGGCACCTTGCGGCCGGACGAGATCGTCGACATCACCGGGGTCCGGTTGCCCGAGTCGAACGCCTACGAGACGGTGGCCGGCCTGCTCATCTCCCGGTTGGGGAGGATGCCGCGGGAGTTCGACGCGGTCGAGGTCGACGCCACCATGGACGCGTCCGCGGGTCTGGGCGTACCGGACGGGCAAGTGATCAACCTCGACGACACCCGGATCCGGCCGGAGGTCCGGGACGACCTGCCTCGTGCGGTGACCGTCCGGCTGACCGTGCACGGCCTTGACCGGCGGCGGATCGAGGCGGTGCTGCTGTCCGCGGTCAGCCTGAACACCGGCGAGGACGCGGGCGAGGACGACGCGTCCGGGGACCGGCGGGGTGAGGGTCGATGAGCGAGCTTGCCAGCGAATCATGGGCGCCGCATCGCTCCGTTGAAAGCCGGCAGGGGGTGCGATGACGACGCAGTGGCTGCTGCTCGGCCTGGTCTTCGTGCTGCTGGCGGCGAGCGCGTACTTCGTCGCGGCCGAGTTCGCGCTGATCGCGGCCCGCCGGTCGGTCATCGAACCGCTCGCCGTCAACAGCGCCCGGGCCAGGTCCACCCTCAAGGCGATGGAGCAGGTATCGCTGATGATGGCGTGCGCGCAGCTCGGTATCACCCTGTGCGGCGTACTGCTCGGCGCGTTGGGCGAACCCGCGGTGGCCGCCCTGCTCGAACCGGTGTTCCACGCCCTTGGCGTCCCGGACGCATGGTTGCACCCGGTGGCGCTGGTCATCGCGCTGCTGCTGGTGGTCTCCGCGCACGTGGCTTTCGGCGAGATGGTGCCCAAGAACATCGCAATCGCCGGTCCGGAACGGACCGCGCTGGCATTGGCGCCGACGTTGCGTGCCATCGCGACCGGGATCGGCCCGATCATCCGGTCGCTCAACTGGTTGGCCAATTCGGTGGTCAAGCTCACCGGCCGGGAGCCGAAGGACGAGGTGGCCTCTTCGTTCACCCGGGAGGAGGTGGCCGAGCTGGTCGCCGAGTCCCGGCGGGAGGGGCTGCTGGACGACGAGGAGCACCAGCTGATCACGTCGGCGCTCGGCTTCGACACGACCGTCGTGTCGTCGGTGATGGTCCCGATCACCGACGTCGAGTCCGTGCCCGACGCGGTGACGCCGGCCGAGGTCGAGCGGATGTGCGCGCGCACCGGGTTCTCCCGGTTTCCCATCAGGGTCGGGGCGGGGAACGATGCCACGGAATTCGGCGGATACCTGCACATCCGGGATGTGGTGGACATCCCGGCGGGCCGGCGGGACGAACCGGTGCCGCCCGAGCGGATCCGGGCGTTGCCCGTCGTCGGGCCGGACACCGACCTGCGGACCGCATTGGATCGGATGCGGCGGATCGGTGCGCATCTGGCACAGGTGATCGCGACCCCGGACCGGATCGACGATGCCGCCGTCGCGGACGACGGCAGCGCAGGCTCGGTCGTCGGTGCGGTGATGCTCGAGGACGTGATCGAGGCGCTGATCGGTGAGGTGCAGGACGCGACCCGGCGCTCACCCGGCCGTGCACGCCCCCCGGGCGGGCGTCCCGGGGCATAGGGTCGGGCGCATGCAGCGGCGGATCATGGGCCTCGAGACCGAGTTCGGCATCACCTGTACGTTCCACGGGCAGCGCAGGCTCAGCCCCGACGAGGTGGCGCGGTACCTGTTCCGGCGGGTGGTTTCCTGGGGTCGTTCGTCGAACGTGTTCCTGCGCAACGGGTCGCGGTTGTACCTGGACGTGGGCTCGCATCCGGAGTACGCCACCGCCGAATGCGACGAACTGCCCGTGCTGATCGCCCACGACAAGGCCGGCGAGCGGATCCTGCAGGACCTGGTCGTCGATGCCGAGTCGCGGCTGGCCGAGGAGGGCATCGGGGGGGACATCTACCTGTTCAAGAACAACACCGACTCGGCCGGCAACTCCTACGGCTGCCACGAGAATTTCCTGATCGCCCGCGGCGGCGAGTTCGCCAAGATCGCCGACGGGTTGATCCCGTTCCTGGTCACCCGGCAGCTGATCGCCGGCGCCGGCAAGGTGCTGCAATCGCCTCGCGGGGCCTCCTACTGCCTGTCCCAGCGGGCCGATCACATCTGGGAGGGCGTCTCGTCGGCGACCACCCGGTCCCGGCCGATCATCAATACCCGCGACGAGCCGCACGCCGACGCAGAGCGGTACCGGCGGCTGCACGTGATCGTCGGCGACTCGAACATGTGCGAGACCACCACCCTGCTCAAGGTGGGCACCGCCGCGCTGGTGCTGGAGATGATCGAGGCAGGAGTGCCGTTGCGGGACTTCACGTTCGAGAACCCGATTCGGGCGATCCGGGAGATCTCCCACGACACCACCGGCCGCAAGCCGGTCCGGCTGGCCGGCGGCGGCGACATCAGCGCGCTGGACGCGCAGACCGAGTACTACG
>CAYZBB010000200.1:0-9129 GCA_964476495.1 uncultured Actinomycetes bacterium | reverse complement strand
TGCCGTCCACGTCTCTACCGGGGCCGTGGCGGACTCGTCGACGGAAAAGGACCCGAACGGGATGACGGTCAGCACGTCTGCGGTGACGGTGACGGTGACGGTGGTGGCGTCCCGGTTCACGCGCACCGTCCGCCCGGGCAACAGGTTCGGCCCGACCTGCTGGAGGTAGGCGTCGCCGTCGGCCTGACCGACCACGGCGGTGGCCTGATAGGCGGCGGCCGACCGGGCGGCGGTCTGCGCGGCCGCCTGCGCGACGTGCCGGCCGTGCCAGACCAACACGAACTGGACCACCACCATCGTCAGCAGCACCACGATCGGCACGATGATCACCGCTTCGGTGGTCGCCGACCCGCGGTCCGGATCAGCATCGCGGTCGGCAGCGGGGTCGACAACGACGCGGCGCCAGCGGCGCCGGGTCCGTCTGAGAAGTCCTTGCACGAGCCGGTTCTCTTCGCGCTTACTGCAGGTTGATGCTGTTGGCCTTGTCGGTGATCTTGGCGACGATGATGCCGGCGATCACCAGGGCGGCGACCACGATCACCCCCACCCAGATCACCGTCTCGGAGGTGTTGCTGCCGCGGTTGGTGTCCTGCCGGCGAAGCTCGACGACGCGGGTCATCACCCAGGCCCGGACCAGGTCCAGTTCCAGCTTCATGTGTGCGTTCCTTTCGGTGGGTTGACGTGACCGGAAGTCAGGTCGATGAGGAGGTCGGGGCGGTCAGGTGGTCAGAAGGACAGGACGGCGACGACGGCGGGGTATCCGAGGAAGGCGATGAAACCCAGACCGATGAGGATCTGCGCGACCCGCATGCTCTGATCGGCCTTGCCGGCCTTACCTTCCAGGTCGGCCAGCTCGTGGCGGCGCATCGTCTGCGCCCGGGCGGTCAACGTGGAGCGGACCCGGGCGCCGTCGTGCGCGACCAGGGCGATCAGCTGGCCCAGGTCGCGTAGCTCCCCCACCCCGATGCGCTGTCCCAGGTCGGACAGCGCCGTCCACGGGTTCCGCCCGCCGCGGGTCGCCCGGTACAGGGTGTCCCGGATCAACACCAGCGGCCAGCCGGCGCCGATCCGGGCCGCGGACGGCAGCGCCTCGGCCGGTGCCGCGGACCCGGCCATCTCCAGCGCCACCAGATCCAGGTAGGCGCCCAACGCCCGGCGGAACTCCTCCCGCCGCCGGGTCGCCTCGGCGCGGGCGTCCAGGTCGGGCAGGAAGAAGAACACCGCCGCGAGCACCAGCGCCAGCACCACCGGCGCGCCGGCCGGCAACGCCAACCCGGCCAGGTTCAGACCGACCGAGGCGAGCAGGCCCAGCAGCAGCCCCGCCCCGGCCAAGGTGATCTTGCGGCCCAACGCCTGCTCGAACGTCCGGCCGGTCAACGCCAGGTCCTGCCGCAAGCTGGTGTAACCGATCCCGCGGCGGGTCAACTGCCGCGACAGCCACCACCCGGACGAGCTCTGCACCCGGGTCAGCAGGTTGCCGCGGCCGGCCCCACCCGGCGGCGCCGAAGTGCCTCCGATCGCCGAGACCACCGGGCCTACCCCCAGCGGGGCGGTGGCCGGGGCGTCGTGGCCGGCGTCGAAATGGGCCAGCTGCACCAGCGGCGCCGCGGTGGGCGGCGCGAGCCGCAGCAGCAAGGCGAACAGCACAGCGCCGAGCAGGGCGCCCAGGACCACGGCCGCGATCACCGGATCACCGGCCGCCGCAGCCGCCCGGTGCTCATGGTGGTGCTCGGGGTGGGGTCGTCGACCAGGGTGGTCAACAGCTGCGCCTCGAACGGGTCGGGTTGCGCACCGGGGCGGGTCAGGAACGGCGGCACCGACGGCTGCGCCGAGAGCTTGCGCATCCAGGCGAACGCGGCGCCGAAGATGCAGACCACGACGGCCAACGCGATCTGCCCGGCGACCGTGCTGTACGGGGCGATGTAGGCGCGGCTGAACACCACCAGGAACACCGCGATGCCCAGCGTCACCGCGACGACCATCTGCATGCCGCGGCGCAGCTGCACGCGGCCGGCGGAAATCTTGCGCCGCATCTCCAGCTCCTCCCGGGCCGAGGACGCCAACCCGGTCAGCACCTCGCCGAGGCGGTCCCCGCGGCGCCGCACGTTCAGGATCAGCGCGGCGATGACCAGGTCGGCGCTCGGGTCGTTGAGCTCGGCGGCCAAATTCAATAGCGCCCGGTCCATCGGCACCCGAGCCCGGATCTGGCCGACCAGGCGAACCAGCGGAGCCCGGATCAGGTCCGGGGCGTTCACCGCGGACGCGGGAATGGCGTGCTCCAGGCTGGCGTGGGCGGCGATGGTGTCGCGCAGCGACTCGGTCCACACCACCAGCGCCTCGAGGGAGGCGATCTGCCGGGCCTCGGCGGCGCCGCCGCCGAACAACCGCGGCCACAGCAACACCAGCGCGGCCAGCCCGGCGACGGCGACCGGCCACCGGGTCAACGCCAGCACCGCGACGCCCACCACCGCGGCGGCCAGGATCCGCGCGGACACCGCCGGTGAACGCAGCGCCGCCACCGCGCGGGCGGCCCGGGACGGCGGCCGGGTCGGGTCCACCCGTGTTCCGCGCAGCCCCGCGACCACCAACAGCAGACCCACGCCCAGGCCGATGCCCAACAGCACCGTCAGCACCACCGTGCCGGTCACGCCAGCGCCCCCACCGGCCCCGACAGTTCAGGCAGGAAGGTGAAAGAGGCGGCCGTGTCGTCGTAGCCGGCGTCGGCCAACTCCTCCAGGCGCGCCTCGCTGATCCCGAACTCGTCAATACGCACCGCCCGGCGGTCGACCGGGGACGGGGCGAAGATCGGGGTGAAGGCGACCCGACCGTCCGGGGCGCCGGCCAACTCGAGCACCTCGGTGACGGTGCGGCGACCGCCCAGCCGACGGTTCTTGCCGATGAAGACCACGAAGTCGACCGCGCCGGCGATCAGGGCGTGCGCGACCCGGTTCTCGATCCGCTCGTACTGCTCGGCGTACTGGGCGAGCTTGGCGAACACGTCCGCCGCCGACCTGGCATGGAGAGTGGAAAGGGAACCATTGTTCCCCTGGCTCATGGCCGAAAGCATCTCGACAACTTCGGGTCCCAGCACCTCTCCGACGCAGACGCGGGACGGGTTGTGTCGCCGGGTCCGGCGGACCAATTGCTGGATACTGATGCCGCCGTGGCCCTCGGCGTCCGGGAGGACCTCCTCCCACTCCACGACGTCGGCGTGCAGGCCCTGCCGGCGAAGCCCCAACTCCAGGGACCGTTCGACCGTGATGAGCCGCTCCTCGGCCGGAATGCAATTGAGACACGCTCTCAATAGGGTGGTTTTTCCGGCGTCGGTGGCGCCGGCGATGATCAGGTTCATCCGGGCCCGCACCGCAGCCTGCAGGAAGACGGCCAGCTGCTCGTCGATCGTGCCCAACTCAATCAGTTGGGCCAGGAACATCTGCGGATACCGGTTCCGGCGGATCGACACCGCGGGCCGCTCACCGGCGCCCATCACGGCCGACAGCCGGGACCCGTCCGGCAGCCGCAGGTCCAGCTCCGGGTTCGCCCGGGTGAACGGGCGGGCGTTGATCGACGCGTACGCGGCGAGGTTCTGCACGATCCCGATCAGGTCCTCGTCGGTCGCGGCGATCGGCGCACCGCGGACCTTGCCCCGGTCCGCGTAGGTGATCCACACCTCGTCGCAGCCGTTGATGTCGATGTTCTCGACCTGGTCGTCGTCCAGCAGCTCCTGCAGCTCGCCGGCGGCGTAGATCGCCGCGTCCACCGCCATGATCAGCCGCAGGTCGTAACCGGTGTCCGCCGGCAGCTCCCCGCCCGCCTTGACGATCTCCGCCTGGTACGCCTGCACCGCGCTGGTGATCAGGCTCAACGCCAACTGCCGCTCGTCCGGCTCGGACAGCTCAGGGTCGCCCCGGCGTTCCCGGTCCTGCTTGACGCGGGTCATCGCGTCCGCGACCTGCACCCGCAGCGCCTTCACCAGCTCGTACTCCACCGGCATCTCACTCATCGGCCCACCACCTGCCCCTGTTGCGCGGCCACCCCGGTGGCGTCCGTCGTCTGCTGCTCACTCGGCCCGCCCGAGCCGTCCGATGAGTCCGATCCGATCGATCCGGTGGCGGTTGCGGCCAGCGACGGCCAGGTGGCCAGCACCGACTCGGCCACCGACCGGGCCGACCGCACCAACTCGCTGCCCGCCAGCCGGCGGGTCACTACCCCGGCCCACAGCGACTGAGCCGCCGCCGGGTCGTGCACGAAACAGCCCAGCACCGGCGCCGGCGAGCCGATCGACGCCAGCACCTGTTTCACCTGTTCCACCGCGGGCCGCCGCTGCTTGACCGGGGCGGTCACCACCACGCCGACCCGCACCCGGTCGCCCTCGCCGGGGCCGACCATCCCGGCCAGCTCCGCGACCCGGTCCCGGACGTGGAACAGTCCCTCCAGGTCCGCGCGGGTCACCAGCAGCACCGCGGTCGAGGCCTGCGCCACCGGCACCGTCGGGGCGCCCTGATGCAGCCGGCCCAGGTCCGCCAGCACCGTTCCCCGCCACCGGGCCAGGGCCGGCGCCAACCCCGGCCATAGGGACCGCAGCGCCCGGAACCGTTCCGCCGAGAGCACACCGGGCACCACCGGCACCCCCAGCGTGGTGTCCTGCGCGAACGGCAACGGCCCGGCCGCCGTCAGCCCCAGCCGCGCCGCGGTGGCCAGACCCGCGATGGAGGGATCCGGCGCCAGATGCGGCGGCGCGAACTCGGACACGTTCTGGCGCAGCCGGAACGACAGATCACTGCCGGCCGTGTCGGCCTCCACCACCGCCCGCTCGCCCGGCCACACCAAGCCCAGCGCCGTCGCCAGCGTCGTCACCCCGGGAGCACCCTTGTCCGAGCACACCGACACGATCACGGCGTCGGCACCTTCACCAGCGCCGCCGATCCCGACGCGCTCGCCGCCGCCACCGCCGGCCCGTCCGCCGCGGGCACCAGCAGCGTCAGCAGGGTGCCGCCGGCCTGCACCGGGTCCGGATGCGCAGCGAACACCGCCGCGGACTCCACCAGCACCAACGGCTTGCCCGCGTCCCCGCCCGTCGTGGACTGCTGCGTGGCCGGCAACGCCAGCACCTGCACCCGATCACCCGGCACCAGCCCATCAGCCGGCAGCTGGCCGCCCTTCACCGCCACCCCGACCTGCACCTGCCCCGCCGGCAGCGGATCGGCCGCGGTCACCATCGAACGCTGCAGCAGCATGTCCGGCAGCAACGCCACCGCCGCCCGCTGCCCGACCACGGACGACAGGTTCGCCCCGGCGATCGCGGTGAGATCCCCGGCGACGTCCACCGTGGACAGATCGCCCCGCTCGATCACCTCGCCGACCGCCACCGGCTGCGTCACCACCACCACCGGCACCTTCTCCCCGGCCGTGGAGTACAGGTAGCCGAAGGCGCCGCCCAGCCCGAGGACCAGCAACGCACCCAATGCCAGGTACCCGGGGCGGCGCTGCCGGGTCGGCAACGGCGACCGGGCCACCGGTGGCGCCGTCACCGTGCCGCCCGCTGCGACCGGCCGGGTCGCGCCGTTCGTTCCGGCCGGGTGGGCCGAACCGTTCACCCCGTTGACCGATGTCGTCACCGAATCACCACCTGAATCTGCTCCACCAAGAACGAGGACGACGTCGATGTCGTCGAAGCCGGGAACGTCCCCGACGCGCCCGTGTTGCTGGTCCAACTCACCGACCACTGCACCGACGTCGTTGCCGTCAGCGGACCGTTCGGCGTCACCGCCCGGTATGTGTAGCCGCACGCACCGTTCGACGGCGGCTTGTTGTCGTCCGCCGGCACCCACGGCCGGCCCGGCCCGGCGCACGTCACCGCCGGGCTGCCGTCGCCCGGATCGAACGTCAACCCCGTCGGAGTCGCCGTCACCGTCGCCGACACCCCGCGCAGCTCCACTGTTCGCGCCAGCGGCTGCCAGTCATCGACCCAGAAGAACGTGCTCAGCCCGACCCACGTGTACGGCAAACCGCCATACGCCGGATCCGAGTTCGTCTCCGGCGGAGATCGGTGCGCCGCCGGCGAAGGCAACGTCAACTCCGTCCGCGCCTGCTGTGCCAAGACCGCCGGATCAGGCGGCGGAGGCGGCTCGGGCGGCGCTGCGCCGGCTCCACCGGCGAACGCGGAATCCGGAACATACAAATAGGTCTCGGGACCATTGCACGTGTTCACCACCAACGAACCAGCAGCAGGGTCATTCCCAGCCCATACCGGATCTCCGACCGGAACATTCGCGGCGCGCCACTGGCACTCCGTGGAAGCTGCCGGAACAGCCGCCTCGGAACCGCCAACCGCTGCGGAGCCTTCACCTCCACCCGCCCCTGCGGTTACTGACCCCGACCCGACCTGTCCAGCCCGTTCCGCAGCAGCGTCTACTGCCTGCTGAATTTGCCCAGGATCGAGGCCGCCTTCCTTGCCGGCACTCTCAAGCGTGAGTGAAAACGTCGGACCAGAATCGTCGGCCGCTCCAGTTATGTCGTTGTCAGCCACAACCGCGATCGGTGGTTCGGGGTCGTCGGTGGGCGCTGCGGCCCGAGCACTCGTACAGACCCATACACCTATGACAGCTGGCACGAGTGCACTCAAGACAACCGTTCGGATGCGCGGTGTCAGCACTGCTCATCTTTCAAATAGAAGCTCTGAACCAGTCGCCAGACGCCATCGGTCCCCCTTCGCATCGTCCCCTGGAACGAGGCACCCGCTACTCCGACTGTTTTCTTGATTCCAGTTGCAATCTCAAGTGAGCCGGCTTGACTGCCGTCTTGACAGTCGCTGATCAAGGCCTCGTCTGCGCCTTCGATAGGTTTTAGCCAGGAGATTCGGTGGCCCAGAGTTCCGTAGGTATCCCAACCTTTGTCGTTCAGATCCTTGGCGTCCTTGAGCATCAAGGAAAGTGCCGGATCAACCGCGACAGACTCCGCCTCGGCCATGCGTTGATCTTCGGGCACTCGTGCCAACGTCCGGTAGACGTCCCAAGACTTGATCCACTGTGCTTCGACCGCAGCCCGATCCGCACGCTCCTGAGCCGACAAATCATCGTCAACAGTCGAGCTCCCTGGGGACGAGGTCGGGAAGGTCGAGGTTGCCGTGCCCCCGACGCTGCTGCTCGCCGTCGGCGTCTCAGGCGCGACACCGGTTGAGCGCACAGAGGCGGTATTCAAGGACTGCGTCGGCCCTGCATCCACCGACTCTAGGGTCGGCTTTCCGTCGGGCTGGCAGCCGGCCGCCAGGCACGTTAACGCGGCAGCGGCAGTTACCGCAATCGCTGATCGGAACCGCACAGATCTCCCCTACTCACCCGATGGGTGGGTCATCACATGGGGCAGGGTCCTGCACGCGGAGGGCCACAGTCAACTTGATCTCCACAAGTTTCCTGGCTCGTAGGCACCCCAGAACACCGCGTTGAGCTACTGCGGCCTACGGAGCGTGATCATCTCGGTTGTCCCTCCCGACCAAGTTCGCGGAGCTGAGCGATGCCATGTCGTGGGGTGTCCACGAGCCAGGAACTCTCAATCGGGCGGCGTGTCGGAAGAGAGGCGCCGGATCCGTCTGCGCCGTGCTCGGCATGATCGCGGGCATGACTTACCGGCCCACGGCGGGTGGACGGCTGCCCGTCGGCCGTTCACTAGCGACGACGACCAGCTCGTCGCTCTGACAGCAACTGGAGGTCGTCATGACGGATCTTGTGTGGGCGTACCTCGTGTTTCGATACTGGCGAGGCATTGCCTGGACCTTCGCGTGGATGCTCGCCTTCTGGGCGCCGGCACTCATCCCAATCCCGCTTCTCGGCTGGTTCGTGCCTCCGCTGCTGTGTGCGGCAGCCGTGTTCTCCCGCCGTCGGCGACTGGAGCGGCGGCAGCAGAAGGCACGCCGGACTCCGGTCTTCACGCGCGCCGCCTGGTAGCTGCAGAAGGCACCCCGGCTGTCGCCAAAATTGGCACGGGCCGGGGTGTCCACATTTGGCCTCAGATCGCACTTGCAACAGGTAGGACCACCTACCTCAGCCAGGAGCGATCCCCATGCCCTTCCACCTCGCCCTCACAATCTGGTACCCGCGGCCGTTGTCAGATTTGGTCAATGGGCTTCATCGACCGGCCATGGCGCTCGCAGTAAACGGCCACCTCGTCGTACGACCAGATGCGACCCACGCTCAACGTCGCGATTGGTGCTGGAAAGTCCGGCCGAGCGATCAACGCCGAAGCTCGCGTCTTGCTTACCCCCAGCACGGCTGCGATCTCGGCAAAGCCGAGTACCGGCGGTTGAGCGTCCATGCGACGCACCCTAAGGAGTTGCTTACTAAGCAACTTGCACATCAATACACTGTCCGTACGGCGAGAAGGCTGCGAGGCGGTGATGAGCATGGCCGCAGTGTCGGGCGATGAGCTATTGCGAAGCTGTCCGCACACCGGGCACCCGCACCGGCATGGCACCCGCGTTGCGTATCTGGCCGACCGCTGCCGGTGCCATCACTGCCGCCGGGCCAACCGCCGAGCCGAAGCGGAAAGGACCCGGGCGATCGTCATGGGCCGATGGGAGCCCTTTGTGGACGCCCGAGAAACGCGTGAACACCTGCAGTTGCTTCGTAAGTACGGTGTCGGCATCGACCGCATCGGCGCCCTGTCCGGGGTGCCGCGTTCGACGATCCGCCGCCTACTCGCTCCAGTCGACCTCGCCGATCGCAGCCACCCGCGGCGGATCCGCCCCGACACCGCCCGCCGACTGCTGGCCATCGACTGCAGCGACATCTTGCCCGCTCGCAAGAGCCTGGTCGATGCTGCACCGACTCACCAGCGGATCGCAGAGCTCACCTACGACGGCTACTCACCGGCCGAACTCGCACGAAAACTGGGACGGACGAACGCCAGTCTCAGACGCACGTTGGCACGATCCGTCGTCACCCTGGAAACGGCGCAAGCTGTCGCGCTGCTCCACCTGGAGCTGCACGCCGAACGAACTTGCTCCGTGGCATCGGACCGATGAGGCGGTATCGATGCTGGCAGTCGACCTGCGAAGCAAACAGCCAACGCCCGCCGGGACGGGTCCAACAGACTTCTTTGCGGTGCCCCGGACGGATCGCGATCCTGACCCCA